>CAWFRD010000011.1:0-33798 GCA_963818165.1 uncultured Alphaproteobacteria bacterium
GGCATCCGCGTCGCGGGTCAGCTCGCATTTCCATCACACCGGCGAGGAGCTGTTCTATCGCGGCACGCAAGGCTCGGGCACGATCTTCTTCACCTCCTGCAACATGCGGTGCGCCTTTTGCCAGAACGGCGACATCAGCACCGACAAGGACAACGGCGAGGAGACCGACCCGCGCACGCTGGCGGCGATGGCGTGGACGCTGCGCCGCGAAGGCTGCCACAACATCAATTGGGTCGGCGGCGAGGTCGTCATTCACCTGCATGCCATCGTCGACGCCATCGCGCTGCTGGGCCGCGACTTCACGCCGACGCAGTCGGAGCTGGCGCGGGCGCGCAGAACGAAGGCTGACCGGTTCTTCTGGTTCGAAGAGGCGCCCGGATGCCGCCGTCTATGACGGGAAGTTCAATGCGCCGATGCTGTGGAACAGCAACTTCTTCATGACGCTCGAAAGCATGAAGATCCTGCGCATCCTCACCGACGTTTGGCTGCCCGATTTCAAATTCGGACCGGGCCGTTGCGCCATGACGCTGGCGAAGACGCCCTGGTACTGGGAGACGGTGACGCGCAACATTGCGCTGCTCGACGACTGGGGCGAGGATTTTTCCATCCGCCACCTGGTGATGCCCAATCACGTCGAGTGTTGCACCTATCCGGTGCTGGAATGGATCGCCGAGCATCGTGCCGGCGGCGCCGGTGAACGTGATGGCGCAGTTCCATCCCGACAATTTCTGCGATCCGGCGAGTGCCAAATACCGGGACAAATACGCGGAGATCGCCCGCCGGCCGACGCACGCGGAGCTTGATCGTTCCTGGCGCCGTGCGCGCGAATTGGGCCTCAAGTTCGAGACCACCACTTTCGAGCGCCACAGTGCCTTTGACATGCCGGCGATGCTCGAAGTCTGACGGCCGAAGAAATCAGGCTGAGAACGCCGCGCTGACCGAGGACGGTATGGCCAACAAGTTCCGCTGCGTGCTCGTGACCAAGGATGGCAATCAGCAAAGCGTCGCGGTCACCGAGTTGAGCCATTAGACCCCACTTATGCGCTGCGCTTCGCGCCGGCGACGATTAGCTGGGTTTACCTACTTTCTGTTCGTACGCCCTCCACGACAGGCGTGCTAGGATTGGTGCGATCCTAGGCCACGCGGAAGTAACGCCATGGCCGGCACTTCCAGTCTGGATCTCATGACACTGCGGCGAGCCGAGCCATGTTCGGCTCGGCCTATTGGTGGGGAGGGCGAGATAACTCAGGAGAAGAAAAAGTCCGGAAGGTCTTCTCAAGACGATCAAGGATAATAAGGTCGAGATGATCGACCTCAGATTTACCGATATTCCCGGTCTTTGGCGGCTCCTCTCGGTGCCGCCCCGCGCTCTTGACCATGACGCCATAGTCGATGGCGTCGGCTTCGACGGCTCCTCGATCCGCGGCTTCCAGGAGATCCAGGAAAGCGACATGCTGGTCGTGCCGGACCCGGCCACCGCCTTTCTCGACCCATTCTCCGAGGTGCCAACCTTGGTCGTGATCTGCACGATCCGCGATCCCGTCACTGGCGAAAGCTATAGCCGCGACGCCCGCCATATCGCGCAAAAGGCGGAAGCCGATTTGAAAGGAACTGGGGTCGGCGACACGGCCTATTTCGGTCCCGAGCTCGAGCACTTCGTGTTTGATGGCGTGCGCTATGACCAAGGCACGCACTACGGCTTCTACGAAATCGAATCGCATGAGGCGAACTGGGACGCGGGCGAAGGCGATGGCCGAGTTCGGTCACAAGCTGCGCCCCAAGGAGGGCTATTTTCCGGTTCCCCCCGCCGACACGCTCCAGGATGCGCGCACCGAAATGGTGCTGACCCTTGAGAAGCTCGGTATTCAGATTGAGGCCCACCACCATGAAGTGGCGACCGGCGGCCAGGGCGAGATCGATATGCGCTTCACCACGCTGACTCGCATGGCCGACAATGTGATGATTTACAAATATGTGGTGAAGTGCGTGGCTCGGAAACGCGGCATGACCGCGACCTTCATGCCCAAGCCTCTCTTCGGGGACAATGGCTCGGGCATGCATGTCCACCAGAGCATCTGGAAAGCCAAGAAGCCGATTTTCGCCGGCGACGACTATGCCGGGTCGAGCGAGACGATGCGCCACTACATTGGCGGTCTGCTGAAGCACGCGCCGGCGCTGTGCGCGATTTGCGCGCCCACGGTGAACTCTTACCGCCGACTCGTGCCGGGCTTCGAAGCGCCGGTCAATCTCGGCTACTCGCAGCGCAATCGGTCCGCTGCTTGCCGCATCCGATGTACTCAGGCGACCCTAAGGCCAAGCGCGTGGAGTTCCGCTGCCCGGATCCTGCCGCCAATCCTTACCTCGCCTTTGCTGCGATGCTCATGGCGGGTCTGGACGGTATCGAACACCGGATCAATCCCGGCGATCCGATCGACAAGAACCTCTATGATCTGCCACCGGAGGAGATGGCGAAGGTCCCCAAGGCGCCGGGCACGCTTGACGAAGCGCTCGATGCGCTTGAGCGCGATCACAAGTTCCTTTTGGCCGGCAATGTCTTCACTAAGGATGTGATCGAGACCTATCTCAGCTACAAGCGATCGCGCGAGATCGACGAGATCCGTCTGCGCCCGCATCCCTCAGAGTTCTTCCTCTATTACGACATCTAACGCTCGGAGGCCGAACTGGGCAGGGGAAGCGCACCCAAAATACGCGGTGAGACTTGGACGGTGATGCGGCATGCCACTTCACCGATTACGGTATTCGCAACGTCAAAGAATAATCGGCCGTGCGGCCTTCAAGGAAATGGCCAAGAAGAGCGCGTTAGCTTCAAGGACCTCTATTGGACGCTCGGCAGCCATGATGTGGATGCCGTTTGTGATGCGCCAGACGACGAAAGCGCGGCGGCGCTTTCCCTAAGCGTCTGCGCGCGCGGCAATGTCAGGTCCGAGACATTGCGCGCTTTCTCCTTCGAGTAGATGAAGGGTATCCTCGGCAAGATTGTCGAAGATGCCGACTCGCCGATCAGCCGTAGCGCGGTTCACCAATTAGCTGAAATGCGGGCCCCGCATCTCCGTGAGCGCGTCACGAATGCGCCGCCAATCCTCAGCTTCATGTGGCTCGCCACGCTTCTCGCTTTCCACCGCCTTTTGCGCAGCGATTGCGCGAGCCTTGTCTCCGTACGCGCCCAGCAGCTGCCTCGCATAATCATGGATCTCAGACATCCGCATTGGGGATCCTCCCCTCTCGAGGGGCACCCGGCGCGTCCAAGCTACCCTATGAAATTGGCCGCTGGCCGGCCCGTTGTTTTGACTGTTTTCAAACGCAATATTCGGTACATAGTTCCTGATTTTCCGAAGCAAATTCCCCAGTGAATGAGCTTTTCTAAACTGGATCTGAATTTACAAAGAGCGCTCCGGTTTCCCAGTCCACAGTGGAAGACTTGAAGTAGGTCAGGCCGTCCTGGCTCCAGAGTCGGCCGTGTGCCGTCAGGCGCGCGCGGTGGTCGGCCCATGACGACACCTGCGCGTCGCTCCATCCCTTCTCGGCGATGCCGGCAAGCCGCGGCAGCAGCATGAACGTCAGATCGGTGAAATCCTTGATGGTCTCGCCCCATATCGCCGACCCGACCCCTGCCAGATTTGCCAGCGGGGCATTGGGCCCAAGTGCCTTTGCAGGGTCCCAGTCGAATGTCTCGGCGATGGTCCTCGGTGCGTAGACACGCTGACCAACCCCGCGCCGTCTCTCCTCCTGACGTGGGTCGGCAGAGGGCTCGGCATAGGGCACGTCGAAATAGGCGTGGCCGAGCGGTGACAAGAGGATCGGAATCGAAAACTTCAGCGCCCGCCCGATGTCTTCGCACGAGCAAGCGATGTTTTTTTTGATCATTGCCGCGAAGTGGGCAGGTAGCGGGAGCGAGCCGCTTCCCAAATCGGTTTTAGAAATCCAATACATGATGACATGGTCGCGATCGATGCCGGAACGCATCAACTCCTGAAACCCCAGGGTGCGTTTGCCTATAGAGTGAACAAAGGCATGCACATGGCGCACATAGGTTTCATACAAGTCGTCGGGCATGCCAAAAGGCTCGTCGGCGCCGATAAAGATGTACGGTCCGGGGAAGACATCGGCGATCTCAGCCAGCACCGCTTCGACCGCCTGGTATGTCGCCGGCAGTTCGGGGTCGAGCCATGCGCTGGGCTTCAGGTCGAACTCAAGCACGTTGCGCCCGCTGTTCAGTTCCGGGCGCATTTGGATCAGCGCGTTGGCGTGGCCGGGTGTGTTGATCAAGGGAATGAGCGTGATGAAGCGGTCCTCGGCATAGCGGATGAGTTCGCGCAGCTCGGCATTAGTGTAGAACGGAGCGTCAATCTTGTAGCCCGCAGGACGGCCGGCCTCGATCCGCCAGGCCTGATCATCGGTGAGGTGGATGGAGAGAGCATTGAATTTGTAGAGTGCGAGGAGGTCGATAATCCGCTTCACCTCCTGTACGGTGAAGAACGTGCGGACAACGTCGAAATGGAGGCTGCGCCAAGCGAACCGAGGCGCATCCAGAATGTGCTCGGCGTGCAGCACCACGGCGCCATCTGCGCCAGGCGGCGTCGTCGCCAGAAGTTGGACGAGGGTCGTCAGCCCGCGCGCGATTCCGATAGCCTCGACACTGCGCACAACGATGCGATCAGCGCCGATCTGCAGCAAATAACGCTCGTTCTGGGCGATTGGTCTGTTCGGGGAGATGCCGATCGGCGCCGGCAGCGCGTCGAGGTCGGCGGAGCCGCCAAGCTCGATGCAGATGGAAGCAACGTTGTCGACAGGCGAGCCTGGTGCGATCTGAACCGCTTCGAGCTGGAGCCCGTTGCGGCGGGCAACGTCCTGGCAGAAACGACCAACAATCGGCTCCAGTGCAGCGTCTGTGTACTCGACACGGACGCCATTCCGGACTCGCAACTGCCCGGTGTCGGAGGCAACGTTTAGGGGCGCAGGGATCACCTAATCATTGGGGGGTGGTTTCGCATTTAAAGCGCAAAACTGCACCCTGTGGCTATGCGGCTTCACTGTTACTAACGCTCAAGCTCTCTAAAACCCGATCTCGAAGCTCCTCAGGATCTGTCAAGCCGTCGGCAGCTAGTTTGCGAAGTTTACCACTAACCCAAGGCAAAACTGACGCCGGAAGTTACCTCAAACCATCTTGCCGAGGATCCTCTTCATCTCATCCAATGAGAACGCTCGCAGGGTCTCGGATCGGACTTTGCCGCGTGAGCCGACGCTCAAAGCAAGCGCTGATGCGCTTTCGTCATCGGGGGCCTCGCAGATCGCAACAACATCATGGCTGCCGAGCGTCCAGTAGATATCCTTGACGCTGACGCCCACTTTCTTGGCCATCTCCTTGAAGGCCTCCGCACGGCCTATTGTCTCCTTGACCTCGTGGATGCCCTGGTCGGTGAAGCTGGCGAGTACAATAAACATAGCCATGGGGATGCTCCATTATTAGCCACCCGTCTAACCGTGGCGATCGTCTGGGTGTGAATGTTGCCAGCTAACCCCATCTTTTTTGTGACAGCGCTAGTGCTCGGAGCACATTCCGCGCTCGTGAGTGCTCGCTCAGCACTCTCGTGCCCAAGACCTTGAGCGCGCTGGGAAGGCCCTTGTAGTCGGAGATCCGCAGGGCGAACCACCCATCGGGCAGCACCCAGACCGTGATGGCCAGCATCAGAGCGCCCACCGACACAGCCGGCCAAAAAACCAGCCTTCGGTTCAGCACAACCAGTGCCGTTGAGCTAAACCCCATAGCGGCAATTAGTCGAAGAGTGTCCGACGGGGGCAACACAAAGAGCACTGCGACGATACCAAGGGCGCCCAGGGCCGATCCGATCAGGTTGGCCGCATAGATGCGGCCAACCTTGTCGCCGCAACAGACAAAGGCGAGACCTACGCAGGTGGCGCCGCAAAAGAACGGAATAACCAGCAGCAGATACATAGCCAGCAGGTACAGGAGTTGACCCGGGTCCCAGACAACCGCCAGAGCGTTGAACGGCAAGGCCTGCGCCGCGAGGAAGCTCGCCGGAGCGGAAAGCGCGAACAATCCGGCGCTCACTGCGAAGCTCGCCGTGAAGCGCGATCCGACCCAGTGTTGCCAGAGAGCCAGCCATGTCCCACTGGCGCCAAAGCCGAGCAAGGCGATGCTGATCGCCATGAAGGCGAAATGGTGCCACTGAACGATCGCGAAGAGCCGGACCAGAAGGACCTCGTAGGCCAATATCGCCGCCGAGATGACAACTAGGGCGAGGTAAGTGATCATTGAGTGTCTCGCGTCAGCGGCACGAAACTGACGGGCAAGAGCTGGCGGGTCGTGATCTCCCCACCACTCGTCTTCTCGACCAGGGTCAGGAATTGAGGCCCAAAGACGCTACCGATGGGGACCACCATGCGACCGCCTGGCTTGAGCTGCTTCACAAGGGGCGGCGGGACGTGGCCAGCGGCGGCGGTCACCAGAATCCCATCGAAGGGGCCACACTCCGGCCATCCGAAATAGCCATCGCCGATTTTGGTCTGGACGTTGTCATAGCCGAGGGCCTTGAGACGCCGCGCGGCGATCTCGCCGAGTCCGGGTATGATCTCGATGGTGCAGACGGTCTTTGCCAGCGGCGAGAGCACCGCGGCCTGGTAGCCAGACCCTGTGCCAATCTCGAGCACCGTTGAATCCGGGCCCCCCCGTATGAGGTGGGTCATCAGCGCGACAATGAACGGCTGAGAGATCGTCTGCCCGTAACCGATGGGCAGCGGCGCGTCCGCATAGGCTTGGCGCTCGACCCCATCCGGCACGAACTCGTGCCGGGGCACCTTGCCCATGACATCGAGGACCTTCGCCGATATACCGTCGGTGCTAATCGCCTCGGGGAGCAGAGTCGCATGGGCCTCGATCGTGCGCACCATCGCCGCGCGGGACGCGGTCCAGGGGTCCTGTTGCGCCGGGGCCGTATCGCAGAGTGTGTTCACGAAGGCTAGCACGGCCACCAGGCGCCAGAGGTCCCCCGGCCATCGGGTTCTTGCTCTCGTGAAAGGCCTCCACATATTGCCTGGCATGGTTGAACTGCGATGGAGCCGCGACGGCACTGCTGTGTTGCGGGATAACGGCGCGTGACGGGCTTTTCCAGTCAGAACGGTTTACCGATCCGCGTCCATCGGTATCAAGCAAAATGACAAATCTGCGAGAGGGGCTGGCCCCTTAATCCATCAAGCCAACAAGGAGGTTCCCCATGAAAGGCTTTGTCGGCAACATTGAAGAAATGACCGAGGAGAATTCGAATTTTCGCCGTGTTCTGTACACCGCGCACCAGATGCAACTAGTGTTGATGGCCCTGCGACCAGGAGAGGAAATCGGCGAAGAGACTCATAAAAGACCGGACCCAATTTTTCCGGGTGGAAAAAGGAACTGGCGAAGTTTGGATCGACGGCACCAGGACGAAAATCAAAAGCGACACTACCATCATCGTCCCGGCCGGCGCGCGGCATAACATCAGAAACACCGGTACACACTTTATGCGCCGCCCGAGCATGTCGATGGCACAGTCCATGCCACGAAAGCGGATGCAAAGCGTCTAAAGAGCATTTCGACGGGAAAACGACCGACAAATAGCGGCCTACGACTGGCCGCATTGCACCTTGGTCCGTGGATCGCCAAAAGGCAGGCTCCTGCCACCCGCTCGCCGGTTTGCCATCCTAACGCGCTACAATCCCCAGCCAGTGACCGCAATGATTTGACCGGTAATGCCGGCGGCGGCTGGCGAGGCGAGGAAGACGACAGTCTCTGCGATATCTTTGCGTTTGGTCCAACGCTTCAAATCTTTTGGTTTCATCGCGGCAATGTTGGATGCTGTGTCCACGAGTCCCGGCGCAATCGCGTTCACGCGTATTCCAAGATCTCTTCCCTCGAGCGCAAGCGTGCGGGTAAGCGCCTCAATTCCTGCCTTGGCGCAGTTATAGGCGATCATGTTAGCCTGAGGCTGGCCAGCCCGCGCGAAGTTGATGATGACACCGTCACCGGCTGCCTGCAGAAGCGGGAAGGCTGCGCGTGATGTCAAAAATGCGCTCAACAGGTTATTGTCGACCTCAGCACGCCAATCATCGAGCGTGTGCTCTACCGAAGGCTTATAACGCGTCAATCCTCCTGCCAAATTCACCAGGACGTCGATCCGACCATATTCATTAATGGTACCGTCGATCAGACGCCGGACCTGATCCTCATCAGTCAAAGATCCGGCCATGGCGAACACACGGGCGCTTGCATCTCGCAGCTCTTTGGCCCGCACTTCGACGTTGCTTTGTGTGCGCGCGCAAATCGCCAGCGCGGCGCCGGCATCTGCCAGCGCCTTGGCGACGGCCTGTCCCACCTGTCCGTCGCCGCTCACGCCCGTCACTACGGCGACTTTGCCTTCTAGACTGACCTGCATGTCGTTTAATCCGATACTCGCGTTAGTATAACTCACAGCGCTGACATTGGAGTAGCGGTTAGCCGATCACAGCGCTGGAACATTACGCGCCCTGCCTATCGGAGCAAAGGATGGCGACGGTCGTCGTGTTTGGCGGTGGGGGTTTCCTTGGTCGGCGACTGGTAGACCGCCTGACCGCCGAGGGGATGACTGTACGCGTCGCCGTGCGGCATCCTGACCCGGCCCGGAGTGAGCTGCGATCGATGGGTCTCGAGCGGGTCACGGTCGTCCCTGCCGATGTGCGCGATCAAGCCTCGGTTGCCGCCGCCATTGCCGGGGCCGACGCCGTGGTCAACGCGGTCTCGGCCTATATCGAGAAGGGTGGGGTGACCTTCGAGGCCGTGCATCTACGAGGGGCCGAGAATGTAGCGCGGGAGGCAGCCGCGGCCGGGGTTGCGCGGCTCGTGCTTGTATCCGGAATTGGCGCCGATCCCAATTCAAGCTCGCCATACATCCGGGCTCGAGGACGCGGCGAACTGATCGTTCGGCCGGCGTTCCCAGGGGCTACGATCGTCCGTCCGGGGGCCATGTTCGGTCGAGGCGATGCATTGTTCGGCACGCTCGCCGCGCTTGCTCGGCTGCTGCCAGCACTGCCGCTGATCGGCGGCGGCTCCACCCGATTGCAGCCAATCTTTGTGGAAGACGTGGCTGAGGCTATCAGTAGCATCCTCAGCGACCCCGGGACCGTCGGCCGGACCTACGAGCTTGCTGGTCCCAAAGTGTACACGCTGCACGAGCTGGTCAACATGACGCTCCAGCTCATGGGCAAACGGCGACTGCTCGTGCCAATTCCCTTTGCAGTAGCCGAGGTCCAGGCGCGACTATTTGAGCTCCTGCCTAACCCACCGCTCACCACCAGCCAGGTTGACCTTCTCAAGACCGACAATGTGGTGAGCGGGGCCCTGCCAGACGTCCAAGAGCTCGGTATTCAACCAAAGACAGTCGAGGAGGTAATACCAAACTATATCGGCCCCCGAGCACCAGGGCCTCGCTGATCGGTCTCACAGATCGATGACCACGCGCCCTCGTGTTTTGCCATCGAGGATTTCGGTCGCCAGAAAGGGCACGTCCTCAAGCCTTGCCCGTGACGTCATGGCGTTGAGCTTGGCGAGGTCGAGGTCCTTTGCCAGTCAATTCCAAGCCTCTTCGCGCTTCTCTCGCGGGGTTAGCACCGAGTTCACGCCCGCAAGCGTCACGTCGCGTAGGATGAAGGGCATTACGGTCGCGGGCAGGTCGGGGGCCCTGCGCCAGGCCGCAGGCGGCCACTGCGCCGTTGGCCAGCGTCCGGCTGCCGAGTGAGTCGATGGCGCCCGCCCAGCGCTCCTTGCCCAACGGGTTTCCGGCTCCGGAAAGTTCACAAACATCGATGATCTCATCGGCGCCAAGTCCCTGTAGGTAGTCACCTTCCTGCTCGGCCCGGCGGGAGGAGGCAACGACGCGATAGCCAAGCTTGTCGAGGAGCGCGATCGCGACCGAACCCACCCCACCGGCAGCACCGGTCACGAGCACATCGCCTTTATCCGGTGTGATTCCCTTGAGGTGACGGGGGATGTCGAGAACCGCGCAACAGGTGATGTCGGAATGCTTACTGTTTCTATGCCACTGTCGGCAGCGGGCCATTGATTGGGTGTGTCCGCTATGGGTCATTAGCGGACATCGGCGAGTTGATCAGAGATGTCCGCTTTCCCCTGAAAGCGGACATGCTCAGCGTCGGAATCAATGTCTGTTAAGTGCCAAAAGCGGACGTGGGCAGTTGTTGGGGTGAACCTTCAGTTCGTGACCTCCTCGAAGTCCGGAAGTGCATAGGTCCGATTGAAGTAGCCTTCGGTTGGGCCGTAGAAACGGAAATAGGCGAACCAGGCCTTGTCCGGCACGGTCTCGATCCAGTTGTTCTCCCATCCGTCCGGCGCTTTGGGGCCGACGTATAGATCGACCGAGCCATCCTCGTTGATCTTGAGTCCCTCCTTGCGCGAGGAGATGTCGGCCACCTGAGATGGATTATCGACCTGCACGCGATTGTAGGTGTCGTAGACCGTTAGGGACCAGAAGTTCCTGGCGGGTGGATTGGGTGGCACACGGAGACGGTAGGTACGGCTACCATCGAACCACTGGTTATTCTTGTCCTTGTATGCGCCCAGGTACGCCGAGCCTACGCCGGGTGTGGTGCTAACCATCCCGCCTGACGTCGTGACTGCCTCGTAAAAATAGTCAGTGCGCTCATCTAGCTCGGTGTAGTTGGGCTTTTCCTGGCTCGGGTCGAACATGATGACGTAGGCCCATTTGGCGTCGTTGCGGTAGTAGGAATTGGGGAAGCGCTTGGCGAAGGATATGTTCATCGACATGAGCTCCCCCATCAACGCCCCGTCAGTGAGGATTTTGGTCTCCCGTTCCCCCGGCGCAAACGGCTTACCTTTCTCGATCCCCAACGGGGCCAGCATGGCCATCATCATGCGGTCGCGCTCCTCGACGGGTTCTTGTTGCAGGTACTCGTCAAAGCGCATCCAGTAGTCGAGGCCTCGGGGCTGCACTTGCGACCACTTCTTGCCATCAACCGTGCGGCTAAGCTGCATCGGGGGCTTGGCTCGGTCAGCGTAGGGGTAGATGCGGAAGCCAGTCTGCGCCGCTGCAATTTTGTCCTCACCGGCGTCGAGCACGCGGATACCGGCGAAGAAGTTGTTCGTGTTTACCGGAACCACAGTGAAGCCCGCGGTGTCTGCTGGCGGCGTTTGACCGGGACCAACCAGCAGATACTTGCCGCCCTTCCCTTGGTCCGGCCCCGCTTGGCCAAGGTCGGTCATTGGTCGCTGCCAGAAGTCCATGACCATACCGCCGAAATTACCCGCGAGCATTTCGACGACCACGGGGCCGTTCGATAGATTGCCGAAGGTGATGAGGTACGGCGTGGTCAGGTTGGCGGTGAGAATACCGAGCTTGTCCTTGAACTCCTTGTAGAGGACAGTCTCGTTCTCAGCCGCACCGATCTCGTCAAGGTGCGCATGTTTCCACTCTGCCATGGCAACGAAGGGAACCGCCCAGATGTATCCCTGGGTTGCTCGCTGGAAATCCATTTCATCGTAGATACGTCGCTCTTCCTCCGCATCGGCCGGAAGAAACTGCAACTTGATGTCGCCAATCGGTGTCTTGGCGGTTTCGATGGAGACCGCCGATGCTATGCCTGAGATTGCTGCGACGAATAGAAGCGCGGGAGGCATGAGGAATTTCACGATACGCAGAGCGTTCCGTCTCATAGCATCCTCCTACTCAGCCTGAACCAATGGCGGCGGGAAATACGCGCCCTCTACGACGTCTCGTGACGGCCCGTAAAAGCGGAACGTGAGGTTGTAGTTCTCGCCCTTGGGTGTGGGCAGCCAGTTAGGCTCCGGCGCACCGTCCGGCTTCGTTGGCGAAAAATAGAGCCTCAGCGTGCCGTCTTCATTCGTCTTCACGCCAGACTGCTTGTTGAGCAGATAGCGGTCCTGTTCGTTGGGGATGACCTGGAATTTCGATAAGTCAACGGCGATGACTGACCAGAAGTAGCGGACCTTCGATAGCGGGAGTGCATCCTTAGGAAAGGTGATCGTATAGACGTTGCCGCCGTCGAGCTTGGTGCCTGTGCCGTCCAAGTCAGTCTTGAAATAGACGACCTCGTTCGTGTTGTTGGCCCAAATGCCGATCAAGTTGATCGCCGTCCGAGAAAGATAATCCTCACCATAGTTGCCGATTGTCGAGGGCCGGGTCCAGCCGTTCTTGGACACGCCAAGTTGCGAGAGCTTCTCCTTGAATTGGGGCAACGCGAGTTTCTCGATTGCATTGGCGACCCTTGCCTTTCCCTCGGGACCGGATTTCATGAGCGCTTCGACGGCACGCACCTTCGCCTGCAGGGGCTCGATGCCGGGATTGATGTCCGGCTCACTTTCGAGAATCGCGGTGGCCTGATCGAACGCCTCCGCTCCCGGCAGCTTGTCGTTGGAAAAATCGAGCTTGGTGACGAGCGGCGCAATCTCGGGCGTTCCCGTCGGCGTCAGCTTGAACTGCTTTTGCAGGCGAATGGCCTCCTTTGGATCGGAACCCAGTTCGACACGCGCCAACACACAACTCTTGCGGCTGGGTAGTTCGACCCGCAGGGCATCTTCCGGGATCGGCGGGTTAGAGCCTTTGAGAACGAGGGCATATTTGCCGAAGGGGTGATCCGCGAAGGTGCGTTCGTTGACGTTCAGCACAGTCTCGCCCCAGCCGTTCAGCATTTGCCAGCTGTAGTAGCGGCCCCCTTCGACCTTCGGGATTTCGAGGATGACCGGCGTTTTCTCGTCAACCGCTACCCAGGCTTCCGAATAGGCCACGTCGAGATTGGGGTTCGCCCATGCCACGCCTCCCGGCGTGCGATAAATGATCTCATTCCATTTGAATCCCTCGTCCCGGAAATCGATGTTCTCCTGTCGGAGAACCAAAAGGCGTCCGAGCAGATACAAATAGGCATCCGCAATATCCTGATCCGAAACTTCAGATGGCGTCGCAGCAGTTGACGTCGTCGCTATTGGCATGAACCCCAAGGGACTGAAAAGCAGCGCCATTAGTAACCGACGAAGCATGATGAAGCTCCCGTTCGCGGTGAGTGAGCCAGTTGTCATGGGATTACGTACGTGACGAAATTAGGTGTTGAGCCGGGCGGCCCGCAGGCTCGGCCCGACAATACCACCGAAAAGGAGGCCGGTACGGATGTCCGCTTAGGGCATTAGCGGACATACTGACAAGTCCGCGCCAAGTCTGCTTTACCCCCAATAACGGAAGTTGGGCGACGCATCCAAGTTTGCATTTGGCTGTCGGTTTATGAGTACACGCCCTTAGGTGACGCTTGGCGACGCCCACTCGCATTTCAGCGGTAAAGAGCGCCCCCGCCAAACGTCTAAAATGAACAACCCGTCATCTGGCGTCACCCCTCTGGGGGGGGTGTCTGCACGAGCTTAGGGGACCGGACCGACAGAGGGGTGGCTGACTTCCCATAATCCGCGAGGAGTTGGGGCTTAGTGACTAGGGTGTGTACTCATAAAATCATTGTTGGAGAATGTCTGCTTTACCCCCAAAAGCGGACATTCGTCAGCGCATTGAGCATGTCGGCTTTGTGCCAGAAGCGGACATAAGTGCCCGGCAAGTTATTGCTTGTAGTAGCCGACAGCACAAATCTGGTCACCGACCTTCGTGTAGAGGGTCGCCTTCTCGAAGGGCTCATCCGCGCCGGGTCGGGGCCACCAGTAGGTGGTCTCTTTTATCGTTCCCTCGGTGGCATCCTGCATAATCGTTTCACCGAACGGAGCACCGTGCTTGCCCTTAATGTCTCTCAGCTGTTTGCCCCTATTCATGTAAGGCTGCGCCGTTATGATGCCGTCCGAGGCGTTAGCACACCAAACATAAAGATCACGGTCCTTGAAGCCGCCCTCGCCATTGTTGAACATATTAAGCGCCTTCGCCTTGTCCTCTTTCACGGCGGCAACTGCTCTCTCAAGCATAGCTTTGGCTTCCTCTGCAGTGCCGAAGTCAGCTGCCGCAACTGAGGCGGCAGTCGAAAGAACCAGGATCACGGCATATCCGACGACGAATGCGAGATTGCGTAGCATGATTTCCTCCCTGTCAAATGGCTGCCAAACGGATACCTGCTTCCGTGGTGACCCGTGAGGCACAGGTGTATCGTAGCAGGAGCGACCCGACTACTATCCCTTCTTGCTTCATCACGCGGGAGCGAATGCGATGTATGCGCCCGGATCCGTAGGGCTTCGTCTGTTTGGAGCGATCTTGTGCGTGCTTCTGCTTGGAGCCGGTGACGCACAGTCCGGAGAATCGAGTGCTCAGGCGCGGCATATCAACTCGCAACGGCTACAAGATATGCTCGAGAAATTGAGCGAGTTTGGCCGCAATCCCGAAGGCGGCGTCACTCGCCTCGGCTTTTCGCAGGCCGATCTGGATGCGCGGACCTATGTGATAAGTCTCATGAAGGGTGCAGGCCTTGAGATTCGCGTTGATCCGGCCGGGAACATTTTCGGTCGACGCTCGGGCTTAGATCAGCTCCCGACGCTCCTGTTTGGCTCGCACATAAACTCGGTCCCCCAAGGCGGCAATTTCGATGGAACGTTGGGTAGCCTGGGGGCTATCGAGGTCATCCACGCGCTCAATGATGGGCACATCACCACGCGTCACCCGCTCGAGGTCGTCATCTGGACAAACGAGGAAGGTCCGCACTTCGGGATCAGCGCGTTGGGCTCCGGCGTTGCAGCCGGAGTATTAGGACCGGAGATCCTCGACCGCAAGGGTGACGATGAACTCACGGTAGCCGACTGGTTGCGACGTTATGGACAAGATCCCTCTCAGCTGACCGACGCGCGCATTCCGCGCAGTGCGCTGGCCGCAGTCCTCGAACTGCATATCCAACAGGGACCGGATCTTGAGGACACCAAGGTTCAGATTGGGGTAGTAACGGGAATTGTGAGCCTCAAGCGGTGGAAGTGCGTCGCCACTGGCTTCGCCAACCACGCGGGCACAACGCCTATAAATCGCCGCAGGGACGCGCTCGCTGCGGCCGCGAAAGACCTGCTGGCTGTCCGCGACACCGTGCGGGCGGAACCTGGCACGCAGGTCGGTACTGTCGGCTATTTGACGGCCGAACCTGGTGCTCCGAACGTTATTCCCGGCCGCGTTGAGTTTCCGGTCGAATTACGCGATGTCGACGCTGTCAAGATCGAACGGATATGGCAAAACATTCAACAGAAGTTTGCGCAGACGGACAAGGAAGAAGGTACCGAGAACTCGCTGCGAAGTGATCAATGACATCGCGGCCACACTCAGCGACCCGTTGGTACAAAGCGTCATCCGCGAGGCCGCGCAGTCGGCCGGCCTGTCAACCGTGGATATGCCTAGCGGCGCCGTGCACGACGCAGGAGAGATATCCAGGATTGCGCCGATGGGCATGATCTTCGTACCGAGCCACGACGGCATTAGTCATAATCCGCAGGAACTCACTTCGTGGGATGACTGCGCTAACGGTGTGGAAGTCCTCTACCGCTCAATTCTACTGCTCGACCAGCGGCTGCAGCCGAACTGACGTTTCGGGCATCCCACCCCGGCGACCGACCAACGCGTTTCTCGCTTCAAAAAAGACGCTCAAGGTCTGGGTCGAGGACAATCGCGAAAACTCTAATCCCGCTAGATCGAAAGTCGCGCCGCCGTCCTAATCTCGCAGCGTCGCTTGCCGGGGGACCATCCGCTTTGGGTCATTAGCGGACATTGGCAAGCGAATTAGGGATGTCCGCTTTACCCCTAAGAGCGGACACGCTCACCGGCGCCATAGATGTCCGCTTAGTGCCAATAGCCGACATTGAAAATCTTTCTTGCCTGCTAAGCTCGGCCCGCGTCTGATCTATATCTCTCCGGCAAGCCCAATTGCACCAGATCGAGGGCGTGTCGCCTATACAAATTCGGTGTGCAGTCGGCAGTCTGTGGGACACCACTCGCGAATTCGGAATAGCCCTCTGGGCGTAAAATCGCATACCTGCGTTTTTGACCCAGGCTCAGCGCAAAGCCCGATTACCAATGCTTTGCGTCGATACCGTTGAAAAAGACCGAGAGGGTCCTTTAATTTGGACCGGATGTTGGCCAGACACCCCGCAGACAGCGAAGCCAAGGAGCAATTGTCATTTGACCGTGCAGAACGGTGAGCGAGCGGTCGACAACGTCGACGTTGAGACGACTTGGCAGAGTCTTGCCACGCGTCCTCGCTCGCAGTTGATCGACGTGCGCACGCGCGCGGAATGGACCTATGTGGGCATTCCCGATCTCGGATCCATCGGCAAAAGAGCTGTCCTCATCGAGTGGCAAACTTTTCCGGACCAAACTGTGGATCCGCGGTTTGTTGAGCGTCTCACCAGCGAGCTCAAGGCGCTTGGCGCTCAATCCGACGACGACCTCTTCTTCATTTGCCGTTCGGGAGGCCGGAGCCTAGCTGCAGCTAAGGCGATGGCCGAGGCGGGCTATCGGTCCTGTCACAATGTCGCTGGGGGTTTCGAAGGACCGCTCGACGAGGATAGGCACCGCGGCTCCGCCGGCGGCTGGAAGGCGACCGGTCTTCCCTGGCTTCAGGCCTAGTGTATGCCCGCGTTTGATCCAATCTCCGTTCGCCAAGAAACGATCAAAGCGCCCGAACAACAATGCCAAAGCCTCGAAAACTGGGAAAACGAGGGCGGCGCTCCTGCGTCAGACAACCGCACAACGAAGAGGAAACGTCCCCGCGACCTAAACCAGATCACGAAGGCCCATCCACTCAGGGATCACAAGCAAAAACCTCCGTCAGTACACCTACCACGTCAGGCAGCACATCGAGCCGCAGCTTGGTGACGAGCAAATCGGCGCACTCACCGAGGAGATGGTCCAGCAATTCCGTGATCGCTTGTTGCGGAAGCTGTCGCGTGGCATGGCGCGCAAGGTGCTGCACACGCTGCGCGCGATCCTGGTCGAGGCGAGATACCAGGGCGATGCGCTCAACGTAACAATCGGCAAGGATGCCAAGCGGCACAAGAAGCCGGTCGAGATTCCGTCGCCGTCCGAGATCAGGGCGATCTTCTCCGTCCTCAACTCCGGGGAGCGGCCAGGGTGGCTGCGCTGGCGTGTGCTGATCTCGACAGCGGTTCACACCGGCATGCGGCCAAGCGAGTTGCGCGGTCTTCCCTGGTCGGCTGTCGATCTCAAGCGTGGCACGATCAAGGTTACACAGCGTGCGGACGAGAGCGGCAAGATCGGGTCACCGAAGAGCGCAGCAGCTCGCCGTGTGATCGACATCCCGCCGTCGCTGGTGTCACTGCTGAAGCAGTGGAAGATGGCGAGCGCGCATGAGCTGGTGTTCGCCAATGGCAGTGGCAACGTCGAGAGCTTGGCAAACATCACGAACCGCTGCTGGCGTCCGCTGCTCAAGGCTGCGGGCATCCGCACCGCGTACAAGCTGTTCTCCGACACCTCCACGCTTCTGCGCTCATCCACGATGGCGCGAACCCGAAGGAGGTGCAGACCGAGATGGGGCACGCCGAGATCAGCGTGACGTTCGACGTGTACGGGCACCTGTTCCACGACAACGACGCACAGCAACGCCGCAAGGACCGCGCCGAGCGTTTGGATCGGTTTATGCGACATGAAACGCGACATGCGGGCGGAAAGCGCAGAAATCAGCCATTTAGAGGTCAAAGACAGTAGCTTCCCAAGCTACGGGTCGTGGGTTCGATCCCCATCGCCCGCTCCAATTCTCACTGACGTCGAGATCGAGCACGCCAGCGCTCCACACGGTTAGGGCTGGTCAAATTGATCAGCCTCGGCGTGGGCGGTTCATGGCAAGTCAAGGAGGGCGTGCGCTGCTAGCTGTCGCGGGGTCCGTTGTCGCCGAAAAGAGCGGCAGGTCGCCGAATTCCTCGCGCCAGCGCCGAGCACGTCCGCCATCAGCAACAATTCGGCTAGGGAGCGCGCTTGCATCTTGCGCATGATATTGGCCCGATGCACCTTGGCCGTGGCGCTACTGATCCCCATCTCGCCGGCAATTTGCTTGTTAGAGAGACCGATCGCGATCAAGCCGATCACTTGCTTCTCACGCGCCGTCAGCAACTCGAAACGGGCATGCAAGGCGGTACGAGCCTTCTCATCTCTCCGTCGCGCGCGGTCTCTGTCTAAGGCCACCCGGACCGCCTCCAGCAAATCCTGGTCCCGGAACGGCTTGGTTAGAAACTCAACGGCGCCAAGCTTCATGGCCCGAACGCTCATGGGAATATCGCCGTGCCCGGTGATGAAAATGATCGGCAGAGACACGCCAGACTTCAACAGTTGATTTTGAAACTCGAGCCCGGTGAGGCCGGGCAACCTCACATCCAGGATCAAACAGCTCGGCGTATCGGGCAGGCGAGCCTTGGTAAAAGCCTGCGGCGAAGTCGAATAGCTCGGCATGCAGCCCGACACTCTCCAGGAGATTCTTCAATAAGTCGCGAACCGACGCATCATCGTCAATGACGAACACAACAGGTTCGGAAGGGGTGCGCTCCTTCATCGGCAGTTTCATGCAGATTGGCTCGGCTCGTCGAGCGGCAAACTGACCTCAAACACCGATCCGCCGTCACGAGCGGGTGTCGCTGTGATACGGCCGCCATGCGCCTCAACGATCGATCGGCAGATTGACAATCCCATGCCCATTCCTTCGGGTTTCGTGGAAAAGAACGGCTCGAAGACGCGTTCAAGGTCGGTCTGGCCGATCCCGGTTCCAGTATCCTCGACGGTAATGAGTATGCCATGGCTGCCGGCCTTTTTGCAGCGGACGGTGAGCACCCGCGCACGATCCTCGACCGGCGCCATGAACTCAACGGCATTGGCAATCAAGTTGAGCAGGACTTGTTGCAACTGAATGCGCACGGCCGATATACGCGGCAGTTCGCCGGCGAGCTCGGTTCGTACCGTAATCCCGTGATGCCTCAAATCGGCGCGTACGAAGGTCATGACCTCACGAATGAGGTCATTGACATCAAGCTTAACTCGCTCCTGGCCCCTCTTTTCCAGCATGGAACGAATGCTGCTGATAACCTCGCTCGCCCGCGCCCCATCGGAAACGACGCGGTCGAGCGTCGATCGCGCCCGCTCCACATTCGGAGGATCCCGGCCGAGCCACCGCAAACTCGCGTTCGCGTTATTTACGATTGCCGCAAGCGGTTGGTTAATCTCGTGGGCGATTGAAGCCGCCATCTCGCCCATGGTCGTTATGCGCGCGACCCGGGCAAGCTCGGTTTGCATCGCCGCGTTTCGGGCGGCATCGGCGGCCTCGCGCTCGCGCGCCGCCGCAAGCTCCGCCAGCATCGCATTGAACGCGATTGCAAGCCGGCCAATTTCGTCCCGGCTCTCGTAATCGGTGCGCAGTTTGTAGTCCTTGGTCTGCCCTACCTCGTCGGCAAGACGTTCGAGCTTCAAGAGCGGTTGCACGATATGTCGTCCCGTGATCAGGGCGAATGCCAGGGCGAACGCCGCCAGGAGACCGTTGAGAAGGAGACTACTCCGCATGTTGCCAAGAAGGTTTGCCAGGCGCCCATCGAGGAGCCGCTTCAGCTCGGTCAAACTCACGGTCCAACCGTCGATCGCGCTGTCTACCGCGGTGACGTTACGATGAGCGAGAGCGCTTGCATCAGCGGCGCCGTTAAGCCACGCCTTCACCGTGTCGAGATAGGCGTTCGCAGCCGAGATCATGGTTTGCAAGTCGGCATCGAGCACTTGCCGAAGCCGGGCACCGCTGCCGCCGCGATATGACGCCTGCAGGTCTCTTTCGATCCCTTCGAGGGTCGATCGGATCATGCCGTCCAACACCAGAATACGCACCGCGAGGGTGTCGGGCGCCGGTTGTGCGGGCATCGCGAGCTCGGATTGCATCTCTCCGATCTCGCTGAGGAGGGCCGGCATTTTGGCGACGGCGATGTTCTGGACGTAGAAGCTGTCGAGATCCGGGTCGAGAGTGAGGTTGAAGTCATCGCCGATCCGCGCCGCGAGGTTGCGCGCCGCGGTCAGCGCACCGACAAAGAGAGCCCGCCTCTGGTCGCGAACTTCGGCCGATGCGAGCTTGTCGATGGCATCGCCAAGCGCCCGTTCGAGCGCGGCCGTGTCGAGCTTTCCGGAATCGATTGAGCCCGCCGCCGCGAGCCTTTCCAGTGCTTCGCCGGTTGCGCTCCCTATCCCCGCGCTCTGCGACGCGCCCGGGCTTTCCTTGAGAAGAGACGCGTAAATTCCGCGAAGGGCTTGCAAATGCTCGACGCCAATCAGCTCCTTCCGCACGAGCTGGATGGCGATCTGCTTCTCGGCAACGAGACCGTAGGTCGCCACCGCCAGCGCGCCGACGAACACGCTGCACAGGAGCAAAAGCTTCGCGCTGGTGCGCAAACTCTTGAACATCTTAAGCTCCGGCGTGGTGGTGCCGCGGCTTCGGAGCGCAATCCCGGCTCCAGACGCAATCTAAACCAAAGGTGTAGACGGACTATCGTTTTGGGAAGGCCTTCATCCCCCCGGCCAATGGAGACTTCGTTCCGCGTAACCTAACTTGTCAACAGCCCAAAGCCGCGACTGACGATAACGGCCGTTGCGGCGTAACGAACCGGTGGAGGCTTCATGATGAAGAAATCCACGAAGTGCACTGCTCTCCTCACGTCCCTGATCCTGCTCTCCGCGGGGGTGAATGCCATTTTCATCGGAACCCACGGGGGCAGGGCGACCAAGCAAGCGCAGCAGGTCGAGCGCCAAGCGCCAGCCCTGCAGCAAATTTCTGCCGTCGATGCACGCTTCAGCCGAAGCACACCTCACTTGGAAGTGAGGTGAGTTGCTGCAGGGGTTCCACCCTTGCCGCCTGACCCGAGCCTCCGAAGATTGGAATGGCTCCTGAGTTAGCTGACGAATAGCAGCGCTTCGCAAGCTGGGTCGTGGGTTCGATCCTCATCGCCCTCTAAAGCCCGGACTGGATGGCCTTGAGCAACCGGAAGCGCATCGAGCTGTCGTTGCTCTTGAGTGAGATCACGAAGCGCACCCGCCCATGCTTGGAGGTGTCGGCGTAGCCCGCCAAAGTGCGGACGCCGGAAAAGGTCCCGGTCTTGAAGAAGGTGCCGTCGCCGCGGCGGAGCAGGGTGGCATGGGGCTCGAAGAGGTGCAGCAGCTGGGCAAGGCCGCGGGCCGTGAAATGGTTGTCGCGGCTGATGCCGGAGCCCTCCTCGAGATGGATGGCGTCGGCGAGCCCGTTGGCGGCAAGCATTGCGTTCGCGACCTTAAGCGACTTCTCCAAACTGACGGGTCCGCCCAGGGTCCCGCCGATCTCCAGGAAGACCTGGTTGGCGACGTAGTTGTTCGAGCCGAGGAGCAGCCCGGTGAGAATTTCCGAAAGGGTGCGCGACTGGCGGTGAACATAGACCGGCTTCAGGCCCTCGGGGACGGTTCCGGTCGAGATCTCGCCCTTGACGCTGCCGCCGGCCCGCTCGATGAACGCGGCGATCAGCTCGCCGGCATATTTCAGGCTTACCGCCGGCTCCTGGGCCAGGCTGATGCGGCCGCGGCCATTGGGGCCCCGCGCCCGGAACTGGCTGATCGCGAGCGGGGTGATCGGGGTCTGCTTCTCGGCGGAGAGGACCGTCTTGCCCTTGCGCACGGCGGCGATCGTATTGAAGTTCACCGCGAGCGCGGAGTTCAGCGCGTCATAGGCCTCGTTGCTGGCCTCGATGCCCGGGATGCGGATGTCGGAGGGGTAGTAGCTCGCGTCGAGCACGATGCCGCTGAGCGGCTCCTTGCCGACCGCGGCGACCAGCTGAGACGCGAGCGGAGCCAGCTCTTCGGAGATCAGGAAGGGATCGCCGCCGCCGCGCACATAGAGCTTCCGGTCGGCGTCCAGGTAGAAGCGAGTCTCGAAGCGGTAGTCGCCGCCAAGGACCTCCATCGCCAGCCAGGCCGTCACGATCTTGGCGACGGAGGCCGGGACGAAGGGCTGGTCGGCATTCTGGGCCACGAGCTCGTTGCCCGCGGCGTCCATCACGAGCACGACTGCCGACGGAGCAAGTGCCGCGACCTTCTCCTTGGCGCCGGCCAAGGCGGGGGCCGGCAGCAGGAGCAGGGCGAGGGCTAGCAGGCAATGCCACATAGCGACTCCAGCGCGGGCAGTGTATGCGACCTGCAGACCTATGCTAGTCGCACTCAGGCGCTAAGTCAGTCAGATCGCAGAATGTCCACTCATGGTACCAGGCGGACATTGATTTTTCCCCGACAATTCAATTTGCTTCCCAAGCTACGGGTCGTGGGTTCGATCCCCATCGCCCGTTTCAATTCCATCGAGGGCCCCGTTGCCGCCCATGATGCTTCATCCGGCGGCGTGACGCAGAAACGTGGGCGGCATCGCTTTTTGAGCTCGCCAACAAATCAGCTACGGTCGTGCCAACGACCCTCAAAGGGTTGCACAGACAACCTCAGCCCCGGCCAGCTGCCGGGGCTTTTTCTTGAGTCATCGATCTCCTGAGGAATTGATTATGACAGAGACGTGTCGTAGCCAGACTTGGCGTGCGCATGAACAGAACGCAGTCTGCTGCTTCGGCCAAGCGGGGTTGGCCGAGCAGCCTCCGCGTCAGTGGGGTGGGTCGTGCCGAAAAAGGGCAAGAAAACCAAGACCGGGATCTATCATCCCCCGAAACCGGGAATGCCTTACTTGGTGGTGACGGTCTCGCCCGAGGGCGTAACGGCAACTGCAGTCGAGACCAAGGACGAGGCGCAAATCCTCGCATCGAAAAAGTCGACGGCTGTGGTTGTGGAAGACGTTGCGAGCAAATCCTGATCCCAATGGTTGAGATCAGCCAAGCGCGCGCTCCAGCCGACACCGCGGATCGAACAGGCGATCCGATCTGTCGGCATGATGCCCGCGTGTAAGGCGATTCTAGTGGGCGAGCTTGACGGCGCCGGTATAGAGCGCGCCGC
The DNA here is from genome assembly GCA_963818165.1 of uncultured Alphaproteobacteria bacterium. Lineage (GTDB taxonomy): Bacteria > Pseudomonadota > Alphaproteobacteria > Rhizobiales > Methyloligellaceae > Methyloceanibacter. The sequence goes on from CAWFRD010000011.1 coordinate 22,977, forward strand.
CGATCACGCAAGGAAGCGCGATATAGGCTTGGCCGAGCGCCGAGGCCGCCACGCAGCCGGTGGCAATGGCCATCGAGCCCGCGGTCGCACCCTTGGTCATTCCCGCTTCGTTGCTGAGCTTCTGCCGTTGCGCGTCTTCGATCGCGCCGAACTGGTCTTTGCGGATCTTTTCCGACTCGAAATCCTCCGCGGCCTTGATCACGTCCTTGAGCGGTAGGGCGATCTCCTCCGGCTGGCGTCCAGACTCGGCGCGATAGAGCGCGAGCAGCTGGCGGTCACGTTCGGCGTAGGAGGCAAGCGTCCATTTCGCCGTGCCGCCGGTCGTGATCTTCTCCACCGCGCTCGGATCGCTGCCCCAGCCCGAGAACACCTTGCGGAAGGAGAAGCCGCTGTCATTCTTGGTCTTCGACCAGCGCAGCGCCTCCATGATGCGAACCACGGGCTCATGCTGGCCGGTCGCGACGTAATAGCCCCACAGCGCGTAGACGCCGGGCGAGCCGCCGGTATCGAGCGGCAGTGTCATCAAAGTGGGGCGCTTGTCATTGAGGAAATCGTCGATCAATGGCCTGCGGAGCGGCATCCGCGAAGAATTCTTCTCGAGCAGCTCGCGCCAATCGGGGCGCCCCGAATAGGCGATCGCCCTGATGATGATCGCCTGCTCCTTGTCCGGCATCGGGAACATCTTCGGGATCATGCTCGGGCCGTCCTTGGGATTGGCGCCGAGCACGCCGGCGATGAAGCCGATGCAGAACCATGCCTTCTCCTCATCGCCGAAGAGGCCATAGTCGTTCATGGCGTGAACCGCCTCGGGCACGCGCCAGGGCTGCTTGTGGTCGCGATAGTTCGAGATCCAATCCATGAGTTGGTCGGGCGAGGTGAAACCGCCATGCGGCTCGGGCAAGGCTTGGGCCTCGCCGATCGCGTTCGCCGGTGCCGAAGGCGCCGCCGTTTGCGGCGCGACCGAAGCCTCGGGCACGGCCGGAACAGGCGGACGCAAATAGGTTTCAGTCTTCACCTCTGTCGGCGGGACCGCGGCTTGAACGGCTGACGTCGGCTTTTCGGAAGGAACGGTTGACGCTTTAGGGGGACGACGCGAGATCTCCTTGCGGGGGCGCGAGAAGAGAAGGCACCTGCAGTTGAGGCGAGGTCTGCTTTGCGACGGAGCTTGTGCGCGCCGGCTCTTCAGCGGCGCAAGGCAGGGTTAGTGCGAGCGCGGTGACGGAGGCGAGCGCAATGAGCGCGCAACTACGCATGCCATCAGCTTCCTGCCCCCCGGCCCCAGAAGTGCTGACAATTATTTGCCGTTGATGCCCTCGGGCGTGCCGACCCGTAGGCTGTTGATTCTCAGTGGTTTCGTGGCTTTTTCAGGGCCGGCCCGCTTTAATCATGCGGAAGGAGGCCATTTGGGTCCGCGTTCCACCCCGGAAAGAGAGCCAGCCGCCTCTCCGACTCTGGGAGGCGGAAGGGCGGCCGGTTCGCTTATGCGACGCTAGGGAAACTGCGCAGTGCCGCGGGAGCGCGCGCCTCCCTCAAGATCCGGCATCTCCTGGGTCTGGAAGAGAGCCAGGGTTTGGCGCGTCTCGTGGCCCTACTCTTGCGCCTAGCATGCCTTATTAGCTATCATTAGTCCAATCGATGACATCAATGACAGGTATCGACCACGCTAATCTAAGCAGGCTCGATCTTAACCTGCTGGTCGCGTTCGACGCGCTGCTCACGGAGCGGAGCGTCACGCGCGCCGCGGCGCGCATCGGACTTGGCCAGTCGGCGATGAGCCACAATCTCGGGCGGCTTAGGGCTCTCTTCGGCGACGAACTCCTGACGCGCGGCGCCGATGGCATGCGGCCTACACCAAGGGCGCTTGCGCTTGTCGACCCGGTGCGAGTGACGCTCGCCCAGATTCAGGCGGCGGTCCTTCAGCGCGAGGCTTTCGATCCTGCGACTGCCGAGCGAACCTTCCGCGTCGGCCTCGCCGACTCGATCGAAGTCGCTATCGTCCCGGGTCTCATGGCGCGGCTCCACCGGGAGGCGCCCAGTGTTGCCTTGCGCTTACGCCCGCTCAACCAGCTTACGATTTTGGACGACCTCGACACCGGAGCGCTCGATCTCGGCATCGGCGTGTTCGGTCACGGCCAAGTCCATCACAAGCACCGTCCGCTCTACACCGACAGCTTCCTCTGCCTGTTCAATCCGGCGCTGCTCGATTTCCCGCGGCCAATTTCGCTCGAAGACTATTTGAGCGTGCCGCACGTGCTGACGAGCCTCGGCGACGATGCGCATGGAGCTGTCGATGAGGCGCTTGCCAAGCTCAGGCTGAAGCGAACCGTCGCGTTGGTCACGCCGGGCTTCCTCGCCGTGCCCTTCGTGGTGGCGCGCGCACCGTTGATCACAACCATGCCACTGCGGCTCGCGCGCTATTTCGCCGAAACCTTTCAACTTGCCACGAGTCCCGCGCCCGTCGAATTGCCGAGTTTGGCCATCTCGCTGCTATGGCATGGGAGCTTCGATCAAGATCCCGGCCATATCTGGCTGCGCCAGACCATTTCCGCAGTTGCGGCAGAGGTCGCACTTGGCGTCTAGTTAAGGGGCGCTCTTATGTGGACAACTTCGATTTGGAGGCCTTTTCCCGTTTGGGATGGCAGCATATTTGCCACCTATCGATTCGCTAGGCGGAGGTCTTGGCGAGCGTTGAGGAGCGATTGAAGGAGGTTCTCCCATGGCTGCAAGCACAGCATCTGGAAAAAGGAGCGCGGCGGCAACCAAGGAGCGTTGCGACGCGCTGAGCGACGTTTTGGCTGATAGTTGGTGGGCGGTCGGCTTGCGTGGAATCCTCGGGATTCTGTTCGGCCTGATCTGCCTGCTCACGCCCGGCGTGGCGGTCGGCGCCTTCGTTATCCTTTTCGCGGCCTACATGTTCGTGGACGGTGGCTTCGCAATTGCCGCCGCCTGGAAGGCGGCGCGCACCGGCGAGCGCTGGGGCCTGCTCATCCTCGAAGGCATCGTCGATATAGCGGCCGGTCTCGTTGCCGTCGTCTGGCCGGCGATCACGATGGTGGCGCTGATCTGGCTCGTCGCCATTTGGGCGATCGTCTCCGGCGCGCTCATGCTCTACGCCGCCTTTATGCTCAACCGCGATCACGGCCGCTGGTGGCTCGCGCTCGGCGGCATCGCCTCGCTCATCTTCGGCGTCCTGCTCGTGATCGAGCCGTTGGTCGGGGCGGTGGTCCTGACCATGTGGATCGGCGCCTATGCAATCGTGTTCGGCGGCTTCTTGTTGGTTCTAGCCTTCCAGCTCCATTCGCGCAAAGAGGAGCGGGAGCGGAAATCGCCGGCGGGGGCGAAGAAGGCCTAAGCACCGTCATCTACGCACGCTATGATCGGGGCGCGGCAAGTAGAGGCCGCGCCCCTGTTCTTGAGTCCCGGCCATGCCTGCCGCGCCAGCGTTGCCCCGAGTAAAATTGCCTAGCGGCGAGACCGTGCCGCAGCTCGGCCAGGGCACCTGGCACATGGGCGAGAACGCGCGCACGCGGAAAGAGGAAATCGCCGCGCTCAGACTCGGTCTCGATCTCGGCATGGCGCTGATCGACACCGCCGAGATGTACGGCAATGGCGGCGCAGAGGAGGTCGTGGCCGAGGCCGTGCACGGGCGGCGCGATGAATGCTTCATCGTAAGCAAGGTGCTGCCCGAGAATTCGACGAAGGCCGGAACCGTCGCCGCCTGCGCGCGCAGCCTGAAGCGGCTCAAGACCGATCGCATCGATCTCTATCTCCTGCATTGGCGCGGGCGGCCAAAGCTCGAAGAGACGCTCGCGGGCTTTGAAGAGCTGATCGCCGCGGGCGCGATCCGCTATTGGGGCGTCAGCAATTTTGACGTCGGCGACATGGAAGAACTGTTCCGGCTTTCCGGCGGGGCGGCCTGCGCCAGCAATCAGGTGCTCTACAATCTGCGGCGCCGCGGCATCGAGGCCGGGCTTCTGCCCTGGTGCCGCGAGCGCGCCATCCCGATCATGGCCTATTCGCCCTTCGAACAGGGGCGGCTCTTGCGTGACCGGGTGCTGACGGGCGTGGCGATCCGCCATCGCGCGACGACCGCGCAGATCGCGCTCGCCTGGATTCTCCGCAATGGCGACATGATAGTGATTCCGAAAACCTCGACGAGCGCGCGCGTGCGGGAGAACCGCGCGGCGGTCGACATCGAACTGACCGAGCGCGACCTTGCCGAACTCGCCAAGGCGTTCCCGGCGCCGACGCGCCGCCGACCGCTCGAACTGCTCTAAGCCCGCTGTCATCATGGCGTCATGCAATTGCGCTGATGAAGGGACGCCCGTCCTGATTCCCAATCACGGCATGACCCAAGCCCTGATGCCCTGGTTTTTTCTCTCCACCGCCATTCTGTTCGAGGTCGCCGGCATCACCGCGATGAAGCTCTCGCGCGGCTTCACGGAGCCCGTTCCGTCGCTTGCGGTTCTCGTGTTCTATGTTTTGTCGGCGGGCGCCGTGATCCTGGCCCTGCAGCGCCTCGATCTTTCTCTCACCTATGCCGTGTGGTCGGGCGTCGGCACCGCGCTCGCGGCCCTGATCGGCGTCGTCTATTTTCGCGAACCAGTCACAGCGTTGAAGCTCGCATCGCTGACTTTGGTCGTCCTGGGCGTCGCCGGCCTGTCCCTTGCCGCCAAGCCAATGCACTGACGTGCGGGCTTTTCCCCGCTAACATTGGGGCATGGACGGCTTTTTCGGACAGAGCGACGGTCTTGTCCGCTTGGCCATCTTCGCAGGCGTGTTCCTGGCGATGGCGCTGATCGAGCTTTTGTTGCCGAAGCGCAAACTCATCGTCTCGAAACGGAAGCGCTGGCTCACCAATCTCGGCATCAGCGCGGCCGGTACGCTCCTGCTCCGGCTCATGGCCGCGACTGCCGTGCCGGTCGCGGCCATCGCCGCCGCCTTCTACGCCGAGGCGCATGGGATCGGGCTGCTGAACCAAGTCGCGTGGCCCGCCTGGGTCAAGATCGCCATCGCGCTCGCCGTGCTCGATCTCGCCATCTGGGCGCAGCATTGGGCCTCGCACAAGGTGCCCCTATTCTGGCGCCTGCATCAGGTGCACCACGCCGACCGCGACATCGACGTGACCACGGCGGTCCGCTTTCATCCGATCGAAATCGGACTGTCGATGCTGTGGAAGATCGTGGTGGTAGTTGCGCTCGGCGCCGCCCCTCTTGCCGTGTTCCTGTTCGAGGTGATCCTCAATGCCTGCGCCATGTTCAATCACGCCAATATCGCGCTGCCGCAAGCGCTCGACCGCGTCATTCGGCTCCTCATCGTGACGCCCGACATGCATCGGGTGCATCACTCGGTCATCCACCGCGAGCACGATTCGAATTACGGCTTCAATCTCTCGGTCTGGGATCGTCTGTTCGACACCTACACGGCGCAACCGGAAGGCGGGCATCAAGGCATGACGATCGGGCTCAACCCCTATCAGAGCGAGGCGCCGGCGCGTTTTGGCTGGTCGCTGATGTTGCCTTTCGGGCCGCAGAAACCGAACGTGGAAAACCGGAAACGGGAAGTCTAAGGCTCCGCCGGGCGGCCTCTATAGGAAGCTGATCGGGAAGTAGCGCAGGAACAGCTCTTCGTAGCGGCCGCTCGCATGTACCTGCTCGAGCGCATAATTGAGGATCTGCGCGAGCTGGCGATTGCCCTTCTTCACGGCGATGCCAACACCCTCGCCGAAGAACTTCGTATCGAGATAGGGTCCACCGCGGAACTCGCAGCAGCCTTCGCTCGTGACCCCGTTCAGCCAGAAGGTCATGCCGATACCGTCGCCGAACACGAAATCGATGGCGCCGTCTTTCAGCGCGCGTTGCGCGTCCTCGGCGCTGTCGAAGGTCGCGAGCCGGATATTGGGAAAGAACTCCTTGAGATACGCCTCATGGCCCGTGTTCTTGGCCACGCCGATCTTCATGCCTTCGAGCGTCTCGGGGCTGATCTCCTTAAGCTCGTTCGTCTTCTTGGCGATGAAGCGGGCGGGCGTGGCGTAGTAGCGCGAGGAGAAGTCTGCCTTCGCCAGCGACACGGTACTGATGCGGATCGAGGCGATTGCCGCGTCCGCCTCGCCATCATCGAGGCGGCTATAGATGTCGGCCCAATCGACGTCCTTCACATCGCACTCGACCTCCAAGGTTTCGCAGATGGCCCGGGCGAGATCGACATTGAAGCCGGTCAGCGCGCCGACCTCGTCGAAATAATGGAAGGGCGGGTAGTCGCTATCGGTGATGAAACGGAGCTTGGCAAGGCCGCGCATGTCGGGTTTGGGGCGAAGAATGTCGCCTTGCCAGGCATCGGGGACGATGTCGTTGCGGGCCTGCGCCAGAGCGGGGCCTTGGCAAAGCGCGGTGAGCGCGAGCGCAAGCAAGCCGACGGCAAACCGGGAAGCTGCCGTTTCGCTTGACCCTCTCTGCAAAGACTTGCGTGCGCCGATCACGGGGCCTGTCTTAGCGCGGCGCGACGGGGCTGCCAAGGATTCCGGCTCAAGGCATGACCCGTGGCCTGCGGCATTACAGCACGATATTGCGCGCCCTGATGCCCCGCTCGATCGCCGCCGTGGTTAGCTTGTCGAGGTCGAGCGAGTTGCGCAGCATTTCGAGGAAGCGGGTTTCCTCCGGCCTCACTGTGAGATCGGCGGCGGCCACTTCGAGGGCGACGGCATAGGCCGTCTCGCGCAGCTTCGGCGGCAGATTGGCGCGGATCAGCACCAGCACATGTTCGAGGCCGCCATCGGCGCTCAGGACTTCGCCGCAGCCCTCGGCCGTCTTGACCAAATGGTCCCGGTCGAAGTCGGCGAAAATCGGCATCTCGAAGACGATTTGGCCGATACGGGCAAGCTCGGCATCGGTCATGGTGCGATCGACGGCCGACATTGTGACCATGACATAGATGAGCGCGGCGTGATGGTTCAGCGGCTCCGCCATGGTCTCCTTCTCCCAGTTCTTTGCGCCCGAAGCGGCGCGACCGTAGGCAATTGCGGCATGGTCGGCAAGTCCCGGACCGGCATGGAAAGAGTGGCGCGGGCAGGAAAATTGTGAAATTGGTCGGGCCGGCAGAATCGCGGCAAACCAACGCTCGTTCGACCAACCCATGAACCGGACCGGCAGAAAAGACGCCGAAGCCCCGCCGCTGGCGGCGGCTCTCGAGAGCAAGGCCTGGCCGTTCGAGGAGGCGCGCAAGGTCTTGAGCCGGATCGAGCGCGTGCCGAAGCCAACAGGCGCCGTCATCTTCGAGACAGGCTACGGGCCGTCGGGGCTGCCGCATATCGGCACGTTCGGCGAGGTCGCCCGCACGACCATGGTGCGCCACGCCTTCCGCGTGCTGACCGAGGACAAGATCCCGACCCGGCTCATCTGCTTTTCCGACGACATGGATGGCTTGCGGAAGGTGCCCGATAACATCCCCAACAAGGAGATGGTTGCCGAGCATCTCGGCAAGCCGCTGACGCAAGTGCCCGACCCGTTCGGGGAATACTCGAGCTTCGGCCATCACAACAATGCCCGGCTCAGAGCCTTCCTCGACACGTTCGGGTTCGACTACGAGTTCCTCTCCGCCACCCAGTGCTATACCAGCGGGCGCTTCGACCACACGCTGCTCAAGGTGCTCGAGCATTACGATGCGGTGAGGGACGTGATCCTGCCGACGCTTGGGCCCGAGCGCCGCGCCACCTACAGCCCCTTCCTTCCGATCTCGCCAACAACGGGGCAGGTGCTGCAGGTCCCGATCATCGACCGCGATCTTCGCGCCGGCGCCGTCATCTACAAGGACCCCGGCACCGGGAAACTAACGCAAGTGCCCGTAACCGGAGGCCGCTGCAAGCTGCAATGGAAGGCCGACTGGGCCATGCGCTGGGTTGCGCTCGGCGTCGATTACGAGATGGCGGGAAAAGACCTGATCGATTCGGTCAGGCTGTCGAGCCAGATCTGCCGCATTCTCGGGGCGCAGCCACCGGAGGGATTCAACTACGAGCTCTTCCTCGACGAGAACGGCGAGAAGATCTCCAAATCGCGCGGCAACGGGCTCACCATCGACGAATGGCTCACTTACGCGAGCCCCGAGAGCCTCTCTCTTTATATGTATCAAGGCCCGCGCAAGGCGAAGCGGCTCTATTTCGACGTGATCCCGCGCGCGGTCGATGAATATGTCGGCCATCTCGCCGCCTATGGCAAAGAGGAGCCTGCGGCGAAGCTGATGAATCCGGTCTGGCACATCCATCAGGGCACCCCGCCGGAGGCCGAGCTTCCCATCAGCTTTGCGCTGCTTCTCAATCTCGCATCGGCCTCGAACTCGGAGGATCGCCAGGTGCTGTGGGGTTTCATCCGGCGCTACGCGCCCGATGCGACGCCGAAAGCGCATCCGCTGCTCGACCAACTCGTCACCTACGCCATCCGCTACTTCCACGATTTCGTGAAGCCGGCGAAGCGCTACCGCGTGGCGAGCGAGAAGGAGCGCGCGGCATTGCTCGACCTCGATGCGCGGCTTGCCAAGATGAAGCAAGGCTTGGCGGCCGAGGAGATCCAGGCGGAGGTTTATGCCGTCGGCAAGGAGCACGGCTTCGAGCCCTTGCGCGATTGGTTCGCGGCTCTCTACGCGGTGCTGCTCGGCCAGGAACAAGGCCCGCGCTTCGGCTCCTTCGTCGAGCTTTACGCCATCGACGAGACGCGCGCGCTGATTGCGAAGGCGCTCAAGGGCGAGCTTGCCGCTCAAGGGGGCCCCGCGCGGGACCGAGATCAGTGATCGAGGTCGTCGAAGATGGCGCGCATTTCGAGCGCGCGGCGCGCCGTTTCGACCCGCATGCAATCGCCGGTGATCACGGCTGCGAACGTGCCGCCCTCGTAGCGCTTCTCCCAATAGCCGCATTTGGCGTCGCGGAACGAGATCCAGGCGCGCTCGGAGTCCTTGAGCGCGGCGGCGGCGGCCGGCGCATCGGCGAGACGCTTCTCGGCCTCGCCGTACCATTCGTTCAAATAGCCGTCCCAGATCTCTGCTCGCGCATGTGGCAGGCGACGATGGTGAAGGTATTGGCGCCGGGAGCGTCGGGGCAGGGGGCGGCGACGACGCCGATACATTCCGCCATCTGCTTGAGCTCCGGCTGGCCTGCAACGCGCTCGAGACAATCGGCGATCGCCTTGCGCTCATCCGGCGTCGGCTCGAACTCGGCCTGGGCCGAGGCGGCTGAACACGCTGCGAGAAGAACCGCGAAAGCAAGGGCAATTCGAATCATGCTCGTTTGGACCCCGGGCTCGGATGACGCGGCGAAGCGTCATGGATTTATTCGGTTAGGCCATCCGTCGCAAGCAACCCGCTTCCTTGTTGAGACCGCAAGAGACGGCTACTGTCCTCTTCTCTAGTCGATGGCAAATCCCGTCTATAAGATCCTGACCGAGGCCGCCTTCAGCGAGGCGAGGGGCAAGGGGCATTTCGCCGGCTCCGCCGACGATCTCCGCGACGGCTTTATCCATCTTTCGGCCGGTCATCAGATCGAAGGGACCTTGGCCAAGCATTACGCGAGGCAGGACGGACTCATGCTCCTCGCGCTCGATCCCGCGCGGCTTCGGCCTCATCTGAAATGGGAGGCGTCGCGCGGAGGCGCCCTGTTTCCGCACCTCTACGCGCCGCTCGATCTTTCCGCTCTTCTGTGGGCCGAGTCCCTCAGTCTCGGGACTGACGGCGTCCACCTCTGCCGGAAGGAGTGGCGGCGTGAACGGGCTGTTCGGCCTGGGCCAGGCGCTCCTGCTCGCGCTCGATCCCGAACGCGCGCACGAACTTGCCGTCAAGAGCCTCGAATTTGGCCTTTACCCGCGGGTCGATGCTCCCGACGACAAGCGGCTCGGCCAGCATCTCTTCGGACTCGATTTTCCCAATCCGGTCGGCATGGCCGCCGGCTTCGACAAGGACGCGCGCGTGGCGCGCGAACTTCTCGCCATGGGCTTCGGCTTCGTCGAAGCCGGCACGCTGACGCCGCGGGCGCAAAGCGGCAATCCGAGGCCCCGCATCCTCCGGTCGGCCCAAGACCGCGCCATCATCAATCGGCTTGGCTTCAACAATGAGGGGCAGGAGGCGGCGCTCGCGCGGCTGAAAGGTCGCGTGGGCGGGATCGTCGGCGTCAATCTCGGGGCAGGGCGCGACAGCGCCGATCGCATCGGCGATTATGTCGAGGGGATCGCGCGCATGGCGCCGGTCGCGAGCTACGTCACCGTCAATATTTCCTCGCCGAACACGCCGGGCTTGCGCGATCTCCAGGCGCCCGAGGTGCTCGGCGCGCTCCTTTCACGCGTGCAGGCGGCACGCGCAGCACTTCCCCGCAAGCCTCCGCTTCTGGTCAAGCTCGCGCCCGATCTCGCCGATGAGGACTTGCCGGACGTGGTGCGCGTAATCCTGTCTCACGGCGCCGACGGGATCATCGTGTCGAACACCACGCTGTCGCGAGCGGGCTTGCGCGACGCCGACTTCGCCAAGGAGGCGGGGGGACTGTCGGGGAGGCCGCTCTTCGCCCCCGCGACGCGGATGCTGGCGCGGGTCTATCGACTGACAGAGGGAAAGCTTCCGCTCATCGGCGTCGGCGGCATCGATTCGGGGACAACGCGCTCGCCAAGATCGAGGCCGGGGCCTCGCTCGTCCAGCTCTATACCGGGCTCGTGTTCGAGGGACCTTCGCTCATCGGCCGCATCAAGCAGACGCTCGTTGCGGCGATTGAAAAAGGAGGTCATGCCGGCATCGTGCCGCTGATCGGCCGCCGCGCGGAGGAGTGGTCAGAACGGAAGGCCGCGCCATGACGGTG
>CAWFRD010000012.1:0-81466 GCA_963818165.1 uncultured Alphaproteobacteria bacterium
GAGGTGCATTCCTTCGACCACGAGGATGCCAACGGCCAGTTCGAGTTCGATTTTTCCTATGCCGACGTCATGACCATGGCGGATCGCTTCGTTGTCTGGCGCATGATGATGAAAGAGTTGTCGCGCAAATACGGCTGGGAAGCGACCATGATGCCCAAGCCCTATGCCGACCGCACGGGCTCCGGCGCGCATTTCAACATGTCTCTGGCCGACATCAAGACCGGCAAGAACATCTCCGGCGACGCCTCCGACAGGCGTGGCTGCGGCTTGTCCAAGATGGCCTATCAATTCCTCGGCGGCCTGAAAAAACACGCAGCCGCCCTCGTTGCCGTGAGCTGCCCGATCGTCAATTCCTATAAGCGCCTGATCAAAACCGGCTCGATGACGGGCTATACTTGGGCGCCGATCTTCATTTCCTACGGCGGCAACAACCGTACGCATATGTTCCGCGTTCCGCTGCTCCGGCCCCATGTCGAAGAGAGCGGGCAGGCGCCCGGGCACGTCTATCTGTCGAGCGCCCGCTGGGAGTGCCGCGCGGTCGATCCCGCGATGAATCCCTATCTTGCCGCCGCGATGTTTCTCGCCGCGGGTCTCGACGGCATCGAGCAGGACCTCGATCCCGGCGACCCCCAACTCGAAAACATGTATGAACTGTCGGACGCCGAGCTCAAAAAGAGAGGCGTCAGGCAGCTTCCGCGGACCTTGCTCGAGGCGGTTACCGCGTTCGCGGAGGACGATCTCGGGCGGCGCGTGATGGGAGATGAGCTTTATCGGTCGTATATCGATCTCAAATCGGGCGAGTGGTGGTCGTATCACAACGCCGTCTCGCAATGGGAAATCGACGAGTACTTGACCAAGTTCTGAGCCGGAGGCGCTGTGTTCTGGCGCAAGAAGGATAAGCCCGCCAACTCAGAGGTGAAGATGTTCTTCGCCTCCGACCTCCATGGCTCGAATGTCTGCTTCAAGAAATTCATCAATTGCGCCGAGTTCTACGGCGCCGACGTTCTCGTTCTCGGCGGCGACCTGACCGGCAAAGCCGTCATTCCGATCGCCGAACAGGCCGATGGCACTTTTCTTGCATTTCAGCATGGGCAGTCGGTCAAGATCGAGGGAAAGAGCGAGCTCGACGAGTTCGTCAAGCGCCAAGGCAATATGGGGTTTTATCCCGCGGTCATGTCCGAGGCGGAGTATCAGCGGTTGCGCAAAGATCCCGATGCGCAGGCCGATCTGTTCAAGAGGCTCGTCCTGGAACGCGTGCGCGAATGGGCGGCGCTCGCCGAGCAAAAGCTAAAGGGTACGGAAATTCCGCTCGTCGCCATTCCCGGTAACGACGACTTCCGCGAGATCGATGAAATCCTGACGCAGTCGCCGCGTTTCGACTTCCACGAGATGCAAGTCTGCGAGTTCATGGGCGGCTATCAAATGCTCTATTGCGGGGGCTCGACGCCGACACCCTGGGATACCGAGCGGGAATACACGGAGGCCGAATACGTCACCCGGTTCTCCGAGCTCCTTCCCCATGTCCGGGATATGAGCCGGTGCATATTCAATGTGCATGTCCCGCCATTCGGCACGATGCTCGACGCCTGCCCCAAGCTCGATGAGAACCTGCAAGTGGTCTGCGAAATGGGGCTGCCGGTGCAGACCCATGCAGGCTGCCAAACCCTGGTCGATGTCATCAAGCAGCACCAGCCTCTCCTCGGGCTTCACGGGCACGTTCACGAAGGCCGTGCTAAGATCAGCATCGGCAAGACCATCTGCATCAATCCGGGGAGCGTCTATCCCGAGGGCATCTTGCAGGGCGCTATGATTACGCTTCGAGAGGACCAGGTCGCACGAGTTAGCCTGACACAGGGCTAAGGGAGCATCATTCGGCGCAATACAGCGACAGAAGGAGGGGACAATGTCCGTTACTGATGTTGGTGGAGATAAGCGAATATTCCTGCGCAAGGCGTCCGGGCTGATCAGAACGGCGAGTTTGACGGACACCTTTATCTACGACATCGGCGTCGTGAGCATCGGCCTTGGCGTGGGATCGATGCTCTATTACGGTCCGGCCTTCTATCCGCAAGGCGATTTGATTTGGGGCTGCATCATCGCCGCCATCGCCATGGCGATGATCTCGTTTGGTTTCATCACCTGGACCATCACGCTTCCACGCTCCGGCGGCATCTACGTGTACGGCTCGCGTATCCTGCCGCCGGCGATTGCGCTCACCATGAGCCTGGTCGAGATCACGGCATGGCTGTTCTATTGCGCCATCGCCGCCTATTGGATCGTGATCCTCGCGCTGGCGCCGATGTTCGGGGCGCTCAACCTTCTCACCGGCAACCAGACCTTCCTCACGATTTCGCAGACGATGCTCGAGCCGTGGTGCACGTTCTTGATCGGATCGGCGATCCTGATCCTGTCTCAGATCGTGCTGTCCTACGGCATGCGCTTCTATCTGACCGTCAACAAATGGGTCTTCATCCTGGCGATGGCGAGCACGGTCCTCATGATCGTCACCCTCGCCATGGGTTCGCGCGAGCAATTCGTGGCCAATCTGAATGAGCTCGTCGGACCCTCGCTCGGCGTGCCCGACGCCTACAACGCGATTATCGCGAGCGGAAAGGAAAAGGGGTGGGGCGAAGCCGGCTTCGACCTCTGGCAGACGATTCTCGTCTCCAATTGGCCGTTCCTACCCTTGATCGGAGCGGCCTTCTCCATCGCCATCGGCGGCGAGATCAAGTCCGTGGCGAAATCGCAAACGGTCGGAATGCTCGGCGCCATCGCCTTGGCCACCGTGTGTTGGCTCATTACCGTCTGGCTGGCTTACAAGGTGTTCGGCTTTGAGTTCCTCGGCACCGCCGTCTTCAACGTGCTGACCGCTAACGGGGGACTGACAACACCGACCGATCCGGCGGTTGCCCTTCTCACGGGCATTCTGACCAAGTCGGCGCTTATCACAGTGCTGACCTCGCTCGGTCTTGCGTTGTGGATGTGGATGTGGATTCCGGCGATGCACACGTTCGCTGTCCGGGCCGTCGTGGCCTGGTCGTTCGATCAGGTGGCACCGGCGCCGCTGGCGACGATTTCGGAGAAATATCACACGCCGATCGTCGCGATCACCGTAACCACGATTGTGAACCTGATCTTCATGGCTCTGTTCGTGTTCACGGCAACGTTTTCCAAGATCGTGATCCTGATCGAGGCGGCGGTCTTGGCCTGGTCAGTGGTGCTCGGCGCGGGGATTTTCTTCCCTTATCTCCGGCCGCAGATCTATGAAAAATCGCCGCTCGCCGGCAAGACGGTGTTCGGACTACCAATTATGACGGTGGGCTGCTTCCTCGGCTTCATCGCCGCGCAGTTCTATTTCTGGACACTGTTCTTCGACCCGAATGCGGCTGGTCACGATCCGACGCAGGTGATGATCGTCGCCGGCGTGTTCGTGCTCGGGTTCGTGCTCTACTACGTGATGAAGTTCATCAAGAAGTCGCAAGGCATCGACGTGACGCTGGCATTCAAGGAAATCCCGATCGAATGACCCAAGCGTCGGCATGACGGAGAAGCGAGGAGCGGGCGGATCTGCCCGCTCCTTGCCCGTCATGCGACAGCCTGCCCCGTGACAAGCCCCGCAACGCATGAAATGCTCCGCGCAGATCGGTGAGGCTCGGTGTGACTGAGATGCCTGCAGATCCAGGTCTCAATCTGGAATTCGTGGATGAGGCCTTGCGCCTTGTCCGCGACGCCGAGGCTGAAGGCATTCGGCTGCGGATCCTCGGTTCGATCGCCTACCGGCTCCAATGCCCCAACAATCTGCATTTGTTCCAGGACACCAAGCGGGTCCTCACCGACGTCGATTTCGGCGCCGAGAGAAAGCAGAACCGCGCCATACGCCAATTTCTCATGGCGCGCGGCTATGTGCCGGACGAAGGCATTTATGTGGCCTCGGAAGGCGCGCGCCACGCTTATCTCCATAAGGACACCGGACTCAATGTCGATGTCTTCGCCGACGAGCTCTATTTTTGCCACAGGATTCCTTTCAAGAACCGGCTCGATCTCGACAGCCCGACCATCTCGACGACGGATTTGCTGCTGGAAAAAATGCAGATCGTCGAAATCAACTTGAAGGATTTCAAGGACACGGTCGTGTTGATGCTCGAGCACCCGCTCTCAAATCAGGAGGCCGGACCGAAAGCGATCGATGTCTCCTACATCACCGACATGCTGCGCCAGGATTGGGGCTTCTATTACACGTTCACGTCCAATCTGAAACGCGTGCCGGACTATTTCGGCGAATTCCCCTCGATCCAGGACCAACAGCGCGTCCTGGTTCAGGACCGGGTCAAGGCGCTGCTCGACGCGATCGAAGCGGCGCCCAAGACGTTGGGCTGGAAGATGCGCTCGAAGATCGGCACACGCAGCCTCTGGTACCAGGAAGTCTCGGAGAAGGGACGCCAGTTCTGACCTGGGGCGCGATCGGGAGGATGTCGTGTCGAAGGGCGCGTCCCTCACCCATGAAGCCTTACGGCAGAGGCAAAAGACGCCTGTTGTGCTGGGCGTCATGGAGGGCTTGGATTCCACCCTCCACCATCGCCTTGCGCAAACCACCCGATGTGCGAGTACCATTGCGACCGACTAGAGGGGAAAGGTTCGATTGCAGCCGAAGCCTCCAACCGAGTCATGTCCCGCTTCTTGTGATGATTTCCGCAACTTAGTTTTGGACATCATCACGGAACTGTCGCCTTGCTCGGAATTCAAAGCTCTTCATTGTCGCCGCAACGCGTGGGCTCGCGAGGTTTGGTGACGGGTCGTTGAGCGACTTTAGCCTGCTTCTTCGTCAATGCATACAGGAACTCCAAGTGCGGGAGCTCGTGGAGACCAAAGGAGAACAACTCGTCGTAGCCCCTGCAGGAAGCGCCGGGGATGAGGATGTTCTCGACATGAAGACTGAATGTGTTGGGAGCACTGAGGATCAGGACATCCTCGACCTAAGGGTCGAGCTCGTTGGGAGCACTGAGGGCGAGGACATCCTCGACCTGACGACCGAGTTTGTTGGCAGCGCCGAGGATAATGAGGATATCCTTGACCTGACGACCGAGCTTGTTGGCAGCGCCGAAGATAATGAGGATATCCTCGACCTGACGACCGAGCTTGTTGGCAGCGCCGAAGATGAGGATATCCTCGATTTGACGACCGAGCTTGTTGGCAGCGCCGAAGATAATGAGGATATCCTCGACCAGACGACCGAGTTTGAATTGCTTCCCTCTAAGTCGGCTGAGGCCCTGACCAATGAGCAGAAGGGGAAACTGGACGATGCTCGGCAAGGTCCGCGCACTGAGACTATACAAACGCAAGCCCAGGTCACGCGATACCCGGGCCGAACCACTGAACCGACAAGAGAGGAGATAATCGCCGCTATGCGGCAATTCATTTCGGATGATCAAACGGGCAAAGAGCCGGCGCCGAAGGACAACGCCTCATCGGGGCGAAAGGCGTCTTAAGGCATTGGCGTCTCTGGTTCGTGTTGCCAGCGTTACCAATGTTCCTCGTGCCTCCGGCATTACTGCGAAACGGCCTAAGTTTCTGGTTTGCACTTGCGATTTCATGCGTTTTAACTGTGGGCCTCTATTTCTTGGCAGCGTGGTTCTTCCAAAGTTGGGCATTGCTTTCTGAGCATAGCGGACTGAGTCTGCTAAGGGTCAAAAGCTGACTTGAGGCGCGCCGACCGGCATGTCCGCTTTGTGCCATCAACGGACATCGCGAAGAGCGAATGCTGTCACGTGGGCGTGGACTTGACGCGGCTTGGATCTAAGCGGCTTGGGAGGCCGCTTCTCCGACCAGGCTCTTTTCCAACTATGGGCGTGAGCCGGAATGCCTTCCAGCACTGCTCTTCGAAGCTAGATGGGATCGCTCACGCCCGCAGCGGCCAACTCCATGAGCCTGTCGGCTATAGCACTTCTCAGCTCGCTATCTCTTTGCCGATTGCGGAAGCGATGGCGCGCCGATATTGCCGCCCAGCTTTCTCTGAAACGCGTCCGCCAAAGCCCAAAGCGTTTCTCCGCTGGAACGAGCGTAGGGAATTTCGAGAGCCCCTTCCTCCCTGTTTGTTTGCAGGCGGGAGTTCTTGATGCTCTCAGTCACCGGTCAAAAATCTAACACTCTGATTTCCTTACATTTAAAGGGTTGAATTGGTGGTGTTCGCCACATCGCAAATCTGGGCGAGGAGCTAGAATTCATCCATGCTCAAGATGATCCTTGAGCAGCCACAAAAGGAGATCCCGTGATGTTCCCGCTCTCTCGCAACTTCCTTAAGTTCGCAGCGGCTGGCGCACTCGTAGCCCTTATCACTGCCAGCACTTCCGCCAGGGCCGATGAGATGGTCCAGAATTTAGGGCCGGTTGGGCCTCACGAGCCCATAATCACCACGTTTGGCGACAAGCGCGTCATCGCCTTTTACGTTCCCGGCAATGGTGCCTGCAACGTCCAGGCGGTGATCTGGAATGTTCACGACGCGGATGCCACCACAGCGGCGGGCCTTCGGGTTAGCCTCAACCCAGCTCAGACCGCTTCCATCGACCGCGCCGAGAACAAGTCGCTCACGCTCAAGTGCGGTGATTACGCCGAGGCCCTTTCGGTTGTCGATACCAACCAGCAGGTTGTCTCGAAGTAGTGCTCTAAGGCGGGGTTACTCACCTTTACCTTATTGCGTGAAACGTCAGCGCAACCTGCCGCATAACACCTTAGAGGAGCGAGCGGCCCTACCACACGCCACAGATTTAGGCGTCGAAGACCGGGGGGTCGGTTGACGCCAAGGGCCTCAGAAAACGCGGGAACGTTTGAGGCCCTTAGAGACTGAGCGTTGGGCCCAAAACTCAACGCTCAGTCTCAACCCGCGGGGTTCCTAACAGCGGTCCGTGAGGGCTACATCACGAACGGCCCGTGACCGACCACCGGCTCGTCGATCGGCTCGCCGGTCAGCACCAGCCGCATTGAATCGCCATCCGCGCGGATATGACGAAACGCTCCAGCGTCAATCCGCTGAAAACGCTGTTCGCAACGAGGCGGTACGCAGAGATTCTTTTACTGTCTTGTGCCCAACCAACATAGTAGGCTTTCGTAGCGACGGTTGGACGGGCGGCCATGATGGAGCATTCCGATGGCTACATTCATTGTGCTCGCCAGTTTCACTGACCAGGGCATCCGCAACGTCAAGGAAACGATCGGCCGCGCCGAGGCCTTCAAGGAGATGGCCAAGAAGAGCGGCGTCGCCGTCAAGGACCTTTACTGGACGCTTGGGAGCCATGACGTTGTTGCCGTCTGCGAGGCGTCGGACGACGAGAGTGCGACGGCGCTTTCTTTGAGCGTCTGCTCGCGTGGCAACGTCCGATCTGAGACCCTGCGAGCGTTCTCCTTCGAGGAGATGAAGAAGATACTTGGCAAGATGGTCTGAGGCGAGCGCGCTCCGCCTCACCGATGCGCTGGAACAGAGCTCGCCATCAGCTGGGCCTGAGGCTTCCTCTCGGAATGTCCGCCTTGGGGTCAGTAGCCGAGGCATCAACCGCTACGTCCGTTACATGCCAACTCCAGACATAGGGCGCCACCCCCGGATGAGAGAACCGTGGCTTGAGACCTGTGACAAGTCCGCACATACCGACAGCCTCGCTCTATCAATGTCCGCTAGGGTCATAAGCGGACATCGGGTAGCCGATCCGGGATGTCTGCTTTACCCCCTAAAGCGGACATGTTCAGCGTCGAAATGACTGTCTGCTTTGTGCCACTTGCAGACATTCGCCAAGATCGATTTTGCAGCAGCGTCGCGGCTCGGATCAGCCGAGCCCCCTGGCGTTCCAGAAGCGGTCGTTGGGCAGGCAACCTTCGGCATCGGCGGCGAGGTCCGGTTGGATGCGATTGAGGAAATACATGTCGATCGCGTCCATATGCTTGACCTCGATCCTACCGCGCGGCTCGGTCTCGAACCGGGTGGCTGCCTGGTGGAACGTGCTCCCGGCCACGTTTATGCGGCCTGGCTCGCAGGCTCCCTGCAGGCGTTGCGCGAGATTGGCCGTGTTGCCCCACACGTCGTAAGTGAGGCGGCGCGTGCCGACTACGCCGGCCACCAACGAGCCCGTGCTGATCCCAATGCGCAACTCCCAGGGCGTGATATGTAGCCGCTCGCGCTGTCGGTTGGCATTCCTGAGGAACTTTTGCATCTGCAGGGCAGCGAGGCAAGCATCGATGGCGTGTGTACGGTTGGGTTCTGGCAAACCGCCCACGCACATATACGCATCACCGAGGGTTTTTATGGTTTCGAGCCGATTGCCCTCGACGATCTGATCGAAGCTCGCGAAGTTCTGATTGAGCTGCTCGATCAGGCTAGCAGGTTCCAGCGTCTCGGTCAGGCGAACGAAATCCTTGAAGTCGGCGAATAGCACCGTGGCCGCTTCATGGTAGCGCGGTCGGACACGATCGTGGGCCTTCAGCTCCTCCGCGATCGACGCTGGCATGGTGTTGCGCAGAAGGACGTCGGATCGCTCGCGCGCTGCTTCGGCGGCGGCCTTGGCCTCCGAGAGCTGGCGAAGCAGCACATCCCGCTCCACAAGCTGGCGGTGCAGCTCCAGCTGAGCCATGGCCTGCTGGGCAAGACGGCGGACGGCCTCACGCTGCGACGGGCTGATCTCGTGCGCCTCGAAATCGACCACGCACAGTGTGCCGAGGGCATAGCCATCCCGGTTGATCAGCGGCATGCCACAGTAAAAGCGGAGGTAGGGCTCGCCGACCACGATCGGCAGATCCTTGAAACGCCTGTCCTTGGTCAGGTCGGGAACATAGAGGAGGTCGTTCGAGCAGATCGTCGTGTTGCAGACAGTGACCTCGCGGGGGCATTCGGCAAAGTCCGCCGGAAACCCGTATTTCGACTTGAACCACTGCCGATGCTCGTCGAGTAGGCTAATGAGGGCGACAGGACAGTTGCAGATCTGAGCCGCAAGCTCGGTCAACGCGTCGTGGGCAAATTCCGGTGGTGTGTCGAGCGTGTGATAGAGGGCGAGGGCCGCCAGGCGATCCGCCTCGTTCACGGGCATCGGTTGAGGCATTGGTGCCCTCCGGGGACGTTATCCCTGAGCGAGCGAAATCTATCACGGTTTGGGTGGCCCGGTGATTAGCCTACGGGACTGATCAACTTCGCCGAGCCCGGAGATGTCCGCTATGGGTCATTAGCGGACATTGGGCAGCCGATCCGGGATGTCTGCTTTACCCCCGAAAGCAGACATGCTCAGCGTCGAAACGTATGTCTGCTTTGTGCCACGAGCAGACATTGACGCTCCAGTGCCACCTTCGATTTGCAGGGCGAATTCGAGGCGGGGCTGAAGCTCACAGCCGGGTTGCTTGCGCTCGAACCGGGTCGGGCAACGAGCCGATCCGCATCCACCGGGGGAGACCCGCGACACAGAAAACGGGACTCCGATGCGTATGAAGCTTGCCTGCCCAACGTCCGTTATTGGGGGTAAAGCGGACATGGCGCGGACTTGTCGGTATGTCCGCTAATGACCCAAAGCGGACATCAGTTTCTGCGCCGCCACAAGTGAAAGTGGGCGGCCATCTGGCCGCCCACTCAAGTGCAAGCCTCGGTACGCTTGTACGCGCCAGCCCCAACGCGGGCGTCATTGCCCGAGATCAGTCTGGCCGCGCTATCAAGAACGACTATTTCGGGGTGCCTACAAACAGTGCGCCGGTCAATTTGCCGTCTGCACCGATGAGCGGTGCGTAGTTAGCTTGATACTCTCGACCAAAGAGGGTCATTGGCCCAGTGTAGGAGCGTTTTTCGACCAAGGCCTTGTAGGCCGCGCTACCGGGGTCAAGTTTTGTATTGGCTTCTTGCGTCAAGGTTGTTGCGGTTCGAACAAAGTCCTTACCATCATAAGACAAGATACTCGCGTCGAGTTTTGTTTGCGCCAATGAAGCGCTGCTAACGAGTAGCGCGACGGGCAACAACAGGCTTAAGATCAGGAACAATCTTCTCATTACATCCTCCCTAGGCTAGGTCGTTCGCAGACGAGCATGTTCATCCCTGCTCTTAAACGCGGGGCTGTCAGCTCGAGCGAAGACTGGGAAAAGAAACGTCGATACGTCTCTTGCGGGAGACACACATAGCCCTGACCTCCATGAAGGCCAGACGCATCAAAAGAAATCACCGGGGGCTCCGTGTGTCAGCAATGGTTCCTTGCCGCCCTTCCCCGAACCATGGGGAATTGCTCGGCCAAAAGCTTAAGAGGCGCGCCACCAAATTAACCATACCAGTCAGTCCGCTAGGCACTTAAGCGGAGGTGGTGGTACGTGCCTCATGTCCGCTTGTG
The DNA here is from genome assembly GCA_963818165.1 of uncultured Alphaproteobacteria bacterium. GTDB lineage: Bacteria > Pseudomonadota > Alphaproteobacteria > Rhizobiales > Methyloligellaceae > Methyloceanibacter. The sequence goes on from CAWFRD010000012.1 coordinate 10,338, forward strand.
GCGCAAAGCAGACATGCTCAAACCCCTGACGAATGTCGGCTTTTGGGGGCAAAGCGGACATTCGTCAGCGCATTGAGCATGTCTGCTATGTGCCAGGAACGGACCTTAACGCTGCTCAACGTTAACGCCTGCGCTGCTGCCGAGCAGCAAGAGCACAACGTCGGCCCGTTCCCGCTGGTCCGGCGTCAGAACGTTGTAGAGGGCCTCCGCCGCCGGCAGCAACGCCTTCCTCGCGTCGAGCTGCGCCTGCATCATGTCGGTCTGTGCATGCATGCGGTCGATGGGCGAGCCTACCCGTTCCGCGGCCATCTCGGCCTCGTGCGCCGCCCCGAGGCTCTGCACATTAGCGCGCGATACGTCCTCGTAAGCCTTCCAGACAGGGACCTGATCGTCGGTGAGGCCGAGCAACGTCTTCGCATAGGCAAGCCGGCCCTCGGCCCTGGCGTCGAGGTCTGATTGGCTGTAGCCGACGGCGTAAACGCCGATGATTGCACCCGATGCATCCTTGATCGGTTCATAGCCGGCGACATAGGGCGTACCAAGGAACGAGGCCGTGCCGTAATATGCTTTGCCCTCTTTGATCGACTCGAGCGCCGGGCTGGCCAGAACAGTTCCAATCGCCCGCCCGTTTCCCCCCGGCTTCGGCACGCTTGTCGCGACGCGGATATAATCATCGCCGCCCTTGACGAACAGTGTCGCCGCCATCCCTCGCCCGCCTTCCTTCGAAACCTCATCGACCACGGTAAAGTTATTGTTCATTTTGGTCGAACCGAAATACAAAGCCGGGACATCCTTGCCGCCAACCGGGTCCCTGCCTTCCATCTTTGGCGCTCCCAATTTCGCCGTCTTGTCTTTCAAAGCTGCCATCGATTTCGCAGTTCTTGCATCCTGAGCGTTGCCAGCGCTTGGCATCAGCATGGGAGTTGCCAGGAAGCCAACCGCAACGACAAGCATGCCGACGACACGCGCTTTTTTTGCAAGCGGCCTTACTGTGACGGAGGCCGCGATTGGGAATATAGGTTTCATTTGGTTCCTCCCTGGATTGCGCGGCGGCTTTGCGTCTGTGCTCTGACCATGGGAACCGCCGCGCGGCACACTAACCCGCATGTGTATGAAAAGAATATCAGCGGGCAGGTTCAATGACTATGATGGCGGATGTCCTGGATTCCACACGTGGCCTCTAGATGTAGCCACGGCCACCGCCATGTCCGCTTTACCCCCTAACGGACGTTGGCCGGTCAAGTCAGCATTTGTCTGTTGGTTTATGAGTACACGCCCTAGTTCAGCGTAGACGGTGGAATTGTGGAACGGCCTCGGAGCGCAGACCCTGGGGCCGTTTCTCTTCTGGGCGTGCTCGGCATGGGAGCCGAGAATAAGACCAGGGCGGCCGAAGCCGACGCCGAAATTGGACTCGCTATTATCCCTAGTAAGGCGCAACCTTCGTTAATCACTGGGCAGTAGTAGTAGGAACAGGCCCCGGTGGCTGAGAGTCTAAGACTCCCGCCTGTGCAGAAAGGTGGGAGCCATGTACGGTGATCCCAAAGAGTGTCGACTACACGCGCGGCAATGTTTGCTGATGGCGAACCGCGCTGCTTCACGCGAGGAGCAGCGGACCTTTGAACGCTTACACAGGTCCTGGAACAGACTGGCGGACGAGATTGAACGTGCTCAAGCTATCTCAGCCACCTCGAGAGCTACTGAACTCGCCGAGTGCTTGACGCCCAATCCGGACGGCTTGGATCCTTCGTCACGCGATGTCTAAAAGTGTCGGCTTCGGTCGGCCCTTCGTTAAGCTCGCGATGGATAACAGCCCAATCCGATAATTCGTTTTAACCGCAGGTAATTGTATTGGCAGCAGATATTACAGAGGCTCTTCACAAGGCCATTGCGGCTGAACGCTCCGCGTATGCAACAAAGAGGGCTGCAGATCCTATGGGCAGGAGACGAACGACTCCGGCGGAGATTAAAAAGTTCAAAGACGCCACAGCTGCGCACGATGCGGCGAAGGCCGAGGTCGCTAGATTGCGGGCGAAGCTTCCCCGGTGACCGCGCGGCGCTTTCCACCACCGTGGACCGTTGAGAAGATTTCCCGGCCCCGTTCGGGCCGATGAGACCGTGAATCGTGCCTTGGTACACGTCCAAGTTGAAGTCGTTGACGGCAACGATGCCGCCAAAGGCGCGAACGAGGTCGCGAACTTGAAGGATGGGCGGCTCGGCTCGCGTCGGTTTCAGCATCATCGAAAGCGGGAAGTCGCCCTCGTGGCGGCGGGAAAAACTCGGGGCATCCTTCCACATTTAGCGCCGCACATGCGTCTTCAATTTCGGGAAGCGGCCGAGCGCGACCAAAGAGGTCCTGCATCGCCGGTAGCCAAGTTTCATGCCCGCGCTTAATTTGACGAGAGCCAATCCCGGGGCCACGCCGCGGCTTGCCGCCAAGCGGGGAGAACCCATGCATGACACTTGATACGGAACTGTCGCGCTTGGCGGCGCGGATCGCCGCGCTGTCGATCTGGTCGCGGCGCGTACACCCGACGCCGCTCGCCGGCGGCATCACCAACCAGAATTTCAAGGTCGAAGACCGCGGACGCCGCTACGTCGTGCGCGTCGGCTACGATCTCCTGGTTCATGGCGTCGTGCGTGCGACCGAGCTTGCCGCAAGCCGCGCCGCGCATCTGGCGGGCTTGAGCCCGGCCGTGGTGCACGCGGAACCCGGCGTTCTCGTCCTCGACTTTATCGAGGGCCGCACCTTCACCGCCGAGGACGTCCGCGACCCCGCCAATCTCGAGCGTCTGATCGATATGGTCCGGCGCTGTCACCGCGACGTTCCGCAACACTTACGCGGGCCCGCCGCGATGTTCTGGGTGTTCCATGTCGTCCGCGACTACGGGCACACGCTGCGCGAAGGCAAAAGCCTCCATCTTTCGATGCTCCCCGATCTTCTCGCGCGCGCGGACAGGCTCGAAGCCGCCGTCGGACCCATCGAGGTCGTGTTCGGACATAACGATCTGCTTGCGGCGAACTTCATCGACGACGGGAAGCGCCTCTGGCTCGTGGACTGGGAATATGCCGGGTTCAACTCGCCCCTCTTCGATCTCGGCGGGCTCGCCTCGAACAGCGAGCTTTCCCGCGAGCAAGCGGAACAGGCGCTTGCCCTCTATTTCGGCAAGCCGGTCGACGAGGAGTTGCGCCGACGCGCCGCGGCCATGACCGCGGCCTCCCTCTTGCGCGAAACCATGTGGAGCATGGTGTCGGAGATCCACTCGACCGTCGACTTCGACTACGCCGCCTATACGGCGGAAAACTTGCGGCGCTTCGAGGCCGCTTACGCCGCCTTCGACGCCATGGACAGGGCATGAGCGAGCTTCCGTCCTCGGCGAAGATCGTCATCGTCGGCGGCGGCATCGTCGGCTGCTCCGTGGCCTACCATCTCGGCAAGATGGGCCTTACCGACACGATCCTGCTCGAACGCGGGAAACTGACCTGCGGCTCGACCTGGCACGCCGCGGGGCTCGTCGGACAATTGCGCACGAGCGCCAACATCACCCAGCTCCTCGGCTACTCCGTCGCGCTCTACGAGAAGCTCGAGCAGGAAACGGGGCTCGCGACGGGATGGAAACGCAATGGCGGCTTGCGGCTCGCCTGCAATCCGGAGCGCTGGACCGAGGTCAAGCGGCAGGCGACTACCGCCACCTCCTTCGGGCTCGACATGCATCTCCTGACCCCGAAGGAAGCGCAAGACTTGTGGCCCATGATGCAGATCGACGACGTCGTCGGCGCGGCCTTCCTCCCGACCGACGGGCAGGCGTCCCCCTCGGACATCACCATGTCGCTCGCCAAGGGCGCGCGCATGGCAGGCGTCAAGATCGCCGAAGGCGTGACGGTCACCGGCATCGAGGTCGAGGACGGGCGCGTGCGCGCGGTCGTCACGGATCAGGGGCGCATCGCTTGCGACAAGCTCGTGATCTGCGCCGGTCAATGGTCGCGCGCGCTCGGGCGCATGGCCGGCGTCAACATTCCGCTCGTTCCGGTGCAGCATCAATATCTCATCACCGAGCCGATCGCGGGCGTTGCCTCCAACCTGCCGACGCTGCGCGATCCGGACCGTCTCACCTATTGGAAGGAGGAGGTCGGCGGCCTCGTCATGGGCGGTTACGAGCCGAACCCCAAGCCCTGGGCGGTGGGCGGCTTGCCGGACGGGTTCGAGTTTCAGCTTCTCGATACCGATCTCGACCATTTCGAGCCGCTGCTCGAGCTTGCGGCGGGACGCGTGCCGGCGATGCAGACGGCCGGCATCAGGGAGTTCATCAACGGCCCCGAAAGCTTCACGCCCGACGGCAATTTCATCCTCGGCGAGGCGCCCGAGACGCGGGGCGTCTTTGTCGGCGCCGGCTTCAACGCTTTCGGCATCGCCGCGGGCGGCGGCGCCGGCATGGTGCTCGCCGAATGGGTGGCCAAGGGCGAGCCGCCTTACGATCTCTGGCCGGCGGATATTCGGCGCTTCGGCAGGAACCATCTCGACACGAACTGGGTGCGCACCCGCACGCTGGAAGCCTACGCCAAGCACTACACCATGGCCTGGCCGCATGAGGAGTATCGTTCGGGCCGTCCGCTCCGCCGCTCGCCGCTCTATGACCGGCTGAAAGCCCAAGGCGCATGCTTCGGCGAGAAGCTCGGCTTTGAGCGGCCGAACTGGTTTGCCGATCTTGCGCGCGGAGAGAAGGCCGAAGACGTCTATACCTATGAGCGGCCGACCTGGTTCGATGCGGTCGGCCGCGAGCACAAGGCAGCCCGCGAGCGGGTCGCGCTGTTCGACCAGACCTCGTTCGCGAAGTTTCTTTTGACCGGAAAGGACGCCGGGAAGGCGCTCTCCTGGATTGCCGCGAACGACGTGGCGAAGCCGCCCGGTCATCTCGTCTATACGCAGATGCTGAATGCGCACGGCGGCATCGAGTGCGACCTTACGGTCGCGAGGCTCGCGCGGGACGAGTATTACATTGTCACCGGCACGGGTTTTGCCACGCACGATTTCGACTGGATCGCGCGCTCGATCCCTGAAGGGCTTGACGCTCGCCTAATCGATGTCACCTCGTCTTATGCCGTGCTGTCGGTCATGGGTCCCAAGTCGCGCGAGCTGCTCCAAAGCCTGAGCGAGCACGACCTCTCCAATGCCGCTTTCCCCTTCGGGCGGGTGAAGCGGATCACGGTCGCGGGCGCGCCGCTTCTCGCGCTCCGTGTCACCTATGTGGGCGAGCTCGGCTGGGAGCTGCACATTCCCGTTGAATTTGCCGCGAGCCTCTACAATTCCCTGATGGCGGCGGGACAAGATCACGGCATCGCGAATGCCGGCTACCGCGCCATCGAGTCGCTGCGGCTCGAGAAGGGATACCGTGCCTGGGGCGCCGATATCGGGCCCGACCATTCGCCGCTCTTCGCCGGCCTCGGCTGGGCCGTGAAGCTGAAAGCGGATACGCAATTTCAGGGACGCGCGGCGCTTGAGGCTCAGCTCAACAAGCGGCTGCCTCGGCTCCTTGCCGGATTCACCGCCGACCCCTCAGTTCTTCTGCTCGGGCGCGAGACGATCTATCGCGACGGCAAGCGTGTGGGCTGGCTGACAAGCGGGGGCTATGGCCACACGATCGGCCGCGCCATCGGATACGGCTATGTGCGCGATCCTGAGAATGGCGTGGTGCGCGACGAATTACTTTCCGGCCGCTATGAACTCGAAGTTGCCACGGCCCGCGTCCCCGCCGAAATCTTCTTCGAGCCGCTCTACGATCCGGCGATGGCGCGCATCAAGAGCTGAACCGCAATGCGCCGGTCAGCGCGCCGCGGCGAGATTGTCCGCGTAGATCCAGCCGCTCTGCGAGGTCGCTGGGTTATTGACCTGCACCCAGGCGCGTTTCCGCCCGATGATCCGGAGTTTCACGCCCTTCGGCACGATAGTGACCACGGCCGCGGTCGCCGAGGGACTCTCGCGGAGATTGACCCAGGCCGTGGGCCTGATCCAACTCGACTTGCCCGGCGGCGCGGGGCGTCGATCCGGCAACGGCACCGTCTCGATCGAAGCGGTGTCGACGATTTCGAACTTCTCCTCCAAACCCGCCTCAGGCTCCCGGGCCTCGATATCCAAGACCTGCGCCGCCTGCACGATGTCGTAGGGGCCGGGACTTGGGCCGGTTCGGCCCTCGTCCTCAGCGTCGTCGAGGCGGTAGCGATGATTCTCGCGTCGGGCGCAACGAGCTGGACGAGAAGCGTCAATTCGCCGGGCGCCACCTCTGCGATCGCAAGACGCAAATCGCCGATCGCGTCGGGCCTCAATCGCCACTCCGTCGGTCCGGAGGAATATCCATCGGACACAGTGCTGCCCGGCGGTAGACCTTTGATGACGATGACGCTGCGCTCGGGGACCCCATCAGTGCCGTCGAGCGCGATAGGGAAACTGACACTCTCGCCTTGCAGCGCATCGAGCACGTCGGCGCGGTGAGGACCGGGGAGAGACCGGTGGGCTGGGCTATCGGCAGGACACTCGCCTTGTTAGGGGGAGGGGAAGCAGGCTTCGCAGCCGACAACGCGATCTCCTTGGGGGAGGGGGCCACCGCCTCTGACCAAGGCGGATCGACGAGACCGAGCCAGAAAACGGCAAGCGTAAGGTTGGGGAGAATCGCGGCAACCGCCAGAACCGCTGTGAGTCTGCGAATGCCTGCGTTAAGTCCGGTGAGCGGAAGGGTCTGCGGCGGGAGCGCGCGAGGCTTCGCCTCGGCCAAAGGCGGAACATCCGGTGTGCGCGGTGCAAAGCGCTGTGCGATCCGCGACGTTGCCGCCTCGTCGGCGATGCGGGCGCGGCCCTTCGCATAGGCTTTGATGAGTTCGAGGCGCTCGGGCGTGACCGGGAGCGGCGGTTCGATGCGGTCCGATCGTCCGTTGTCACGCGGCAGATAGCTATTGGCTTCGGTCTTTATGTTGCTGTTAGCCACCCCCTTTATCAAGGGACCGGACTTCGGCGATAGAAAACTCGGTGAACGGAGCTCAGCTTGACCCATGAGGACCCTCTCGTGCGGTCTGGTGTATTCGTCGTGCCCCCTCGATTTGCCCCCACGCAAGTCACCGGCACGCCTTTCAGCCGCCTGTTCCTTTTAGAAGCACCGGCGGCCGGACAGAGCCTGAGCGACAGGGAGATTTGCATCTCCTTACGCATCGACGCGATTTACCGGAACGCGCAGAGAGCAGTGCAACCCCACCCTGGACCAAGGCAGCCCAGCCATACGGCCGCGGCCATACTTTGACGGCACCGCATCTCTCAAATTTGGAACGATCGAGAGCCCGACGCGTTCCCGTTTTCGCCGAAAAAATTTGAAGCCCACCAGGGCCTTAAATGCCGGCTTTTTCATGGGAGTCCGGTCCGATTGTGTCCGTCCTGTGGCGAGGCCGAGGCATATGAGCAAGACGCCTGCCTCCCGTCTTCGCGATTGGATTACCGCGCCGCGAGGTGACCGCGGTCACATATCAGCGGTGCGCAAGACGCTAGCGAGAGGCAGGCAGAGATCTGCCGCAATAGGTAAGGAGAGACCTCATCGTATTGCTGTCGCCGGCGCTGTTCTGCTCGGCATGTCCACGGCGGCCTTGGCCGTCAGCGGCGAGTACAATAATATGTGCACGATGGGGCAATATGTGCACGATGGGGCTTGCGCTCGGCAAGGACGTCGCCACGGACTCCTCCATCAACGCACAGATCGGCGGAAAGACCTACTGCTTCGGCAGCCAGGAGGCCATGACCGACTTCATGAAGGATCCGGAAGGAAATCTGGCCAAGGCGAAAGCCTACTATTCCAAGAAGAACCCCGGGTAAACTGAAGAAGCCGGAGGAGAGCTCTCCGCCGAGGCGAGGGGGCTCTCCTGCCGGCACCTGCCAAGACGGGAGAGAAATCATGTGTGGGCGCGGAACCCCTGGCGCCCACGATCTGTTTGGGTGAATATTCGACCCGAGGCGAAGCGGGCGTCCCCTTCGTCGCGTTTTCGATAGAGCATGGGCAGAGCCGCGGATCTATTCGCAAGGGGGTGTGAGGTGGACTTTGAAGCTCAAACGGCCGGCACCGTCCAAAGATATGCCGGCCCAATTCGCATCGCGCTCCTTGCTCTTGCGAGCGTTCTGAGCCAGGCCGTTCACGCGGAGCCGCCCACGACAACGACGGATGCGGGTGCGATCGCAATCGAGCTGAACAAACTTGAGACGCAAGGGAGCCAGTGCCGCGCCTATTTTGTCGTCACCAACAAGAACGCCGCCAACTACCAGGAATTAAAGCTCGACCTCGTGCTGTTCCGGCCCGATGGCGTGATCGGACGCCGGTTCGCCGTCGATCTTGCGCCACTCAAATCCAACAAGCGCACCGTAAAGCTGTTCGAACTTGCGGATACGGCCTGCGATGACGTCGGGAGCTTCTTGATCAACGAGATCATGGGCTGCCGGACCGATTCAGGACCCGTTGCCGATTGCCTGGACAGGATCGCGGTCTCTAGCCTCACCAAGGCGCAGCTCACCAAGTAGCGGCGGCGCTACCACCTCCGGAACGACCAGAACCCGCCATAAAACTCCGGCGGCCGCGCGCGGCGCTTGATAGTCCTCTGCGACGTCTGCCCCTTCGGTTTTCCGACAAGGAAGGCCTTGGCGCGATTGGCTGTCGCTTTCTTGGCCTTGGTTTGCCGCGCCTTAGGCGAGGCGGCGATGACGGAGGGCGCATCGTTCGTCCAGACGATAAAATCCTCCCCCTCGCGCAGAAGCGCCGAATTGACGCTGGTCTCGGCGATGATGAGCGATGAGCCCGGGGCAAGTTGCGCGGAAATCTCGCGGCGTGCCTCGTCGGGGATCTCGATGCGGTCGAGCACGCTTGCCGAGTTGTCGCCGTCGAGGCTGACCGCCATCCACGGCATTTTGGTTTTTCCTGGCGGCGATATCATTGCCGTGAAGACGTGGGTACCGAGCGTCCGCTCGGGATTGCGAAGCGTAACGGGCATATCGAACAGCCGGCGGTAGTCCTGTCTGACATAGAGGTGAGCCGGGGGTGGCTCGGTCTTTCCGGCGGCAAGGTAGACGGCCTTGGCGAGCTCGCTCGAATAAGCGCCCGTTTCTTGCAGGCCGTTCGCCTTCTGGAAAGCCTTGATGGCGCCGATGGTCTCGGCCCCGATCCGCCCGGTGAAATTCTGCAGCTCGAGATGGCCGAGCGAGGCGAGCAGGTATTGCACGGCGATGATGCGGTCGCGCTCCGTGCGCCGCGTGATCAGGATCCGCAAAGGCGCGCCCGGAGGGTCGTCAGAGGCGGCATCGGCGCCGCCTTGCTCTGGGTCTTGCAGCAGCGGGACGGTCCCCGCATCGGTCGCACGCTTGTCTTGAGCCGCGAGCGCGAGCGACACTTGCGTGTCGGGGAACGCGGGCTGGAACAGGTTCGGATGCTCGACCGGCTGGGGGACAACCCGATCTTGCGCAACGACGACGTTCTCGCCGACACTCGTCATCTGAAACAATTTCGGCGCCAAGGAGAAGGGCAGCCGGACGCAGCCATGCGAAGCCGGATAGCCCGGCAAGACGCCGGCATGAAGTGCGGTGCCCGACCAGGTCATCCTCTGCATCCACGGCATCGGCGCACCGCTGAAGAGATTAGAATGATGGTAACGCCGTTTCTCGAGGATGCTGAACACGCCGGCCCTCGTGTCGTAGCCGGGTTTGCCGCTCGAGACTTTCGCGCTCGTGACGAGCTCGGTGCCACGATAGACGTCGACCAGCTGCTGACCGAGCGAGACTACGAGCATCAGCGGGTCCACATTGGCAGGTGCGGCGCCAGCAGGCGCCTTTGCCGCCTTCTCTTTGACACGGAGCGTGATCATCGCCGGGACGGCCGCGACAAGGCGCGATTGAGCGTCCGCCACGAGGTCTCCCGGACCCGGCGTCGCCAGGGCAAGCCGTTCAATCGGAACATTTGGTTCGGTTCCTTCAAGCCGGACTTCAACTGCCTTCGCCGTTTCCGGCACGGAAAGGAACAAAACGGGAGCGACATCGCCAATTCGCAATCGTCGTGGAGAAATCGGCTTTGCGGCGGCCGGTAGAATTTCCGAGGCAAGTGCGGGCGAATTGCGCGCGAGCAGCGTCGCATACGACGCTGTCGAGGCAAGAAATATCGGAGCGGGCCGCTGCGCGGTTTCGGGCGCTGCCACGAGCCTTGCCGGCATAAGGACTGCCGGCGCAACCGCCGCCAGTGTCGGTGTGCCTGCCGATGGGGCCATAAGCCTCGCTTGGCCTGGCGGATGCTGAATCGGCGAGACAAGCCCGATTATGCCCAAGGAGCCGAACAGGGCCATGAAAAAAAGTCCCGCGGCAAGGAGCGGCCGCTTCCAGCGAAACGCCCGGACCTTGGCCTTCGGCGGTTTCGGCTCGAAATAGTGGAGCGGCGGGACCGTGGAATCGTCGATCCGAGCTTGCAGAACTTGGGCCGGAGTGAGGTTCTTGGCGTAGCGCAAATGCGCGCCGAGCAAATTCGCATCGGCAAGATTGGCGCCGGAAAAGTCTGCATAGTCGAGAAGGGCGCCGCTCAAATTCGCCTTGGCAAGACAGGCGTCGTTGAGCCTTGCGTAGCGAAGATCGGCGCCTGACAGATCGGCTCCGGCAAGCTCCGCCGCGGCGAGCCTCGCGAAGCGCAGACTTGCATTCTCAAAATTGGCCTCGGCGAGACAGGCGCCGGCGAAATCGCCGTGATCGAGCATGGCGCCGCCCAAATTCGCGCCCCTGAGGTTGGCTTGATCGAACCGGGAAAGCTGAAGGTCGGCGCGTGACAAATCGGCCGCCGCAAGGCCGGCGACTGGCGCTGTTGCAAATCGGAGACAGGCGCCGCTCAAATTCGCTTCGGTCAGGTCGGCGCCCGCGAGATTTGCGTGATCGAACGAGGAGTCGCTCAGATCGGCTGCAGCGAGCTCCGCTTGATCGAGGCGCGCATAGCGAAAATCCCCGTCCGTTTCGCGCGCATCCAAGCCGTCGCGCGCCGCCTGGGGGCTCGGCCCGGCCGGCGCGACCCGCCATGTTTCGACTTTGGAATTAGGCACTTGCGCCGAGTCGGCCGACATATCGGTGCAAGACCGATAGGTGGCCGGCCGCATCAGACGGCCACGCTTCGAGTGACTGGCCATCCCCCCGAGACCTATCTACGCAACGCTACTCTCGCACAATGGCAACGCGAAGGAGCAGCGTCAACAGGGTGGTGGGGGCTCGCTCGCCCCTGACCGCTGGGGACATTGGCGAAGTCTTGATTTTCGACCTCGATCATTTCAAGCGGACCAACGACCGCTTCGGCCATGCGCTCGGAGATCGGGTGCTCAAGCTGTTCGCAGCGACGGTCCGGACGCATCTTGAGGAGTTGAGCATCGTCGCGCGGCTTGGCGGCGAGGAATTCGCGGCCATACTTCCGGGCGTCGACCGGCTTGGAGCGGTCGAGACCGGCGAGGCCGTGCGCCGTGCCTTTGCCAAATCCGGAGCCTTCGTCGACGGGCTCGCGGTGGGCGCGACGGTTAGCGTCGGCGTCGCATGGGACGCAGGTGGAGGCGGGGACCTCAACGCGCTGTTCGCCGCGCCGACGCGGCGCTTTACGCAGCCAAGCGCGCCGGGCGCAACCGCGTCGAGTTGCTGGATCCCGACGCCGAGGACCTGTTGCCTGAGCTCAAGGCAGCGGTTAGAGCGGCCGATCGGAAGACCTCCGGCAAGCTTGTCCCTCCGCCGTCGACAAGGCGACGCGCGTAAAGCCTGCCGCGCGGCTCATCGGCTGCTGGATACGTTCCGCCCTTGGGTAAGCTTTCGCCGTGATCGGGCTGGGGCTGTCAGCCCTCGATAGGCGCCCGTCCCGTGTGGGTCTTGACGTCGCCCCGCATTTTCCGCGTCTGATCCTCGAGCCGCCGCACCGCGGCATCGAAAGCGTCGCGGACCGCAACATAGACGTCCTCATGGGCGTGATCGATGGGTTTGGCCCGGCCGACAACCAGGTCTTTGCCCGGCACGCTGATATCGACGCGCACGCTGTAAAGCTTCCCCTTGTGGTGATGCCGGTGCGGCGCCTCCACCACGACGGTGCAGCCGACGATGCGGTCGTGGAAGCGTTCGAGTTTTTCCGCTTTCTTGCGAATGCGCTCCTCGACGGCGGGGGAGGGATCCATGTTCCGAAAGCTTATCTGCAACGGGACCGGCATCGGCGAACTCCGCTTTACCGGTTAGGCGTGATGGGCGGACACGGCTTTCGTGACCTCGCCCGTCAGTTCGCGTGACAGGGCATGCGAAATGTCGCCAAGGCTCACCATGCCCACAAGCTTCCCGTCTTCATTCAGCACCGGGAGCCTGCGGACCTTCTTGCTCTCCACGATACGAAGCGCATCCTCGGCCTCTTCGTTGTCGCGGCAGAAAACAACGTTGTGGCTCATCACGTCCCGAGCCTCGGTGGTCGAGATATCCTTGCCATTGGCGAGCGCCCTGATGGCGATGTCCCGGTCGGTGATCATGCCGAGGGTCTTGCCGTCCTCGCACACCGGCATCGCGCCGATATCGCGGTCTCGCATCTTTTTGGCAATGGCTTGAAGCTTCGCATTTGGCGCGACGTACTCGGCGCCCTTGTGCATCATGTCTTTGACTTTCATGACGAACCTCCTAACTTCATCGTTCGCCCCTCCGCCCACACCATTAAATGCGCGGGTTGGTCAAACGTTCATTGAAGCTGGTAAAAAAACTCGGCTCGGGGATTGGCGGGCCGAGGCCAACGCTTTCCATCATGCTTCGGCCGAAGCGGTGGTGCCCGCGAAGGTCATTGCTTTCCGGTGGGACGGAACTCTCGGCGCGAGCCGGCATGCTGCAGGCGTCGTGCGGGAACTCTTGAATCTGGCCGTGATCGGCCTCCGGCATGCCCAGAATCATCTTCTCCTGCTCGGCCGCAAGAGTGCACTGGAACGCCTCGCCGCTTTTATTCCGGAAACTGAGCGCGCGCTGGCTCAAGCCGCGTTCTCGATCTTGCCATGCCGCGCCACGACATCGCCGACTATCTCGGGCTCACGCACGAAATGGTCTCCCGCATGTTCGCCGAGCTGAAGGAGAGGGGCGCGATCAAGCTCGAATTGGCAAGGCGCGTGCATCTGATCGACGTGGCGAGCTCAAGGTCTTGAGCGCCTGATTGAGCCTCGGGGGCACGCCGCTCCGGCGATGCGACACTATGAATAGACACTATTGAATATGAATAGACACTATTGAATATATTGTGGAACGAGAGGCCTCGCGCCGCTCAGGGGATTGGCATGGGTTCTCGCATCTTTGCATTTTGCATCCTTGTGACATTCGGGGCCGGCTCCGCCGTCGCCGGCCAGGTCACGAGCGAACCAGACCCAGTTCATGGTCAGGAATTGGCAACGCGGCTGTGCTCGAATTGCCATCTTGTCGGCACGAGCGAGCAAGAACATGCAAATGTCGATATCCCGAGCTTCAAGGAGATCGCCAATAAGGAGGGGCAGACGGAAGGCTCGATCATGGCAAGCATTCTGCTGCCCAAGCATCCGATGCCCACAATTCCGCTGACCAAGAGTGAAGTTGACGATCTCGCCGCCTATATAATGAGTCTGCGTAATCCAGCGGAGCGGGCAAACCCATGAAGAAAACAAGACTCTGGTACGTCATCGCCGACGGCGGCAGGGCGCGGTTCGTTGCGCGCGACGACAAGGGCGCCTTCCGCACCGTAGTGAGCTTCGTCGCGGCCGAGATGCATGAGCGCGCCCGCGACCTCGGGCTCGACCGTCCGGCGCGAGTCATGGAGAGCGCCTCGCCCGCGCGTCACGCCATCGAGCCGCGCCGCGATTTGCATGCGGCCGCCAAGGAGGACTTCATCAAGATCGTGGCGGAGCAGATCGAGGCCGAGCACGACCGCGGGCAATTCGACAAGCTGATGCTCGTCGCCCCGCCGGAAGTCCTGACCGAGCTGAAGAAGGCGTTGAGCAAGCCGGTCGCCAAACTCGTCGCGAGCGATCTGCAGAAAGATCTGACCAAGGTCCCCGACCACGACCTCACCGGCCATCTCGCCGCCGCGCATTAGCTGCGAAATTACTCGAGGTCTCACCGCCTTTTTGGGGTAGCCTTGAGCCTACGACGTTTCCAACTTCACGTCTCCGTCACTTGACGTTGAAGGGGACGGGGCGGATAACTTTCAAAGCATGAGCATCGCCCGCGCCATATTCGTCGTCCTGACCGCCTTATCCGTGGCCCTGTTGCCGGTCGCGGGGGTGGCTGCTCCTGTCACTTCGGCTCATTCGACTTCGGCGCACGCGGATTGCTGCCCGCCGGACCCGGATTGCGGCAAGCAATCCAAGGGCCACTGCACCGAGGACGCCGCCTGCGCATTCAAATGCGCGGGTGTTTCGGCCGTGCCGCTGGCGTCATCCGAAGTGGCCTCCATGCCCGATTCTTCGGCCGAATTGGCGCCGATCCCTCGGCTCAACCTGCCGCTCGCGCCAAATCCGCCTTCACCGCCTCCTCGCGCCTGAATCCTTAAGCGAAAGCGTGTTGCAGCGCCTTGAGCACCCGCTCTTGGCGAGCCCCGCGCATCCCCTGCCGCTTCGCGTCGGGGGCCCGCCAACAAGGATTCCGGGATACGCGCCATGAGGCGTCTGAACAGTCTGATCGTATTGGTTGCCGGCATCGCGGCCGGTGCCGCGGGAAGCTATTGGTACGCGCATCGCGCCGAGACGGTGGCGACGGAGGCCACCGCCGAGCAGTCCGAGCCTGGCTCGACCGGACGCAAGATTCTCTATTACCGCAATCCCATGGGGCTTCCCGACACCTCGCCGGTGCCTAAGAAGGACCCGATGGGCATGGACTACATTGCCGTCTATGCAGATGAAGAAGGCGATCCCAACACGGTCAAGGTCAGCCTCGATAAGATCCAGCGTTCGGGCGTGCGCACCGAGAAAGTCGCCTCCTTGCCGCTCACACGGACCGTTCGCGGGATCGGCACCGTCGAGCACGACGAGTCATCGCTTCGGATCGTCACCGTGCGCTCCGACGGCTATGTCGAGGAGCTTTTTGTCAACAAGACCGGCCAGCACGTCACGAAAGGCGAGCCGCTCTTCCGCTTCTACAGCCCGCAGATTCAGCTCGCTCAGGCCGATCTCGTCGTGGCTCTGCGCGCGGAGGCTTCCGCGAAATCCGAGGCGAGCCGGAACGTCGCCGGCGCCGTCCAACGCTTGCGCAATCTTGACGTTCCGGAGAGCCGCATCGACGAGGTGCGCGCCAGTCTCGCCAATCCGCGCACGATCGATTGGGCCTCCCCCGCGAGCGGCGATGTCATCGCGAAGAAGGTCATCGAGGGTCAGCGCGTGGTCGCCGGCGACGAGTTGTTCCGCATCGCCGACCATTCGAGCGTCTGGGTGGTCGCCGAAGTCGCGGAGGCCGACATCGCCGCGATCGAGGTCGAAATGCCCGCGACGGTGACGCTTCGCGCCCTTGCCGGCGAACCCCATGAAGGCACGGTGAGCTTCATCTACCCGGAGATGATGAAGCCCGAGACGCGCACGATCTCCGTTCGCATCGAGCTGCCGAACCCCGACGGCAAGATCAAGCCCGGAATGTATGCCGATGTCGTGTTTCGCGCAGGCGATGGCGATGCGCCGGCGCTTGCCGTCCCCGACAGCGCCATCATCGATAGCGGCACGCGCCAGGTCGTCCTGGTGGCCAAGGGCGAGGGACGGTTCGAGCCGCGCGAAGTGAAGCTCGGGCGGCGCGGCGAAGGCTACACCGAAATCGTTTCTGGCCTTAAGTCCGGCGAGGAGGTCGTCACCTCGGCCACCTTCCTCATCGACGCCGAGAGCAATCTCAAGGCGGCGCTCCAGGCTTTCAGCCAGGGAGCGCAGCCATGATCGCAGCGATCATCCGCTGGTCGGCCCGCAATGTCTTTCTCGTCGGGCTCGCCACTCTGTTCGTGACCGCTCTCGGCATTTACGCGGTCTCCCGCGTTCCGCTCGACGCCATCCCCGACCTCTCCGACGCGCAAGTGATCGTCTACACCGAATTTCCAGGCCAAGCTCCGCAAGTCGTCGAGGACCAGGTCACCTATCCGCTGACCACGGCGATGCTGACCGTACCCAAGTCGCGCGTCGTGCGCGGGTTCTCCTTCTTCGGCGTCTCCTTTGTCTATGTGATCTTCGAGGACGGCACCGACATCTATTGGGCGCGGTCGCGCGTGCTCGAATATCTGAGCTCTGCCGCGCGGCGGCTGCCGCAAGGCGTAACGCCGAGCCTCGGGCCCGACGCCACAGGAGTTGGGTGGGTGTATCAATATGTGGTGCGTGGCGCGCAACGAAGCCTCGCCGAACTTCGCACCATCCAGGATTGGCATATCCGCTTCGGGCTCTCTAACGCGTCAGGCGTGGCCGAAGTCGCAAGCGTCGGCGGCTTCGTCAAGCAATATAGCGTGGTGATCGACCCGAGGCGCCTCCAGGCGCTCGGCATTCCGCTCTCGCGCATTCGCGACGTGATCCGTGAAAGCAACATGGATGTGGGCGGCCGCACGGTGGAGGTGTCGGAGACCGAGTTCGCCGTGCGCGGGCGCGGCTATATCAAGAACCTGTCGGACCTCGAGCAAATCGTCGTCAAGAACGAGGGCGGCGTCCCCGTGCTGCTGAAGGACGTGGCGCGGGTCGAGCTGACATCGGACGAACGCCGCGGCATCGCCGAATTGAACGGGGAGGGCGAGGTCGTCTCCGGCATCGCGCTTCAGCGCTTCGGCGAGAATGCGCTATCGGTCATCGACAATGTGAAGCGGAGTCTCTCCGAGATAACACCGAGCCTGCCCGAAGGCGTCAGCGTGGAATCCGTTTATGACCGTTCGGCCCTCATCTACCGCGCCATCGACACGCTCAAACGCACCCTCATCGAGGAGAGCCTGATCGTCGCGCTCGTCTGCGTCATCTTCCTCCTGCATGCGCGCAGCGCGCTGGTCGCGATCATCACCCTGCCGCTCGGCATTCTCATCGCCTATATCTGCATGTGGGTTTTGGGGCTCAGCTCCAACATCATGAGCCTCGGCGGCATCGCCATCGCCATCGGCGCGATGGTGGACGCCGCCATCGTCATGATCGAGAACGCGCATAAGCGGCTCGAGCGCGCGCCGCCCGGCAAGCCTCGGCATGAGATCGTGGTCGAGGCCGCTGTCGAAGTGGGTCCTGCGCTGTTCTTCAGCCTCCTCATCATCACCGTGTCGTTCCTGCCGATCTTCGCGCTCGAAGCGCAGGAGGGCCGGCTATTCAAGCCGCTCGCCTATACCAAGACCTTCGCCATGGCCGCCGCGGCGCTGCTCTCGATCCTTTTGGTTCCGGCGCTGATGATGGTTTTCGTCCGCGGCCGCATCATGCCGGAGCGGAAGAACCCGGTGAACCGGTTCTTGATCTGGATTTACCGACCGGTGATTGAGCTCGCTTTGAAGTTCAAGGCCGCGACGATCGCGATCGCGCTGGCCGTGCTCGCATTGAGTTCTTGGCCCGCATCGAAGCTCGGCAGCGAGTTCATGCCCAACCTCAACGAGGGCACGCTGATGTACATGCCGGTGACGCTGCCGGGTATCTCCGTGACCAAGGCGGCGGAGCTTCTCCAGACGCAAGACAAAATCATCAAGTCGTTCCCGGAAGTCGAGTCGGTCTTCGGCAAGGCGGGACGCGCCGCGACCGCGACCGACCCGGCGCCGACCGAGATGGTCGAGACCGTGATCAATCTCAAGCCAGAGAGCGAATGGCGTCCGGGCATGACCGTGGACAAGCTCATCGCCGAGATGGACCGGTCGCTGCAATTTCCCGGCGTTTCCAATGCCTGGACCATGCCGATCAAGGCCCGCATCGACATGCTATCGACAGGCATCCGCACGCCGGTGGGCGTCAAGGTCTATGGCAAGGACCTTGCCGAGATGGAGAAACTCGCGCGCAAGATCGAGGCCGTTCTCCGCGACGTTCCCGGGACTTCTTCCGCTTACGCCGAGCGCGCCATCAGCGGCTATTACCTCAACGTCGATCCCGATCGGGTGCAACTCGCTCGCTACGGGCTCATGGTCGGCGACATGCAGAACGTGATCGCCATGGCGCTTGGTGCCGAGCCTGTGACCACGACGGTCGAAGGCCGCGAGCGCTATACCGTCAGCATCCGCTACCCGCGCGATTACCGCAGCCGCCCGGAAGACATCGCGAGCGAAGTGCTGATCCCGCTACCGAGCGGCGGCACGGTGCCGCTCGGCGAGGTGGCCAAGGTGAGCCTCGCGCAGGGCCCCTCGAGCATCCGCACCGAGGACGCCCAGCTCGCCCTCTATATCTTCGTCGATTTGCGCGACCGCGATCTCGGCGGATATGTCGCCGAGGCGAAAAAGGCTGTGGCCGACGGGGTCGATTTCCCGCCCGGCTATTACGCGACCTGGAGCGGTCAGTTCGAATATTTGGAGCGCGCCAAGGCAAGGCTGCAAATCGTGGTGCCGGTGACCTTGCTCGTCATCTTCATGCTGCTCTACCTCAATTTCCGGCGCATCACCGAGACGCTGATCGTCATGCTGTCGGTGCCGTTCGCGCTCGTCGGCGGCTTCTGGCTGATGTGGTGGCTCGGCTTCAATCTCTCCGTCGCCGTGGCCGTCGGCTTCATTGCGCTTGCCGGCGTTGCCGCTGAGACCGGGGTGGTGATGCTGATCTATCTCGACCACGCGCTAAAGGAGCTACGGCAACAGCGCGAAGGGGAGGGCCGTCCCTTCACCGGCGCCGATCTCCATGCGGCGATCATGTCGGGTGCGGTCGAGCGCGTTCGCCCCAAGATGATGACCGTGGCCGCGATCATGGCGGGTCTCTTGCCGATCATGTGGACCCATGGCACCGGCGCGGAGGTCATGCAACGCATCGCCGTTCCCATGATCGGCGGAATGGTCTCATCCACGCTGCTGACGCTGATCGTTATCCCTGCGATCTACGCCGTGGTGAAGGGCTGGTCCTTGCGGGGAGAGAGCACGAAGACGGCAAGCCGTGGGCGCCGGCGCACGCGGCCGGTCGTTGCCGACGGCACGTCGTAGCGTCAAGGTTTGGTGCCCTGACGGGTATCGGGTGAGAGATTCGAAAGTCGACGAAGATCATGACGGTTGCATCGCAGGCTGAAACCGGAGAACGGCGGGCGCTGCTCGACAAGCTGAAGACGGCGCTGGTGACGCCCATCCGCGCCATGCGCCTGCGCTATCTGCCGCTGCTCATGATCTATTACGCCTATGGCGCGCTGGGCCTAGTGGGGGTTGCCCAGACCTTCTGGGTGAAGGAGGCCCTGACCTTCACGCCGGCGGAGTTGGCCGCGATCGCCGTGTGGCTGACCTTGCCCTGGACCGTGAAGATGGTGTTTGGGCAGCTCGCCGACTCCGTTCCGATTCTCGGCTCCCAGCGCCGCGCCTATGTGTTCATCGGCGCGAGCCTCGTCGCCGCGGGAATGGTCATTCTCGCGGGCGCCGCCGGCGGCTGGATCGCCTTCGCCGGCAAGAACGCGCTCTATGTGATAGCGCAGCTCTTGATCGTGATCGGCGTCGTGCTCCAGGACGTCATCGCCGACGCCATGACCACGGAAGTGGTGGAGCGGGTGCAGCCGGATGGCGCGCCGAGACCGAAAGCGGAAGTCGATCGTGAGTTGGGCCTGGTCCAGGTGCTGGGACGGCTCGCACTGTGGTCGGGAATTCTGTCGGTCGCGGGCCTTTCGGGCTGGCTCGCGCAAATCTTGAGTTACGAGACTGTCTTTCTGCTCGGGCTCGCCGTGCCCGCCATCTCGCTCACCGGTGCCCTCTTGGTCCGTCTCGATGGCACCGCGCCGAGGCCCATCGATTGGCGTATCCTCGGCGGCGGCCTGCTGTTCGGTTTCACGGTCGTTGCCATTGGGCTTAGCGGCCTGCCCCTCGGGCAGGAGCTCGTCTTTGCCATCTCGCTCGCCGTCATCGCGCTGATGCTCACCCGCGTCGCCGGGGATCTCGACGAGGTCCATCGCCGGCGCATCTTCTATGCCGCGGTCGTGATCTTTCTCTACCGCGCGAGTCCGGGGGTGGGGGAGGGCTATCGGTGGTTCACCATCGACGTGCTCGGCTTCGACGAGGCCTTCTATGGCACGCTCGCGCAAATTGGCGCGGCCCTCAGTCTCGCCGGCGCCTGGCTCTTTTCCGATGTCATCACAAGGAAGCCGGTTGCGAAGGTGCTGCTGTGGCTGACCATCATCGGCACGATACTGTCCTTGCCGAGCATCGGGCTTGCGCTCCGGGTCGATCAATGGACGGAAGCCACGTTCGGCTTCGGCGCCCGCGCGATTGCCCTCGTCGATACGACCGCGTCCGCGCCCTTCGCCGAACTCAGCATGATCCCGGCGCTAACCATCGTCGCCATCAACGCCCCGGCCGGGAAACGCGCAACCTGGTTTGCGCTGATGGCGTCACTGATGAATATCGCGCTCGTCGCAGGCCAGCTTCAGACCAAGTATCTCAATCTCTTGTTCGCGGTGGATCGCGGCTCCTACGGCGACCTCGCCGCGCTCGCCATCGTCGCGGTCACGATCGGCTTCATCGTGCCCGTCGCGGGCATTCTCGCCTTCGGCAGGCGCGCGACGTGACCGCTCAGCCCTTTTTCCTTGCACGTCCCGATTGCGTCCGGGAAGATTTGGCAATTCCAATTGCCAAGTTTACCATTGCTATTTCTCCCAGGTCCGGCTTCGACTTAAGTCCGATGCTAAGGCTCGCGAAAAAGAGCTATGAAAGCAGCGGGCGCCCCCGGCCCTACCTCAGTCACGACCTTGCCTCCGAGGTCGCCTTCATGGAGGCGAGGGGCACGTCAAACCCCTTTAATGACGGTGAAGGAGCTTCAGACGCTGGCGCTGGTGGCCGAAGGAAACCCTATGGCGTCATCGCCGAGCATCTTCACGTCAGCTACAAGACCGTGAAAACTAACACGTGCACCCAGCTCAAGGCGAAGCTTGGCGTGCGGACGCTGCCGGAACTGATGCGGATCGCCACCAGCATCTTCCGGCGGTGGCGGTAAAGGTTCCGGGGGACCGGTAGTTTGGCCCTCTTGTGCGGGTCAGGCTGAGAGGCGTTCAATAACGCGATGATCCTGCCGGCGGCGACGCCGGCGTCGCACGCGATCGTCGCGTTAATACATTGAGGTGCTGCGTATAAATTATGCATGTTTTTTGCTTGACACGGGAAACTGCGGCCTTCGGAACTTGATGCAGTGCAGCGAGGGCAAAGAACCTTGGCAGATTCGATTACGCCGAGCACTTTTTGCTTGCAAAGCCATTGCATTTGGCAATTATGTGCGGACAGCTTGGCAACGAGTGGAATGCCGGTTTCCATCGAAAATTCGATAACGCCGCGTTTTTCTCTGCGTTAGGCTGCGATTCCTCGTGAGGTGTCACCGCGTGATGTGTTCATCGGAGGACCCGCCGCTTGGAGCGGGCGCGAGGCGTATTTTTTTGCTTCCGCGCTTTCGGGTAGACTCCCATATCCACTTCCACTGTGACAGCTTGAAAACTTGTAAGGGCCCGGTGCTCTCTTGGCATTTCGCTCAAGGAAGGAACGCGCCTCGGCAAACAGAATAGCTCAGCTTTCGTTCGGTGAACTGAGTAGCTAGGGAGAGGAGAAAGACATGAAAATGAAGTTTGGTGTCCTGACCGGGACCGTCATCGCGGTGATGATGGGCTTGTCCGGTCAGGCGGTAGCTGGCTCCGATCAGGAGCAGCTTGCGCGTATGGCTGATCCCGATCAGTGGCCTGCCCCCGGCCGGGATTTCGCGCTGACACGTCACAGTCCCTTGGCTGACATCAACACCAAGAACATCGGCAAGTTGCAGATGGCTTGGCTGCAGGGGACGAACGCGTTGCGCGGCCATGAGGGTACGCCCCTCGTGATCAAGGACGTTGGCGGCAAGACCATGCTGTTCATGGTTTCCGGCTGCCCGGCCATGTCAAACTGCAACGTGGTTCAGGCTCTCGATCTGACCGATCCTGACAATCCGAAGCAGGTTTGGAGCTACGTGAAGAAGACCGATCGCGACGAGTCCGCTGTTCCGCGCGCTTGCTGCGACACCGTCAATCGCGGTGGTTCCTATGCCGACGGCAAGTTCGTCTATGGCACTCTCGACGGTTTCGTGATTGCCCTGGACGGCCAGACCGGCAAGGAAGTCTGGGTTGTCAAATACGCCTATCCCGAGAAGGGCGAGACCATCACGCCTCCTCCATTGATCGCCGACGACAAGGTGATCATGGGCTTCGGTGGTGACGAGTTTGCCGCTCGTGGCCGTGTCGCTGCCTTCAATTTGAAGGACGGCTCGGAAGCTTGGGTTTGCCACAGCACGGGTTCCGACAAGGACGTGTGCCTGACGGCCGACACCAACAAGGCCAACCCGCAATTCGGTCAGGCTGGTTCGGACCTGGGTATCAAGACCTTCCCGGGCGAGGACTATAAGATCGGCGGCGGCGCCGCTTGGGGCTACCAAAGCTATGATCCAGAGCTGAAGATTGATCTACTACGCGACCGGCAACCCCGGCCTGTGGAGCCCGTCTTATCGTTGCCCCGACAAGACCCATGAAGAGTGCAACGCTGGTGACTTCGACAACAAGTGGTCGATGACGATCTTCGCCCGCAAAGTCGAGAACGGTGAGGCAGTCTGGGCATACCAGATGACGCCCTTCGATCAGTGGGACTATGACGGCATCAACGAGAATATGCTCACTGACATGGAAGTCGATGGCAAGAAGCGTAAGGTCCTGACCCACTTCGATCGCAACGGCTTTGCCTATGTGCTCGACCGTACCGACGGCACGCTGCTCCGCGCCACGAAATACGTGACGACGGACTGGGCCGAGAAGGTCGACATGAAGACCGGCCGTCCGATCAAGGTCCGTGACAAGTCCCCGCTCGAAGTTGGCCGCAACGTGTCTACTTGCCCCTCTGCTATGGGTGGCAAGGACCAGCAGCCGGGTTCGGTCGATCCGAAAGAGCCGAACATGTTCTACATGCCCACCAACAATTGGTGCATGGAGCTCGAGCCTCAGGAGCGCACGCACACGAACCAGGGCACGGTCTACGTGTTCGCGAACGTGTACATGTATCCTGAGAAGCAGGGCACGACCGGCAAGATCAAGAAGTACGACGTCTTGACCGGCAAGGCCGCTTGGGAAATCCCGGATCCGTATCCGAACTGGGGTGGCACCATGGTCACCGACGGTGGTCTGATGTTCTACGGCTCGCTCGGCGGCGACTTCCGCGCGGTCGACCGGAGTTCCGGTAAGATCCTGTGGAGCCGCAAGCTTGGCTCGGGCATCATCTCCGCTCCGGCCACCTGGAAAGTCGGCGGCAAGCAGTATGTCGGCACTTACTCCGGCATCGGCGGCTGGATCGGTCTCCCGGTCACTGCCGGTCTTGACCTGAACGACAAGTTCGGTGCAATCGGCGCCACGGCCATGACCAAGGCCGCCAACCTGGACAAGATTCCCCAGGGCGGCGAGCTGAACGTCTTCCGCATCTACGAATAAGCGGACGGCCAGCCTAGATTAACGACGCCCGGTGCCCTTGCGGCACCGGGCGTCACTGCTTTAATAGACCGGGTAGAACGCAAGACCGGTCCCCCCGACCATTGCGTCCCCTGTGAAACGAACAGCGGCAGTGTCCCCATGTCTTTGCGAACTCTTACCGCAGTCCTATCAGCCTTAGTCCTCCTGCTCATCGCGTTGCCCGCCGACGCGGCCAAAAAGCAGGTCAAGCGAGACCTCAGCAAGGAATTCGACGAGCTCACGCCGAGCGAGCAAATCGCCATCAGGGCCGCGGCCAAGGCGGCCTATAAGGGCAAGAAGCTCGAAACCCTCGCCGTATGCGCCGACCCCGGCAACATGCCCCTCTCCAACATCAAGGAGGAGGGGTTCCAGAACAAGCTCGCCACGCTTCTCGGCGAGGCCATGGGCGCGCGGGTCGTCTATTCCTGGCGTCCCTTCATCGAGCGGGGTCTGACCCGGCAGACCTTCGATCAGGACATGTGCGATGTCATGTTCGACATGCCGGCCACTTACGGACGGCTGCTCACCACCTTTCCGGTCTATAAGACGCCTTATGTCCTCGCTTATCGCAACGACAAGGGCCTCGAACTCAGCGGCCTTGACGATCCTAAGCTCAAGGATCTGAAGATCGGCGTATTCCAGACCTCCGGCATTCGCGCCGCTCTCGCCAAGCGCGGCATCGTCAATAATGTGAAACTCCAAACTCAGACCCACGACGGCGATCTCGTCATCGAGCATCAGCCTTGGTACTTGGTGCAGAAGGTGGTCGACGGCGATCTCGACGTCGCCGCCGTGTTCGGCCCCTTCGCCGGCTGGGTCAAGACCATGAAGGGCGAGCCGATCACCATTCTGCCGGTCAATCTGCAGGACGACAAAGTCCCGCTTGAGTTCGAGCTCGCCATCGGCGTGCGCAAGACCGATGCCTTTCTGAAATACATGCTCGAATTCGCCCTCGAGGATCATGCCGAAGAGGTGGAAAAGATCCTCAAGGACTATGGCGTGCCACTCGTCCAGTGCAGCAAATGCCTCGTCGCCGGCGATCTGCCCGCGCATGGCGCCTACATCGCCCTGGCCGACCAGAAATTCGAGGCGCGTCCCGATCTCGCGTCACCCGATCAGGTCGTCACCAAGGAGAAGCTCGAGCGCTGGATTTCCGAGGGTGCCGACCTCAACCAAGAGCTCAGCAACGCGATCAACGCCAACGATGCGGAGCGTGTGAAGTTCCTTGTGGAGAAGGGTGCCGAGGTGAACAAGCCCGACCCGCAGGGCTGGCTGCCCCTCATCAACGCGGCGCGCCAGCGCAACGACGCGCATGATCAAGACGCTCATCGAGCTCGGCGCCGATCCCAATCTTGCCGACGAGGGCGGAACGACCGCGCTCGTGGCCGCCGCGATGCGCGACCACGTTCCTTCGATCAAGGCGCTGCTGGAGAACGGCGCCGATGTCGACAAGCCGGGCCCCGATGGGGTTCATCCGCTTACGCTTGCGCTCGCCGATTCGAGGTACGAAGTGGCGAAGGCGTTGATCGAAGGCGGAGCCGATGTGAGCGTCGCCTCGGGGCCGGACGGATTGACGCCGCTGATGGTGGTCGCGGCGCAGGCCGCGCCGGCGGAGGGTGCGCGCTTTGTGCCCGGGAGCGCCCGCCCGACCGATATTGCCACTTCACTCGTCGGTCGCGGCGCCGCAATCAACGCCCAGGCCAAGAACGGCATGACTGCGCTGATGATCGCCGCGGCGCATAACAATGCGCCGATGATCGGTCTTCTCATGGATGCGGGCGCCGACCCGGCGCTCAAGAACGGCCAGGGCTTGACGGCAACCGACGTCGCCGAGAAGAACGGGAATCTCGAGGCGGCCCAGGCCATTTTGGTCTTGGGCTCGGCACGTTCAGCAGCGGCGCCCGCGCCGGCCAGCAGCGGCGCCGAGACGACGAGCGAGTGAGCATGCGAGGCCTCTCTCGTTGGCTTCACGTCGTGCGGGCTATGATGCTCGCCTCGGCATTGGGCTTCCTAATGCTTGGGCCGGTCGCGGCCGGCGAGATTGATGAGGGTGCGGTCAAACAAGCCGTCGCCGGCGTCATCGCCGAACGCTCCAAGGACGGTGCCTTCGTCTTCCACGATCCCAAGCTCGATGCCGACCTCAATCTTGTCTTCGAGCAGGTCAAGATTGTGCGCGGCATGCAGGGTTATGGCTGGTTCGCCAATACCATCTTCCACGACAAGGAAACGCCGAAGAAGCAGTACGCCATCGATTTCTGGTTCAAGCCCGACGGCGACAAGCTCACGCTGATGGATATCCGGGTGCAGAAGGGCCCGAAGCAGGAGGGCGACGGCTGGATCATGGTCACGCGCTTGCCGGTCGCCTGGTGGTGGCTGCCTGTGCAGGAGCATCCCGGCGACATGGAGGTGACCCGCGCCTGGCAGGTGATGAGCGCCATTCACAACTACGTCGCCACCAACAGGGACGAAAACGGCAACCTGCCGGTCAAGGATGACAAGACGGGCGAGACCATACCGCTTCAATTCGTCGAAATTCACCAGCCGGTGCGCCATCTCAAGAAGGACGGCCAGTATTTTGTCTGCACCGACTTCCGCAAGCCCGGCAGCACCGACGAATATTACGACATCGATTTCTGGGTGACGCAGAAGAGCGGGAAGCTTGCGGTCAGTGAGGTCAGAATGCACAAGGTTCCGGTGCAGGAGGACGGCATCTGGACGCAAGTGCCGCGCTACACCTTCGAGGGCATGGATTTCGACGTAACCAATTGAAATAACTACATTTAACCAGTAGGAGAAAAAATGCCGCACCATGCAGCCGCCGCTATCGCTGCGCCCCGGTCGGCGCTATCACCATTGGTCATCGACTGAACGCACGACAATCAACACTCAGCTAGGGCAAGGGAACAAAAAGTGCACAAGATCACCACCGGACTTTTGACACTCATGATTGTAGCCGGCATGGGAGCTTTCGCCTGGAAGGCCTGTGCGACCGACGAGCCGGCAGCAGATCAGGCGGCTCCGGCACAGCCGGCCGACGCGGCGGCGCCGGCCGCAGGCGGCGGGGTGACTGCTGTAAGCCTGGCGACGCCACGCCCCCGCTCGACCTCATCAAGGCCACGCCCAAGGGGGGATTGCATAATCCCTACACCGACAAGATCGCCGAAATGGCCGAGGTGGGTCACAAGAAGTATCTCTCCTTCAGCTGCAACGGCTGTCACGGCGGCGGCGGCGGTGGCGGCATGTGCGTGCCGCTCACCAACGACACCTGGGTCTATGGCCCCGACGACGATACGGTGTTCAGACTGATCGCCCTCGGCTCGGACGAGTTGAAGAAGCAGGGT
This sequence comes from uncultured Alphaproteobacteria bacterium, assembly GCA_963818165.1. Taxonomy (GTDB): domain Bacteria; phylum Pseudomonadota; class Alphaproteobacteria; order Rhizobiales; family Methyloligellaceae; genus Methyloceanibacter. The sequence goes on from CAWFRD010000012.1 coordinate 37,266, forward strand.
TACAAGCGGGTCAAGTCGGAGGTCGTGGTGGGACCCATGCCGCCCTTCGGCGGCATCATCAAGACCTCCGACGATCTGTGGAAGGTCGTCACGTGGATGCGGTCGGTGAACCCCGGCTCCGAGAAGAAGCCGCCGCTGCAATAGAGGCGCGCGGGTCTCATCCGCATGAAATTTTGGTAAGCCGCCAAGCTCCTATCGGGCTTGGCGGCTTTTTCGCGGCCGCCGCCGATGCCACTCTTGGCATAGAGGCTTGCCGCGGCCTGGAAGCGCCTTTGCCGGTTTCACCATAGGGTAGGGCGTTCAAGCTCATTAACTTCGGCGCGTTCTTACCCTATTGTGCGGCGCGACTTGCCAAGTTCCCGCAGGTTTGGGAGATAGTGTCCTGGTCCCCGATATTCGAGCGAGATCGCTCGCCCCGGCCGATTGGTCCCCGTAAGAGAAGCGCTCTCGCCGATGTGGAGTTCAGTGTTGGTCCGCTCTCCTAAGCGGCGCAAGTTTCTCGCAACGCTTGTTGCCCTCGCGCTTCTCGTCCCGGCCTCGTTCTCAACCGCGCGCGCCGAAATGCCGGAGCCGGCTTCACCCGCCGCGCCGCCTGCGCCTGCGGCAGAAGCACGGCAGGCGGGCGCCGCAACCGGAGCGCCGCAAGCGCCTCCCGCCAACGCCGCGCCGGAAGTCGGCGAAGCTCAGAAGAAGAACGTGCGGGTCGTCTATCTCGGCAAGGAATATCCGGAGCCTCTCCCGCTCTCCTATGCCGAGAAGCCCATCACCGATAAGGGCATCCAGGGCGCGCGTCTCATGCTGAAGGAGGGGAACCAGGCCGGAAACTTGGTCGGTCACTCCTTCGAGTTGATCGAGGCGATCGTGCCCGAGGACGGAGACGTTGTCGCCAAAGCGAAGGAAGTTCTCGCCGCGGGCGAGCGCTTCATCATCGCCGATCTGGAGCCCGCCGATCTTCTCGCTGTCGCCGATCTCCCCGATGCCAAAGACGCGATCATCCTGAATATCCGCTCGAGCGCCACGTCGCTCCGGCAGGAAGACTGCCGCGTCAACGTTTTTCATGTGATCCCCGATTACGCGATGCGGGCCGATGCGCTGGCGCAATATCTCATCTGGAAGAAGTGGCCGCGCTGGTTCGTCATCAGGCGCGATACGCCGCAGGATCAGGACTATCTCGCGCAAGTGAAGCGCTCCGCCACACGCTTCGGCGGCAAGGTCGTCAGCGAAAAGGTCTACGACCTGCCGCCCGGAGCCCGCAATCTGGATTCCGGCCACCAGCAGATTCAGGCGCAAATCCCCATGGTGACCGAGGAGGCGTACGATCACGACGCGGTTTGGGTGCTGAACAGCGACGACGATTTCGGCGACTACCTCATGTATCGGACCTATTTGCCGCGCCCTGTGGTCGGCACCCAGGGGCTGCAGGCGACCGCGTGGGACAAGTCCTACACGGAGTCCGGCGCAATGCATTTTCAGAACGCCATTCCGCGCCTTGCCAAGCGCCCGCCCGTCGAGCGCGACTACACCGCCTGGCTCGCCTTTCGTGCTCTCGCCGATTCAGCGATGAAATCCGGCAAGACCGCTCCCGCCGAGGTGAAGGCCTACATGTTGTCGCCGGAATTCAAGCTCGAAGGCTTCAAAGGCCAGGCCATGAGCTTCCGGGCCTGGGACCATCAGATGCGCCAGCCGATCATCCTCGGCGGCGGCACCCGCGTGCCGGTTTCGACCTCGCCGCAGGAAGGCTTCCTGCATCCCACCAACATCACCGATACGCTCGGCTTCGACGCCCCTGAGACCAAGTGCAAGTTCAAAATAGCCATCGACCAAAGGTAGAGACATGAACAGCAGCAAACTCGCCATCGCACTCGGCGCCTCACTCCTTCTCTGTGCGGCCCCCGCTTCCGCCGCGACGATCTTCGTCTCCAACGAGAAGGACAACACGATCACCGTGCTTAACAGCGAAACGCTGGAGACGATCAAGACGATCAAAGTCTCGCGGCGCCCGCGCGGCATCGTTCTGAGCCCCGATTTCAAGGAACTCTTCGTTGCCGCCGGCGATGGCGACATCATGGACGTGATCGACACCAAGACGCTCGAGGTCAGCCGCCAGCTCGAATCGGGTCCCGACCCCGAGCTGATGGCGGTCAATTCGACCGGCGAGATCATCTACATCGCCAACGAGGACAACTCGCTCGTGACCATCATGGACATCAAGAGCGGCGAGGTGGTCGGCGAAGTGCCGGTTGGCGTCGAGCCCGAAGGCATGACCGTTAGTCCCGACGACCGTTACACCGCCGCGACATCCGAGAGCACGAGCATGGCGCATATCATCGACAACAAGACGAAAAATCTGGTCGGCAATATTCTCGTGGACAGCCGGCCGCGCGAGGCGAAATTCACCAAGGACAAGAAAGAGCTGTGGGTCTCCTCCGAAGTTGGCGGCACGATCTCGATCGTCGATACCAGCAACTGGGAGGATCCCAAGAGCTGGAAGGTCGTCAAGAAGATCGGCTTTGAAGTTGAAGGCGTGCGCCCCGAGCAGCTCCAGCCCGTCGGCATGGATTTCAGCGCCGACGGCAAGCTCATGTTCGTTCCGCTCGGGCCGTCGAATCGTGTTGCCGTGGTCGACACGGCAACCAAGGAGGTCAAGGAGTATATCCTGGTCGGCCAGCGTCCCTGGCACGGCGAGCTCGGCCCCGACGGCAAGAAATATTACGTCGCCAATGGCCTCACCAATGACATCACGGTCATCGACGTCGAATCGCTCAAAGCGGAGAAGTCTGTGCCGGTCGGACGCCTGCCCTGGGGCGTCGCCATCATGCCGTAAAGGCGGCAGGCGGCAAGACTAGGTCCCTTGGAAGCTTGACTCCTTGGCCGACCCCGGCGCGCGGCCGTGTCCCCTCAGGCTGAGGATCGCTTCCTTGACCGGCGGGTCGAGCCCGTCGCCGCCGGCATCGATATAGGCAAAGATCGCCGTGCGCATCCTCGGGTCCCAGAATTTCTTGATGTGACTGGCGATTCCGGGAACGACCTCGTCTTCGCGCTGATAGGCGAAGAACTTGCCGATCTGGTTCGCCATATAGACGAGACGGTCGGGGGACATGGGCGTCGGGGCTCTTCGATCGATGCCTTTTTTCGTCTATTCCGCCGCAACCAGTCGCTCGGCGATGCGGCGGCTTTGCCGCGTCAGCTCCTCATATTCTTCCTGCCACTCCGACGGTCCATTGGACGGGCTGACCTGCACCGCCGTCACTTTGTATTCGGGGCAGTTGGTGGCCCAGTCCGAGAACTCGGTCGTGACCACGTTCACCTGAGTAGTGGGGTGGTGGAAGGTGGTATGGCCGAAAATCAGCGGACGGCGGCCTTTCCCGCACGCTTAGCGCGAGACCGTTCCGGTTGGGCAATGCCGCCGAGGATCGGAGCAAGTTCCCGCGCTTCATGGACCAGCGCGTTGATGAGAGGCGTGAGCGGGTTGCGATGAGGCACCACCAGCCCGATCGAATGCGTGACTTCGGGTTGGACGATCGGGATGGCGCGGACCGTCTCGGTCAGGCCGAGGACCTCGGCGAGCTTCGCCGGCATGACGCTCGCCCAGCGTCCGGTGCGGACATGGGCGAACAGGACCACGATGGAATCGGACTCCAAGGTTGGGGCCACCTCGGACCCAGCTTCCCTGAGCAGCTGCTCGATGATGCGGCGGTTCTGCATGTCGGGCGTGAGCAGGCAGAGCGGTACCTTGCCGACCTCGGCCCAGGTGACCTGGTCGCGATTGCCCAGCGGGCTTTCCGAGGAGGTCAGCAGCCGGTACTGCTCGCTATAGAGCGGCACGGTCTGTACCCGGCCCAAGGGCTCGTTGTCGAGATAGGTCAGCCCCGCGTCGACCTCCAGGTTTTCGAGGAGACCCAAAACCTCGATCGAGTTGCGGGAAAGAATGGTGAAACGGACGTCGGGATGCCGCGCCCGGTAGGGCGTGGTGATCATGGCTGCTATGGCGAGCGCGGTGGGGATCGCTGCGATGCGGATATGGCCGGCAAGACCGTGCCGGAGCGCATCGATCTCCTGGCGCATGGCGCGAGTGTCGCCGACGATGCGGCGCGCCCAGTCGAGCACCCGCTCGCCTTCCGGCGTGAACCCCTGGAAGCGTGAACCCCGCTGTACGAGCAGCACTCCGAACGAATCCTCGAGCTGCTTGATACCGGCCGAGAGTGTCGGCTGGCTCACGCCGCAGGCCTCGGCCGCGTGGCCGAAATGCCGTTCGCGCGCGAGCGCGATGATGAATTCGAGCTTTTCGATCATGTCGCCATGCCACACATGGCGCGCACTATACCATGCCCCGTCAACGCCGCCCGCGCCGAGATGTTCAAGGGGCTATTGCTTTCCTTCCTTCTTCTTGGCGCGAAAATCCTCATGGCAGGACTTGCACGCTTCGCCCACTTTCTGGAACGCGGGCCTCCAATCCTCGCTTGCGCTGTCGCCGAGCGCCTTGACGAGCGCATCGGCCGCGGTTGCGAGGTCGTCGGCGTTGGCGGTGAAACGGTCCCACTTCTCCCACACCGCGGGAAGCGCATCGCTCTTGTTCTTCTCTCCGCCGCTCCCTTCCGGGAAGAGATCGGGGATTTTCTTGGCGGTTACATGGATATCGTTGGCAGCCTTGGTCGCCGCGGCCACATCGAACGACGTCTTGCCCTTGGCCATATCGCCGATGACCTTCATGGCGTCCTTCTGACTGTCCATCAGATCCATTCGCTCCTTGACCACGCCGGTCGCGCCTTCATGAGCGAAAGCAAGCGTGGCGGACACAATGCAAGCGAGCAATGTCAACCAGAACCGCCTTGAGATCATATCTCTCCTCCGAATGGTAGTTCTTCAAGCGTAGTGGTCTCTCAAGATCGACCGCAAGCCGGCCTTTCGGCCTATTGCTGCTGCTCCGTCTTCGGCCCTTGCGCGCCCATGCCGAGAACGTGGAACGTCACCTCAACGCTCCCGGCGCGCTCGAAGGTCAGTTTCACCGGGAAGGCATCGCCTTCCTTGAGCGGCTGCGTCAAACCCATAAACATGAAGTGATAGCCGCTGGGTTCCAACATGACCGTGCTTTTGGCCGGCACAGGGACACCGCCGGGAACCGGGCGCATCCGCATCACCCCATCGTCCATCGTCGTTTGGTGGATTTCGGTCTCGCCGGCGAGGGATGCGCTTGCCGAAACGAGGCGGTCGGGCTCATTGCCCGCGTTCCTGATGGCGAGGTAGCCGACCCCGACCGTCGCCCCGTCAGGCACGGCGCGCGACCAGGCATTCTCGACCGCAATCGCGCCGTCCGTCTCGGCCGATGCGACGCCGATGGCGACGACCATGGTCGAGGCGAGCGCAAATGCGCGAACCGCAAGGCACGACATGCGAGAGGCCGTGCGGAAAATTGCTGCAATCATTGGCCGCGACCCACCCTCCATGCGCGGGCTCCGGCGCACGCAAAGCGCACTGAAGGGAACATTTATAGGGCTATTTATATTCGACCTTGAGCACCTGGTAGGACTTGCCGCCGCCCGGAGTGGAGACCTCGACAATATCCTTCTTGCGCTTGCCGAGAAGGGCGCGCGCGATGGGCGAGGTGATGGAGATCTTGCCGCTCCTCACCTCTGCTTCGAGTTCGCCCACGATCCGGTACTTGACCTTCTCGTCGGTGTCCTCGTCGAGCAGGGTGACGGTCGCCCCGAACATCACCTGGTCTCCCTTGAGCTTGGAAACGTCGATAATATCGGCTCGGGACAGCTTGTCTTCGAGGTCGGCCATCCGCGCCTCGGTGATGCCCTGCTGCTCCTTGGCGGCGTGATACTCAGCGTTTTCCGAGAGGTCGCCATGGGTGCGAGCATCGGCGATTTGCTTGATGATGCGCGGGCGCTCAACGGTCTTGAGATGCTTGATCTCAGCCTCAAGCGCGGCATACCCCTCCGCGGTCATCGGCACCTTCTCCATGTCAGTCAAAGCTCCTTTGGCTCCCCCGGACCGTTTAATGTCCAGGAATTGCCCAGTCTAAGTCAAGAATCCGTTGATTTGGCCTATTTTCTAGGGGCGCTGCCGACGTAGCTCTGCAACGGGGCCACGTTGAGATTGCCGGCCCTGAGCGCCCTGATCGCCTCGGTCACGGCCTGCGCGCCGGCGAGCGTCGTATAGTAGGGAATGTGGTAGAGCAGCGCCGACCGGCGGATGGAGAAGGAGTCGGCGAGCGCCTTGACCCCCTCGGTGGTGTTGAACACGATATCGACCTCGCCGTTGGTGATGGCGTCAACCACGTGCGGGCGCCCCTCCAGCACCTTGTTAACCCTCTCGCATGGAATCCCGTGGGCGTCGAAATGACGCTTGGTGCCGCGCGTGGCGATGATGCGAAAGCCCATCTCGGCAAGCGCGCGGACCGGCGCCACAACCTTGTCCTTGTCGGCGTCCTTGACCGAGACGAACACCGTGCCGGAGAGAGGTAGCCGCGAGCCGCCGCCGAGCTGGCTCTTGGCGAAGGCGACCGCATAGTCGCGGTCGATGCCCATCACCTCGCCGGTCGAGCGCATCTCGGGCCCGAGCACCGGATCGACACCGGGGAAGCGTGCGAAGGGGAACACCGCCTCCTTCACCGCGATATGATCGAGCTTCCGCCGCTTGAGGCCGAAGGAGGCGAGCTTCTTCCCGGCCATGACTTGCGCGGCGATCCCGGCGATGGGGAGGCCGATCACCTTGGCGACGAAGGGCACCGTGCGCGAGGCGCGCGGGTTGACCTCGAGAATGTAGATGTCGTCGTTCTGTATGGCGAACTGAACATTCATCAGCCCGACCACGTTCAGCGCGCGGGCAAGCTCGATGGTCTGGCGTTCGAGATCGGCGACGATCGCCGGCTTCAGCGAGTGCGGCGGCAGCGAACAGGCCGAGTCGCCCGAATGCACGCCCGCCTCCTCGATATGCTCCATCACCCCGCAGATGAACACGTCCTTGCCGTCGCAGATGGCGTCGACATCGACCTCGATGGCATCGCGCAGATAGGAGTCGATCAGAACCGGGCTCTTGCCCGACACGACCACAGCCTCGGCGATGTAGCGGTCGAGCTGCGCTTCGTCGTGGACGATTTCCATGGCCCTGCCGCCGAGCACGTAAGAGGGCCTGATGACGAGCGGGAAGCCGATCTCCGCCGCGATCGCCTTGGCCTCCTTTGCCGAGCGGGCGATGCCGCTCCGCGGCTGCCGCAAGGCCAGCCGGTCGATCAGGGCCTTGAAGCGGTCGCGGTCCTCGGCGAGATCGATGGCGTCGGGCGAGGTGCCGAGAATCGGCACATGCGCGTGCTCGAAAGCCTGGGCGAGCTTGAGCGGCGTCTGGCCGCCGAACTGCACGATGACGCCCATGACCTCACCGTTCTGCCGCTCGGTGCGGACGATCTCGAGCACGTCCTCTTCGGTCAGCGGCTCGAAATAGAGCCGGTCCGAGGTGTCGTAATCGGTCGAAACCGTCTCCGGGTTGCAATTGACCATGATGGTCTCATAGCCCGCGTCAGACAGCGCGAAGGCCGCATGGCAGCAGCAATAGTCGAACTCGATGCCCTGGCCGATGCGGTTCGGACCGCCGCCGAGAATGATGATCTTTTGCGCATCCGTCGGTCGCGCCTCGCAGGCCGCGCGTCCCGCGAACGGCGCCTCGTAGGTTGAATACATATAGGCGGTCGGCGAGGCGAACTCGGCGGCGCAAGTGTCGATGCGCTTATAGACAGGGTGCACGTCGAGCGCCCGGCGTCTTGCCGCAACTTCGCTCGCCTCGACGCCGGCGAGCTTGGCCAGCCGCTCGTCGGAAAACCCCATCGCCTTCAAGGCGCGGAATTGGGCGGGATTGCCGGGAAGGCCGTGCTCCCGCACGCGCGCCTCCATATCGACAATGTCCTTGATCTGGCGGATGAACCAGGGATCGATCTGGCAAGCCTCGAAGATCTGCGCCTCCTCGAAGCCGAGCCGGAGCGCCTGCGCGACCTTGAGCAGGCGGTCGGGCGAGGGCGTGCCGAGCGCGGCGCGGATCACGTTCTTGTCGTCGCCCTGGCCGAGCCCCTGGAAGGTGACGTCGTCGAGGCCCGTGAGCCCCGTCTCCATCGAGCGCAGCGCCTTTTGCAGCGACTCGGGGAAGTTGCGGCCGATGGCCATGGCCTCGCCCACCGACTTCATCGACGTGGTGAGCACCGGTTGCGAGCCGGGAAACTTCTCGAAGGCGAAGCGAGGGATCTTCGTCACCACGTAATCGATGGTCGGCTCGAAGGATGCGGGCGTCGCCCCGCCGGTGATGTCGTTCGCAAGCTCATCGAGCGTGTAGCCGACTGCGAGCCTGGCCGCGACCTTGGCGATGGGGAAGCCCGTCGCCTTCGACGCGAGCGCCGAAGAGCGCGACACGCGCGGGTTCATCTCGATGACGACGAGCCGCCCGTCGGCGGGGTTCACCGCGAACTGCACGTTGGAGCCGCCGGTCTCGACACCGATCTCGCGCAGCACCGCGATCGAGGCGTTGCGCATGATCTGATATTCCTTGTCGGTGAGCGTCAGCGCCGGCGCCACCGTGATCGAATCGCCGGTATGCACGCCCATCGGATCGACATTCTCGATCGAGCAGACGATGATGCAGTTGTCGTCCTTGTCGCGGACGACCTCCATCTCGTACTCCTTCCAGCCGAGCACCAATTCCTCGATCAGCACTTCGCAAGTGGGCGAGGCATCGAGCCCGCGCTCGACGATTTCGAGAAACTCTTCGCGGTTATAGGCGATGCCGCCGCCGGTGCCGCCGAGGGTGAAGGAGGGGCGAATGATGGCGGGAAGGCCGATATCGGACAAGACATCGAGCGCTTCGATCAGGCCCTTCTCGACATAGCGCCGGCGCCGCTCGCTTTCGGTTCGCGCCCAGTCCGCCTCGAACTTGGAAAGCGCCTGTGCCAGTTCCTGCGGATCGGCATGGGCGGACTCGATCCGGGCCAGCTCGTTCTTGTATTTCTGCCGGTCGGCGCGCTTGAGCGTGGCCGCGTCGGCGAGCCGCGAGTGCGGCGTCTCGAGCCCTATTCTGTGCATCGCCTCGCGAAACAGCTCGCGATCCTCGGCCTTGTCGATGACTTCCGCGCGCGCGCCGATCATCTCCACGCCGTATCTCTTTAGCACGCCGGCGCGCTCGAGGCTCAGCGCGGCGTTGAGCGCCGTCTGCCCGCCCATCGTCGGCAGAAGCGCGTCGGGTCGCTCCTTCTCGATGATCTGGGTGAGGAATTCCGGCGTGATCGGCTCGATATAGGTGGCGTCGGCCACGTCCGGGTCGGTCATGATCGTGGCCGGGTTCGAGTTCACGAGCACGATCCGGTAGCCTTCTTGCTTCAGGGCCTTGCACGCCTGCGTGCCCGAATAGTCGAACTCGCAGGCCTGGCCGATGACGATCGGCCCTGCGCCCACGATCAGGATCGACTTTATGTCGGTGCGCTTGGGCATCTTTATTCCGCCGCCTCGCGCTGCCGCCGTTCCATCATCGCGACGAAGCGGGTGAAAAGATAGTGACTGTCTTGAGGTCCCGGCGAAGCCTCGGGATGGTACTGCACCGAGAACACAGGCTCGTCCTTCACCTTGAGTCCGCAATTGGAGCCGTCGAACAGAGAGACATGCGTCTCCTCGACATTCTCGGGCAGGCTGTCGCGGTCAACCGCGAAGCCGTGATTCATCGAGGTGATCTCGACCTTCTCGGTGGTGAAGTCCTTCACCGGGTGGTTCGCGCCGTGATGGCCCTGATGCATCTTGGCGGTGGTGCCGCCGAGCGCGAGCCCCAGCATCTGATGACCGAGACAAATGCCGAAGACGGGGAGGCCCGAGGCCACGAGCTTCCGGATCTCGGGCACGGCATAGACGCCGGTCGCCGCCGGGTCCCCGGGGCCGTTCGACAGGAACACGCCATCCGGCTTCCGCTCGAGGATCTCCTCGGCCGTTGTCGTCGCCGGCACGACCGTGAGGCGGCAGCCAACGGTCGCAAGCTCGCGCAGGATGTTGCGCTTGAGCCCATAATCGATGGCGACGACGTGAAAGCGCGGGCTCTCCTGCCGCCCATAGCCCTTGCCCCACTGCCACGCCGTCTCGTCCCAGCTGTAGCTCTGGCCCGAGGTCACGTCCTTGGCGAGGTCGAGCCCGATCATGCCGGGGAATGCAACGGCCTCCCGCTTCAGCGCCTCCCGGTCGAACTTGCCGTCCGGCGCATGCGCGATGACCGCATTCGGCATGCCGTTCTCGCGGATCAGCGTCGTCAGCGCGCGAGTATCTATTCCGGTCACGGCGATGATGCCGCGCGCCTTGAGCCAAGCATCGAGATCTTGCGCCGCGCGCCAATTCGACGGCGCGGTGATGGAGGCGCGGAGAACGCAGCCGCGCACGCCGCCTGTGGCGAGGCTGCCCGCCTCCATATCCTCGCCATTGGTGCCGACATTGCCGATATGGGGGAAGGTGAAGGTAATGATCTGCCCGGCATAGGAGGGATCGGTCAGGATCTCCTGATAGCCGGTCATGGCGGTGTTGAAGCAGACTTCGCCCACGGCGATGCCGGCGGCGCCCGCGCCCTTTCCTTCGATAACTGTGCCGTCGGCAAGAACGAGCAGGCCGGTCGGCCTCTCGTCGGTCCATCCGGCAATAGCGCGCGCGCGCGGCGGCTGGGCCTCTGCGGCCAGAGTTTCACGCGTGTCGGTCATCGTCTCTTATAGGCGCCGCTCGGCGGGAGGCGCCCGGTTGCTAAGTCGGGTGCAAGGACTACGGACTACAAGGGCTCTGAGGCCCCGCAGAATCCGCGGGCAAGGCCCGCGGAACTTTAGGCCACGAGACAGAAAGGGTCAATCCACAGGGCAAAATATTTTGTTGTTAAAACAATAAGTTAGGTCAACAAAATCCCTTGCTCCGGTTGGCGCCCTCGATTAGTTTGGAAACTTCCTTCCCTAAACGATCCGAAGACCCATGCGCGACACCGTCACCGCCGCCTTGAAGGCTGCCACCAAGGCGCAAGACAAGCGGCGCGTCTCGACGCTTCGGCTGATGAGCGCCGCGATCAAGGATCGCGACATCGCCGCCCGCACGGCCGGCAAGGGCGAGGCGACCGATGCCGAGCTGCTCGAGCTCTTCGCCAAGATGATCAAGCAGCGCGAGGAGTCCGAGAAGATCTATGCGGGGGCCGGTCGCGCCGAGCTCGCCAAGCAGGAGGCCGAGGAAATCGTCATCATCCGCGAGTTCCTGCCGAAACAGCTCTCCGGCGAAGAGCTCGACAAGGCGATTGCCGCTGCGCTGGCCAAGACAGGCGCATCGAGCGTGAAGGACATGGGCAAGGTGATGGCCGAGCTGAAGGCCCGCTACGCCGGCCAAATGCGACTTCGCCAAGGCGAGCGCGCTCGTGAAAGCGAGGCTCGGTTAGCCTTGAGCCCGTTGCCCTGAACGCGTCTTTCGCCCGCGGAACAGCGGGCAGACGTCGGGCGCGGACCATCGGAATCCCGTCGTCATTCGGATTTCGCCTGCGACGGGAAGCCACGCGGCCTTTTGTCTTCGCACTGCAACATAGAATCGTCACATGTTTTCAATATGGATACTGCAACGCAGCACGAGTGATTTCGATCACGAGTGATTCGATGCTTGCGATGAAAGGAGGCCAGCAATGGCAAAGTTCTCACCTTCACGTTTCCGCGCCGCTGTGAACGCCCTGTTTGCGCTCGCGCTTACCGCCGCCGCAGCACCGGTTCTCGGCGCTGAAGCGCCGGCGCAAAATCTCGGACCCGTTGGGCCGGCCGAGCCTATTCTTGTGAGGTTCGGCACCCAGCGCATCATCGCCTTTTTCGCCCCGGAACGCGGGGGATGCGCCGTGAACGCCGTCACCTGGAAGGATGAAGATGCGAAGGCGCCCTATGCTTCGGCGCGGGTTCGCGTCAGCCTGAAACCCGGGCAGTTGCTCGCGCTCGACGGTTCGCAGCGCCAATCGATGAGCCTTCTCTGCGGCGCCGACGCCGCAACGCTCGCGGTAGTGGTACCGGCTGAACTGATCTTTACCGGTTCGACCGGACAGAACTGACGGCACTGACGGCCACGAACTGACGCCCTATCGAGGGCAGACCCGAGCGCGGGGCGTTTTGTTTATGTTCTCGACTTGTTCTAGCAGGGCTGGCTAGCGTGGATAACGGTGAAGCATCTGATTCCCCGATTGGCTCCCGGCGAAAGGCGGCGCTCACTCCGAAGCGATGAAGTTCTCCAATTCGTTCCTTGACGAGATTCGCGCCCGGCTGCCTGTCTCGCAGGTGGTGTCCCGCCGCGTGCCGCTGAAACGCGCGGGCCGCGAGTGGAAGGGCTTGAGCCCCTTCAACAAGGAGAAGACGCCGTCCTTCACCGTCAACGACCAGAAGGGCTTCTATCACGACTTCTCGTCCGGAAAGCACGGCGACATCTTCACCTTCATCATGGAGACGGAAGGTCTCTCGTTTCCGGAGGCCGTCGAGAGGCTCGCGGGCGAAGCGGGTCTCGAGTTGCCGAAGCCCGATCCGCAATTCGAGCGCACGGCGAAGGAACGGCTCGGCCTGTTCGATGCGCTCGAAGCCGCGACGCGCTTTTTCGCGGAAGCGCTGCACGCAACGGAAGGACGCGCCGGGCTTGGCTATGCCGAGCGCAGGGGATTGTCGCGCGATACCCTGAGAGAATTCCGCATCGGCTTTGCGCCGAACGCGAAAGACGCGCTGAAGGCGGCGCTGCTCAAGCTGGGCTTCACCGAGGCGCAGCTGCTCGAGGCAGGGCTTCTTATCAAGCCCGATGACGAGCGCGCCACTTACGACCGTTTCCGCAACCGGCTCGTGATCCCAATTCTCGACGCGAAATCGCGCATCATTGCTTTCGGAGCTCGCGCGCTCGATCCCGGCGCCGAGCCCAAATATCTGAATTCGCCCGAGACGAGGCTGTTCGACAAGGGCTCGACCGTCTTCAACTTCGCGCGCGCGCGGAAACGCGCGTTCGACAGCGGCGAGCTGATCGTTGTCGAAGGCTATATGGACGTGATCGCGCTCGATCAGGCGGGCTTCGCCAACACCGTCGCCACGCTCGGCACTGCCCTCACCGAGCGTCAGATGGAATTGCTGTGGCAGCTTGCGGCGGAGCCCGTCGTCTGTTTCGACGGCGACCGGGCCGGCGAAGCGGCGGCCGCGCGCGCCATCGACCGCATGTTGCCGAACTTGCGCGAAGGCCGCTCGTTCAGCTTTGCCTTCCTGCCAGAGGGCTCAGACCCTGACGACCTTGTGCGGACGAAGGGCGCGAACGCACTTAGCCAGTGTCTTGCCGGCGCCCGCCCGCTGATCGATGCGCTGTGGCAGAGGGAACTCAGGGCGCACCCGACCGACACGCCGGAGCGGCGCGCCGCCTTCGAGGCGCGGCTCGAAACCTTGCTCGCCGAGATCGGAAATGCGCGCGTGAGAGAGCACTACCGTCGCGAGGTGAAGAACCGGCTCTTTGCGTTGTGGCGCGAGCAGGGCTCCCGGCGCGGCAAGCCTGCCGCCGATGCGCCGCAAGGCGCAAGGCGGATGGGGCCGCCTCCCATTCAATCGCCTTACGGCTTCGCCACCGTCATGACCCTTGCGCTCGTCAATCATCCTTGGCTGATCGACCGTTTCGCCGAGGAAGTGTCCGCTCTCGACATCAGCGACAGGAAGCTTGCGAGCCTGCTCGAGACGGTGACCGCTATCATCCTGGAGGACGGCCGTCCGACCGCGGAACGCATTGCCGAGGGGATCGAAGCGAGCGGCCATGGCAAGTTCTTTGCCGAGCTCCTGCGGGACAGCGCCTTCAAGCGCGTCGCCTTCCTCGATCCCGAATGCCAAAAGGAAGAAGTCGAAAGCCAATTCGCCGACCTCATCTACCGGTTCCGGGCGCTGCCGAACCTGACGCGGGAGCTTGCGCAAGGCGCCGATCGTCTTGCTGATGCGAGCGAGGCCGAGTTCGAGCGCTTTGCGGCCCTTCAGCAGCAGGTCGCCGGCATCGGCAATCAGCACACGGCCGACGACGCCGGCGACCGTGACGCCGCCAAGCGCTTCGAGGAGACGATAACCCGCCTTAAAGGCGCCAACATCGGCGCCCAGCGGGGACGCCGGCCGGAAAGACCGGGCTGAGACCGAAAACATGGGCAGGCGGCAATGAGCCAAGTCAAACCCAAGAAAATCCTGATCCCGAGGGCTTCCCGGCCTTGACAGGCGGAGCGCCCCTCGCCAAGTGAAGCTGCAAGACGTGCAACCAACGCGCGGCCGTGGTTTTCGGGGCCGAACAGGCCCCGAGGGCGCGGGTTCGAGGGCTGGAAAAGACCCCCCAATCGCGTCGAACCGCTCCCCGGAACCCGCCGCGACGGGCAGTGTTGTGGAAGTAAAGAGCACGTGGGAAAGCCTCGGGTTTGGCACCCTTGGCCCATAATCTTAAGGGAGCGTGGCAATTGACCCGAAGCTTGGCGCGAGTAAAAAAGTTCCGCGCGAGGCGGGCGAGCGGGTCCATGCTTAATTGACGATTAACGGAGCACCCGTTAATCGCTTGTGGGAGTTTGCGCCCAGGCGGAGCGCGAGAACGGCGCGACGCTGCTTGCTTTTTTAGGCGAGCGCGTCGCCAAGCAAGAACGAAACCTGCGCTGTGGAGTAATCTGAATGGCAACCAAAGCCGCTGAAGCCGAGGATCAAGAGCAAACTCCAGCGGAGCCAAGCGACGGCCCCGTGCTCGACATGTCCGACGCGGCAGTCAAGAAGCTGATCAAGACCGCGAAGGCGCGCGGCTTCGTGACCTATGACGAGCTGAACGAGGTGCTCCCCTCCGCAGAGGTGTCCTCCGAGCAGATTGAGGATACCATGTCGATGCTGTCCGATATGGGCATCAACGTCGTCGACACCGACGAGGCGGAAGAGACGCCGCAAGGCGAGGAGGGCGCGGCCGAAAGCCCGCGCGCGGTCGTGGCACCCCAGCCTGTCGCCAAGGCCGAGACCACGAAGGAGCCGTCGGAGCGCACCGACGATCCGGTCCGCATGTATTTGCGTGAGATGGGCTCGGTCGAGCTTCTCTCGCGCGAGGGCGAGATCGCCATCGCCAAGCGCATCGAGGCCGGCCGCGAGGCAATGATCGCAGGCCTGTGCGAGAGCCCGCTCACCTTCCAGGCCATCATCATCTGGCGCGACGAGCTGAACGACGGCAAGATTCTGCTGCGCGACATCATCGACCTCGAAGCCACCTATCAGGGGCCTGACGCCAAGCCCGCGCCGTCCCAGCCGCTCCCCGGCGAGGCAGTGGCTGGCGGCGAGACCAATGGCCAGGGGGCGGCCGCTGCCGCAGGCGCCGGCGCTCACGCCGGCGAAGAGGAGCAGCCGGAGCCCGAGGAATTCGAGGACGACGAGGACGATCTCGAGAATGCGCTCTCGCTTGCCGCCATGGAGGCCGAGCTCAAGCCGAAAGTGCTGGAGACTTTCGACCTCGTCGCCACCAACTACAAGAAGCTCCGCAAGCTCCAGGACCAGCAGGTCGAGCGCGCGCTCAAGAACGATAGCCTCTCCTCCGGCCAGGAGAAGCGCTACAAGCTGCTCAAGGACGAGATCGTGGCCGAGATCAAGTCGCTCTCGCTCAACGCGAACCGCATCGAGAGCCTGGTCGAGACCCTTTACGACATCAACAAGAAGCTGCTCGGCCACGAGGGGCGTCTGCTCCGCCTGGCTGAGAGCTACGGCGTCGGCCGGGAGGATTTCCTTACCGAGTATCAGGGCAACGAGCTCGACCCCAACTGGCTCCGCCGCGTCGGCCGCCTGAAGAAGACGGGCTGGATCGATTTCATCCACGACGAGCGCGGGATGGTGAAGGAGCTCCGCTCCGCAATTCAGAATCTCGCCGCCGAGACCGGCCTTCAGATCTCCGAGTTCCGCAAAATCGTGCACATCGTGCAGAAGGGCGAGCGCGAGGCGCGCCAGGCCAAGAAGGAAATGGTCGAGGCCAATTTGCGGCTCGTGATCTCGATCGCCAAGAAGTACACCAATCGCGGCCTGCAATTCCTCGATCTGATCCAGGAAGGCAATATCGGCCTGATGAAAGCGGTCGATAAGTTCGAATATCGCCGCGGCTACAAATTCTCGACCTACGCCACCTGGTGGATCCGGCAGGCGATCACCCGCTCGATCGCCGACCAGGCGCGCACCATCCGCATCCCCGTGCACATGATCGAGACGATCAACAAGATCGTGCGCACCTCGCGCCAGATGCTGCACGAGATCGGCCGCGAGCCGACGCCGGAGGAGCTCTCCGAGAAGCTCGCCATGCCGCTCGAGAAGGTGCGTAAAGTCCTGAAGATCGCCAAGGAGCCGATCTCGCTCGAGACCCCGATCGGCGACGAGGAAGATTCCTATCTCGGCGATTTCATCGAGGACAAGAACGCGGTTCTGCCGATCGATGCCGCCATCCAGTCGAATTTGCGCGAAACGACGACGCGGGTGCTGGCCAGTCTCACGCCGCGCGAGGAGCGGGTGCTTCGCATGCGCTTCGGTATCGGCATGAACACCGACCACACACTGGAAGAGGTCGGCCAGCAATTCTCTGTGACGCGCGAGCGCATTCGCCAGATCGAGGCCAAGGCCTTGCGCAAGCTGAAGCACCCGAGCCGCTCAAGAAAACTCCGCAGCTTCCTGGACAATTAGCCCTCACCCTGGGAGGCCGCGCCAGCGGCCGTCTTTAAGGGTGCTTCCAGACGCACGCTTACGCATGCTCCTCAGCATGAGGTCTTATTTACTCGGCGCCCGCGCTCGCGACCTTGTCGCTCGCGACTTCATCATAGACCGGGTTCACGCTGACCCGCGCCACGCCGGCGCTCAGCATGCCGAGCTTTTCCGCAGCCGCCCGCGACACGTCGATGATGCGTCCTTTGCTGAACGGGCCGCGGTCGTTGATGCGCACTACGACGGAGCGGCCATTGTCGAGATTGGCGACCCTGACCTTGCTGCCGAAGGGGAGCGACGGATGCGCCGCGGTCAACGCCTCGCCGTCCATCGCTTCGCCGCTCGCCGTGTTCGCCTCGAGATCATACCAGGAGGCTCGGCCCGTCTCGGTCCGCGCACCATCCCCCTCATCCTGAGGCGCTTGGCGCGAAGCGCCGAGCATCGAAGGATCAGGCGCGAGCCGCGCTTGCTTGAAGGGCTCGCGTGCGGTCTTTGCCGCGCGGTTCGGTGTCTGGCTCGGTTCGGGCGCGGTCAAAGCGCTCTCTGGAGGCGCGGGCTGCTTAAGCGAGGTGATGTGCTGGGCGATGAAGAGCGCGCCCGCGATCCACCCCGCGACCACGACAAGCGCGGCAGCCCAGGTTGCAGGACTGATGCTGAACTTCATTGCGCCCGCGACGCGAGACATGTGGCGATGTCCCTCTAACTCCTCTTTGCCTGGAATCAACGGCCG
This sequence comes from uncultured Alphaproteobacteria bacterium, assembly GCA_963818165.1. GTDB lineage: Bacteria > Pseudomonadota > Alphaproteobacteria > Rhizobiales > Methyloligellaceae > Methyloceanibacter. Next base: position 54,698 of record CAWFRD010000012.1, read on the forward strand.
GGGCGGCCGCCCGGTTCCCGTCCGCGAACGGCGTAAGAAATAAGCAATTTGCCCCGATTTGGACCAGTTTCACGTGCAATAGTTCCGCCACAAATTGGGCGGTGGCGTGGAACTTATGAGGCGGTTTCGCTTTTCGTGGAAATCCTTGTTCGTGTAGGAGGGTGCTCATGTTCAGGCGCAGAGGGACCATCATAGCCGAAGGTTTGAAGATCGTGGGCTCGGTCACAGCCGAGGGCCTTGTCGAGGTCAACGGCCAGATCGAGGGAGATCTTTACTGCACCTCTCTCGTCGTTTCCCCCAAAGCCTCGATCGCAGGCGGCATTCAGGCCGAGCGCGTGGTGGTGAACGGGCGGGTCGAAGGTCCCATCCGCGGCGGCGAGGTCGTGCTCAAGAGCCGCGCCCATGTCGTCGGCGACATCCAGCATGACACGCTCTCGATCGAGTCCGGCGCTTATTTCGACGGGCGCTCGGTGCGTTCGGGCGCGAACAGTCACGCGCAGGAGAAGATCGCCGCGCGCCCGCGTAAAGAGCTCGCTCAGAACGGCCGCGAAGCCGCAGCTGCTTAAGCCGCGCGATACCTGGCGCAAATTTGACCTCCCCTCTCCCACAAGGGGAGGGGGAAATTCTGGCGCGTCAGGCGATTTCCCAGGATGACGCTTCGCGGTTCCGAATGACGCCTAAAGGGGCGAGGAGCCGGGCGGCTGCGTGGGATAGGTCGGCCCCGGATGCAGGAAGGTCATCGTGGCATAGGCGCCGATGAAGGAGCCGGCCGCGGCGAAGACGACATAGAACCAGTGCTGGGTATAGTTGATGACCGCGAAGGACGAGAGCAGGTACCAGATGCTGCTCCAGCTTGCCGCGGGCAGGCGGCGGCGCTTCACCACGGAATTGGTGAACATCACATAGACGGCGTCGGTCAAGGCGGTGGCGACCACGACGGCTGCGGCCAAGAGCGGGTCGATCTCAAATCAGGGCATGGGCGGGTCCTTCGGCTTCGGTGCGGCCAAGGACGGTACCGCAAACGGGCTCGTCATAACGGCGAAAGCCAGTATCCGCTGTCATTTGAGTGGCACCACCTTCCCCTCTCCCCCTGAGGGAGGGGGCTTCCCGCCCGGCCACGCGAAGCGCGACGAATGGCGGGAAGGGTGAGGGGTGAATTTTCCGACGCGGGCTTACGCCCGCTTACCCCTCACCGCTCGGGCTCGCGCTCGAGCAGCGAAGCGGTAACGCACCCTCCACGCCCCTCGCGTGCTCTCTCTCAAGGGGAGAGGGGGAAAAGAGAAGCGGTGCAAGTGGACTTGGAGCGGGCAGGAGGGAGCGGTAAGAGTCCGAAGGGAAAGGCCTCGTCGGGACCGCGCGCGTGGGCATCGCCGCGGTCAAGGCTGCCATGCCTGCTAAACTACCAAAACGCGCAAGCGTTCGGCCTTGATATGAATCAGGAAAGGCAGCCGGCTGAGGGGAGAGGGGGAGATCCTTCGCGTCAGTCGATCTCCCAGTTCACCCTGACGCGCACCTCGACGGAAGCGGTGCCGGCTTCGATCGGGACGGCCTTGGCCGCCGCCATCGGGGCGGCTGACGGCGTGTAGCGTGGCTGGTAGGAGCTTTCGTCCTCGGTTATGCTGAGGATCGGTCCAAGGGCGACGCCCGCCGCCCCGGCATAAAGCTTGGCGTTGTCGGTGACGTTCTTGAGCGCGAGCTTGCGCGCCTCGTCCTTGAGCGCTTCGGGCTCCGAAACGCCGAACTCGATCGAGTCGATCTGGTTCGCGCCGAGGCTCACCACCTTGTCGAGAATGGCGCCGAGCTTCGCGGTATCGTGAAGCGTTATGCGGACCTGGTTGGTCACGCGATAGCCCACGACAACGGGCGCCTTGCCGTCTGACCCATCGTAAGGCCTCTGCTCGTAGATCGGCCCGACCGAGAAATTCGCCGTCTGGATGTCCTTGGGCTCGATGCCTTCGCCCTTGAGCGTCTCGACCACCTTGGTCATGGCTTCCGTGTTCTTGTCGAGAGCCGCGCGCGCGGACGGCGCTTCGCTCGTGACGCCGGATGCGATCTCCAGCATGTCCGGTGTGGTCTTGACGACGCCGGAGGCGCTAAGCGAAATCGTCCGCTTCTCGGGCCGGTCGTGCGCTGCGGCGGGGGCGAGCGAAGCGGCGGAGAGGGCGGAGAAGGCGGAGAGGAGGAGGGCGAGGAGGCAGCGGAAAGGGGAGGTGCGAGCCATGTGCGGGGTTCCCAATCTATGGACTTTCGTGAGCATTACCCGGCGCAGCTGAACCGCGGATGAATTTCGCGGCAATGAAGGCGGCATCAAGGGGACATTGCCGTTCTAGGCTTGTTGCCTCCCTGCATGGCGGCCATGGGTCAAACGTGCCCCCGTGAAAGTTGCGGCGCGCCCTCGGTGGCGCCTCGCGTCGGAGGGGCACCCGCGACCCGGCCTCTGGCGTCCTGGCTCTCAATATGGTTTCTTCGGCCCGCTTCTGGCTTGGAGCGGCCGTCTTGCTCGCGTGTAGCCTCGAGCCCGGCATCAGACCGTGCCGTCACCTGAAAATGGCTGTCACCGACCCTGGGGCCCGTAGCTCAATTGGTTAGAGCCGGCGGCTCATAACCGTCTGGTTGGAGGTTCGAGCCCTCCCGGGCCCACCAAGCTTTTCCAACGGGTTGCGGGGGGTTTAGTGGCCAGAGGTTTAGGGCCGGGGCTACGTTGGGGCTACGCCGCTAGGGGCGTTGCGGCTAAAAGCCCCTGTGCGACGTCGCAGGGGATCGCAGTTCAAAATCTCACTCGACACGAATGCCATTCGTGTCGCTTCATGCGCAAGCTCGGGTCCGCGATAGGACTTGTTCGCGCAGCAAGCAGTGTGCGAAAGAGGCTGTCCGCGTGGTCGCGTGCGCGCTGCGCCTTACTAGAGAGGCGAATGCGGCTAGAAGGGCGATCCCTGAATGTTGTCTTCTCTTTGCCGCCGTTCCGGCCAGCCCCCGGGACGGCGGTTTCTATTTCGGGGGGCGAGATGGTCCGGTGCGGGTGACGCGGGAAATTGCTTTTGCAGTCCAAAGGCGCTTTTGCGCCCGCACCTTGCGGCAAGCCCTTTCTAGCGTGTCTGTGGCACAACTCCCGGGCCCACCACCCTACGCGTTCGGCTTCGGGTGGCAGGCCGCCCCCATGTCCCTGCATCCAGTCAGAAGGCCTGCCGCCCGAAGCCCATCAGGCGTAGGCGTGTCCCCCGAAGCTCCGCTAGGAGCGAAGGGGGACGGACACTCCATGTGGTACGTCTATTTTCTGCGACTTAGGGACGGATCAATCTATGTCGGGTCAACTAACAACTTGCGTTATCGATACGACTCCCACCCGCGCGGCCAGGTGATTTCAACCAAGCGCTATCTGCCGGTCACTCTGGAATCCTATATCGCCGTGCCAAGCGAAAGGAACGCGAGACAACTCGAGCGCTGGGCCGCAGAGCTCGGAGAGCGCAAGCTCGATGCTCGTTCCCGCCGTCTTCTTGGTCTTGAGAAAAATGAACTTGTGCTCGTGCGAGACGATCATTTTTGGCGCGCCGGGCTTGTCCAAACCGTCACAAATGTCGGGGGACATTAGTCTAGCGGCGCTTTGCGGCACAAGGCCTGTGCGAGGGCCTGCGCTAGCGGGGCTCTTTCGTGAGCGAGAGGTCAAGGTCCTCAAGGATCGCGCCGAAATGAATCTCGGAAACCCTTAGCGCCGCGGCGATATCCTTGAGCTTCTTGCGCTCTTCGCCGGCGATGCGGTTATCGGCGAGGAGCACGCGATAGGCCCCCTTGATGACCTCCTCCTTGACGCCGTTATCGAGCGTCTTTGCCGCAGCGGCGAACTCGGCGAGTGTATCGCTCTTGGCGAGCGCGTTCGCAGCCTGCGCCACTTCATCGGCGCTGAGCGCATGTCCCGATTGATCGCGATAGACCTGCTGGATGAGGCCGGTCTCGCGCGCGTCGAGCCCGCCATCGCAGGCCGCGACCGCGATCATGGCCTTGAGGACCCAGTCGTTGTCTTGGCTGGCCGGCTCGTCCGCCATATCGGCTCCCCCAATGCTGATGCCGGCCCGGATTGTGCGTGGGCCGAGCCGCTTTGCCAAGCGGCATCATGGCCGCAGGAAGCGGCCACTTCGCGCCGCACCCCCGACTCCGTCGCCGATCGCGTCGCGGCGCTCGCGCGGGATAGCGGCATCGTTTCGCGTTTCATCGACCACCGCACGGCCGGTCCCGGCACGCTGCCGCAAGTCTTTTCCGAGGCCGAGGTGATCGTCTCGACCGAGGAATTCGAGCACGATGATTCCCGAGGCCGTATCCGCGCACCTGCCGGTCGTGGGCGCGGCGCCAAGCGCGCATCGCTTCACCGACGAGGAGCAGGAATATCGCGACTTCCTTATCCGCAACAATTGGTGCCGCGTGCTGCCGATCACCGCGCTCAACCCCGATGCCTTCGCCCGCGCCCTTTCCGAAATCGAACCGCTTGCGGAGAATCCGCTCGACGCGCTCGCCGCGAAGCTGAAGCGACGCCTGCCGGAGCTCTTTGCCGATAGCGATTGAGTCTCGCGCGGCGATTGGCTAGAAGCCAACGCTTCCCTTGCGACCCACATTCCAGGAACTCCCGGAGCGCCATGGCCACCCCTCAATATGTCTATGTCATGAACCGCCTGTCCAAGACCTATTCGGGCGGCAAGCAGGTGCTGAAGGACATCACGCTCGCCTTTCTGCCCGGCGCCAAGATCGGCGTGGTCGGGGTGAACGGGGCCGGCAAATCGACGCTTCTTCGCATCATGGCGGGCCAGGAGACCGAATTCGTGGGCGAAGCCTGGGCCGCGGAGGGCGTGAGCGTGGGCTACCTGCCGCAGGAGCCTGTCCTCGACGGCAGCAAAGACGTCGCCGGCAATGTCATGGAGGGCGTTGCCGAAAAGAAGGCGAAGCTCGACCGCTACAACGAGCTTGCCATGAACTATTCCGACGAGACCGCGGAGGAGATGGCGCAGCTTCAAGACGAGATCGACGGCCAGGGCCTGTGGGATCTCGACGCTCAGGTCGAGCAGGCCATGGACGCTCTCCGCTGCCCGCCCGGCGATACTGAAGTGAAGACTTTGTCAGGCGGCGAGAGGCGACGCGTGGCGCTCTGCCGGCTCCTGCTCGCAAAGCCCGGTATTCTTTTGCTCGACGAGCCGACCAACCACCTCGATGCCGAAAGCGTCGCCTGGCTCGAACATCATTTGCGCGACTATTCGGGCACCGTGATCATGGTGACCCACGACCGCTACTTCCTCGACAACATCACCGAATGGACGCTCGAGCTCGATCGCGGAGCGGGCATTCCCTACAAGGGAAGCTACTCGTCCTGGCTCGAACAGAAAACGAAGCGGCTCGAAGTCGAGGGCAAGCAGGACGAGGCGCGCGAGCGGACGCTTGCGCGCGAGCTCGACTGGATCAGGGCGAGCCCCAAGGCGCGCCAAACCAAGTCCAAGGCGCGCATCCGCGCTTACGAGGAGATGCTCGCTGAATTGGCGCGCGACAAAGGCGGCAAGACGCAGATCACCATTCCGCCCGGGCCCCGTCTCGGCGATGTCGTGATCGAGGCTGATCATTTGAACAAGGGCTTCGGCGACCGGCTTCTCATCGACGATCTCTCCTTCAAGTTGCCGCCCGGCGGCATCGTCGGCGTGATCGGGCCTAACGGCGCCGGCAAGACCACGTTGTTCCGCATGATCGTGGGCGAGGACAAGCCCGATGACGGCGCGGTCCGCGTCGGCGACACGGTGAAGCTCGGCAATGTCGATCAGTCCCGTGACGCGCTCGACGGCAAGAAGACGGTGTTCGAGGAGATCTCGGGCGGCAACGACGTGATCAAGCTCGGGAACCGCGAGGTGCAGTCCCGCGCCTATGTCGGCTGGTTCAATTTCAAAGGCACCGACCAGCAGAAGAAGGTGAGCCAGCTCTCGGGCGGCGAGCGCAATCGCGTCCACCTTGCCAAGATGCTGAAATCGGGCGCGAACCTGATCCTGCTCGATGAGCCGACCAACGATCTCGATGTCGAGACGCTGTCCTCGCTCGAAGCGGCGCTCGAGGATTTCCCCGGCTGCGCCGTCATCATCAGCCACGACCGCTTCTTTCTCGATCGTATCGCCACTCACATTCTGTCCTTCGAGGGCGACAGCCACGTCGAGTGGTTCGAGGGCAATTTCGAGGATTACGAGGAGGACAAGAAGCGCCGCCTCGGCGAGGACTTGGTCCTGCCGAAACGCATCAAATACAAGCACTTCGCCCGGCGCTGAGCCCGGCCTCGCGCGGGCGCTTGCACGGGTCGGCAAAAACGTATAAACATATCTTTATGTCCAGTGACGACCCGCAAGGCCTGTCTCGCGCCCAAGGCTTGGCCGGCTTGCGCGCCGCGGGCGAAGCCACGCGCCTTCGTATCCTCGCGCTCCTTGCCGGAGCGGGCGAGCTCAACGTCAAGGACCTCACGCAAATCCTCGGCCAGAGCCAGCCGCGCATCAGCCGGCACCTGAAACTGATGGCCGAGGCGGGCCTGGTCCGGCGCTTCCGCGAAGGCTCGTGGGTCTACTTTCGCCTCGCCGAGTTCGGCGCCGAAGCAACGCTCGCCCGCGCCATCGTCGCAAGTCTCGACCCGACGGACCTGACGCTCGCGCGCGATCGCGCCCGGGCCACGGCCGTTGCGAAGGCGCGCGCCGAAGCGGCCCAGGCCTATTTCAAGGCGCATGCAGGCGAATGGGATGAAATCCGCACGCTCCATGTCGCCGATAGGGAGGTTGAAGCCGCGATGGATGCGGCGCTGGGGCAGGGGCCCTTCAAACTGCTCGTCGATCTCGGCACGGGCACGGGCCGCATCCTCGAACTCTTCGCCCCGCGTGCCGCTAGCGCGCTCGGCTTCGATCTCAATCATGCCATGCTGAATTACGCGCGCATGAAGCTCGAGCGCGCGGGTCTCCCGCATGCCCAGGTCCGCCATGGCGATCTCAACAACGTGCCGCTGCCCGACGGCACAGCTGATGCAGTGGTGCTGCATCAGGTGCTGCATTTTCTCGATGACCCGGCCGCGGCCATTGCCGAGGCGGCGCGTCTCGTGTCGCCGGGAGGCAGGCTCCTTGTCGTCGATTTCGCCCCGCATGAGCTTGAGTTCCTGCGCGAGCAGTCGGCCCATCGCAGGCTCGGCTTTGCCCGCGATCAGCTGGTGCGCCTGTTCGAGAGTTCGGGGCTCAAGCTCGAAGGCTTCCGCAAGCTCAAGACCGCGCCGTCGGGGGGCAAGCTCACCGTATCGCTGTGGCTCGGGGTGAAACCCGCTACCGCCGCCAAGAAGCGGAAGGCGAACGCCAAGGTGGAGGCCGCCGCCTGATGCTCGCATCCGAACCCAAGAGCCGCCTGCTCGGCCGCGGCGCCATCGATGTGTCGTTCGAGTTCTTCCCGCCGAAGACCGAGGCGATGGAAGAGACGCTGTGGCGCTCGATTCGCCGCCTCGAACCGCTCCGGCCGCACTATGTCTCCGTGACGTATGGCGCTGGCGGCTCCACCCGCGAGCGCACCCACGCCACAGTCGCGCGCATCTTGCGCGAGACGACGCTGACCCCGGCCGCGCATCTCACCTGTGTCGCCGCCACCCGAGAGGAGGTCGATCGCGTCATCCGCGATTATTGGGACCTCGGCGTGCGTCAGATTGTGGCGCTTCGCGGCGATCCTCCCGGAGGGGTCGGCGAGCGTTACCAGCCGACGCAAGGCGGCTATGTCAATGCCGCCGACCTCGTCAAAGGCATCAAGATCATCGCTCCGTTCGAGGTTTCCGTCGGCTGCTATCCCGAGAAGCATCCGGAGTTGCCGAGCATCGACGCCGATATCGACATGCTCAAGGCGAAGATCGATGCCGGCGCCACGACCGCCATCACGCAATTCTTCTTCGAGAACGAATTTTACTACCGTTACCTCGATCGCGTCCGCGCGCGCGGCATCACCATTCCGATCGTGCCCGGCATCATTCCCATCCACAATTTCAAGCAGGTCGCGGGCTTCGCCGCCAAGTCGGGCACGCATGTGCCGGACTGGCTCGGCCACAGATTCGACGGATTGGACGACGACCAGGAGACCCGCCACCTCGTTGCCGCAGCCGTCGCCGCCGAGCAGGTACTCGGCCTCGTCGATCACGGCATCGACATATTTCACTTCTACACGCTGAACCGCGCCGATCTCGTCTACGCCATCTGTCATTTGCTGGGACTGCGCCCGGCCAAGGCTTTTGCCGATGTGAAGGCGGCGTCATGACAAGGAAAGACCGTATCGCAGCGTTGCAGCGGGAGGCGCGCGAGCGCATCCTCATTCTCGACGGCGCCATGGGCACCATGATCCAGCGCTACAAGCTCGACGAGGCGGGCTATCGCGGCGAGCGATTCAAGGATCACAAACGCGATCTCAAGGGCAACAACGATCTCTTGGTCCTCACTCAGCCCAAGATCGTCGCGACGATCCATCACGCCTATCTCGAAGCCGGCGCCGACATCATCGAGACCAACACCTTCAATGCCCAGGCGATCAGCCAGTCCGATTACGGGCTCGAGGACATCGCCTATGAGATGAACGTCGCCGCCGCCAAGATCGCGCGCGCGGCGGCCGACGACTGGACGCAGAAGACGTCTGACAGGCCGCGCTTCGTCGCCGGCGCCATCGGTCCGACCAACCGCACCGCCTCGATCTCCCCTGACGTGAACAACCCGGGCTTTCGCAACGCGACCTTCGATGCGCTGGTCGACGCTTATGTCGTCCAGGCGCGCGGGCTGATCGATGGCGGTTGCGACATCATCCTCATCGAGACGGTGTTCGATACGCTGAATGCCAAGGCCGCGGGCTTCGCCGTCGAGCAGGTCTTCGATGAGCTCGGCGAGCGGCTTCCGATCATGGTCTCGGGCACGATCACCGATCTTTCCGGGCGCAACCTCTCGGGCCAGACGCCGGAAGCCTTCTGGTACTCGATGGAGCATCTTCAGCCCTTCTCGATCGGGCTCAACTGCGCCTTCGGCGCCGAACAGCTCAGGCCCTGCGTCGACGAGATCGCTCACGTCGCCGGCACCTATGTCAGCGTCTATCCCAATGCCGGCCTTCCCAACGAGATGGGCGAGTACGACGAGACCCCGGAATTCATGGCGGGTCTGCTCGAGGGCTGGGCGCGCGACGGCCTCCTCAACATCGTCGGCGGCTGCTGCGGAACCACGCCGGAGCACATCCGCGCCATCGCTGCGGCGGTGGCCAAATACAAGGCGCGCCGCATCCCCGAGGTCGCGCACAAGCTCCGTCTCTCGGGTCTCGATCCCTTCGTGCATGGATGAATGTTGATATGACGAACGGCGCCCAAAATTTCGTCATGGTGGGCGAGCGGACCAACGTCACGGGCTCCGCGCGCTTCCGCAAGCTGATCGAGGCGAACGATTACGCCGCGGCGCTCGAGGTTGCGCGCCAGCAGGTCGAGAACGGCGCCAACATGCTCGACGTCAACATGGACGAGGGCATGCTCGACTCCGAACGGGCCATGGTCACTTTCCTCAATCTGATCGCGGCCGAGCCTGACATCTCGCGCGTGCCGATCATGATCGACTCCTCGAAATGGTCGGTTATAGAGGCCGGGCTGAAATGCGTGCAAGGCAAGGCGGTGGTCAACTCGATCAGCCTGAAGGAAGGCGATGGGCCCTTTCTCGACCATGCGCGCAAAGTGCGCCGCTATGGCGCTGCCGTCGTCGTCATGGCCTTCGACGAGAAGGGTCAGGCCGAGTCGGCCGAGCGCAAGTTCGAGATCTGCAAACGCGCCTACCGTCTCCTGACCGAGAAGGTTGGCTTCCCCCCGGAAGACATCATCTTCGATCCCAACATCTTCGCGGTGGCCACCGGCATCGAGGAGCACAACGACTATGCCCGCGCCTATATCGAGGCGACGCGGCGGATTAAGGCGGGACTGCCCTATGTTCACGTGTCGGGCGGCGTGTCGAACCTCTCTTTTGCATTTCGCGGCAACGAGCGCGTGCGCGAGGCCATGCACTCGGTGTTCCTCTATCACGCGATCGCGGCCGGCATGGATATGGGCATCGTTAATGCGGGCCAGCTTACACTCTACGACGACATCGAGCCCGAGCTTCGCACCCTGGTCGAGGACGTGATCCTCAACCGCCGCGCCGACGCGACCGACCGTCTGCTCGAAGCGGCCGAGCGTTACAAGGGAGAGGGCGCGCAGAAGCGCGAGGTCGATCTCTCCTGGCGCGAAAAGCCGGTCGAGGATCGGCTGATCCACGCGCTCGTCCACGGCATCGGCAATTACATCGAAGAGGACACCGAGGAGGCGAGGGCGAAGGCGAAGCGCCCGCTCAATGTCATCGAGGGGCCCTTGATGGCGGGCATGAACGTGGTCGGCGACCTGTTCGGCGCGGGCAAAATGTTTCTGCCGCAGGTGGTGAAGTCCGCCCGCGTGATGAAGCAGGCGGTCGCCTATCTCATGCCCTTCATGGAACGGGAGAAGCGCGAGCTTGGCCTCGCCGAACAGCCCTCGGCCGGAAAGATCCTGCTCGCCACTGTGAAAGGCGACGTGCACGATATCGGTAAGAACATCGTCGGCGTCGTGCTCCAATGCAACAATTACGAGGTCATCGATCTCGGCGTGATGGTGCCCGCGCAAGTGATCCTCGAGACGGCGCGCGAAAAGAAGGTGGACATCATCGGGCTTTCGGGCCTCATCACGCCCTCGCTCGACGAAATGTGCCATGTCGCCGCCGAGATGGAGCGCGAGGGGTTCGATCTGCCGCTTCTGATCGGCGGCGCTACGACGAGCCGCGTGCATACCGCGGTCAAGATCAGCCCGAACTATCACAAGAGCCAGGCGATCTACGTGACCGACGCGAGCCGCGCCGTCGGCGTCGTGTCGAACCTCATGTCGCCCGAGGAACGGCCAAAAGCCATCGCGAAAGTGCGCGAGGAATATCGCAGCATGGCGGAGTCCTATGCGCGCGGGCAGGCCGATAAGCGCCGCGCCTCTTTGCAGCAGGCACGCGCCAACAGGCTCAAGCTCGACTGGGCGGGCTACGTGCCGCCGAAACCGTCGTTTCTCGGCACCCGCGCCTTCGCGAGCTACGACCTCGCCGAGCTCGCCCGCTATATCGACTGGACGCCGTTCTTTCACGCCTGGGAGCTCAAGGGTGCTTTCCCCCGCATCCTCGACGACGACAAATATGGGGAGGCCGCGCGTCAACTCTATGAAGACGCGAAAGCCACGCTGAACCAGCTCATTCGTGAGAAGTGGCTGACGGCAAACGGCGTCGTCGGCTTCTGGCCCGCGAACAGCACGGGCGACGATATCGAGCTTTATGCCGACGAGACGCGCAAGAAGCGCGTTGCCACGCTCCATACCATTCGCCAGCAGATGGACCGGGATAGGGAAAGGCCCAATCTCGCGCTTGCCGATTTCGTCGCGCCGAAAGAAACGGGGCTCGCCGACTATGTCGGCGGCTTTGCCTTGACCGCGGGCATCGGCGAGGAGGACGTGGCGCGACGCTTCGAGCGCGCCAATGACGACTATTCCAAGATCATGGTCAAGGCGCTCGCCGACCGCCTGGCCGAGGCTTTCGCCGAGGCGCTGCACGAAAAGGTGCGCCGCGAACTTTGGGGCTACGCGCCCGAAGAGAGGCTGACCAACGAGGAGCTCATTGCGGAAGCCTATGCCGGCATCAGGCCGGCGCCGGGCTATCCGGCCCAGCCCGACCATACCGAAAAGCGCACGCTGTTTACGCTGCTCGACGCCGAGAAGGCGACCGGGCTCAAGCTCACGGAGTCCTATGCCATGTGGCCGGCCGCCGCAGTCTCGGGTCTCTACTTCTCGCACCCGGACGCGCGCTATTTCGGCGTGGGCAAGATCGGCCGCGACCAGGTCGAAGACTATGCCTCACGCAAGGGCTGGAGCGTTGCGGAAGCGGAGCGCTGGCTTTCGCCAATCCTCAACTACGATCCGAAGCTCGGCGCCGAAGCCGCGGCCTGACGCAAGTCGCCAGTTCCCGGCCCTTGAGCCGGCGTCGAAACGCGCGAAATGGTTTGAGGCTGTGAGTGCGCTAGATCATCCCGAGGATGACGGCAGCAATAAAGCCAAACGAGATGATCGCCATAACGGTGGTCAACGTTGCTGTGAGATCCATCGGAAGCTCCTTTCCGATTGGAGGCGTGCCCATCTAGCCGTCACCTAGACTAAGGGGCTGCCCCGAGAGCGCCAAGACGTTTTCCTTTTGCACCGCACAATTGCCATGCTCTGGCACGTCCCAGGCCCTAAACGCCGGCCTACGGAATTGGTTCATTCCCCTTAAGCGAAACTGTTGCAAACCGGGACGGCGAGAGTGGTAAATGGCGGAAATCCTGGGGTGGCCAGGCCAGGGAAACGCTGGCGCGGGGGCACAGTTTGGCCGCAGCTGCAACAAAATGCGGGCGCTCTTGTCCGATAGTCAGCGGCAGAGCTTGAACTGCGGGGGAAGAGCCCTGCGCCGGCCAGGGTTGACCGCCCATCGGAGGGAAACTGGATGAGGAGTGTCAGAGTTTTAGGCCTGGGCTTACTGGGTCTTGTTTCTGCCCTTCCGGCGCAGGCTCTCACCGTCACCAATACCGACCCGGATCCGCGCACCATTACGGTGAAAGCGGGCAGCGACAGCAAAGAGCTGACGATAGAGCCCGGCAAGGCGGCCGAACCTCAATGCAAGCCGTGCACGATCGAGCTTGAGAATGGCGAGCTCTACGAGATGGAAGGCGGTGAGGAAGCTGTGATCGAGGACGGCGTCATCTTCGTCGATGGCGTGGCTTCGGGCGCCAAGACCGCCCAGTAGAGTTTCCGGCTTCCGCTCACCTTGTGATCGAGACGGTGCCCGTTTGCGAGATCATCGGGCAGTCGAGCGTCTTCTCGAACGCCTCGACCAGATCCTCTTCGGAATTTGCCCGCGCGTAGATCCCGCGATTCTCGTTGGCGAGGCACATAAGGTCGACCACGGCGTTGCCACCCGTCCAGGAGAAGTGTTCGTAGCGGAAGGCGATAACGTGAACTGTTAGCTGGTCGGCTGCAAGCCGAAGCTGCTTGGCCAGTTCGCAAGGCGCCCCGCCGCACGTTTCCTCGCCGTCTGTTACGAGGACGATCACGCCGGGCTTGCTGCGGTAGTTCAGCACCTCCGCTGCCTTTTCGACCGCTGAGGTCAGCGGCGTCTTCCCGGCCGGAACCAGACCGTTGACCGCCCGCATGATCTGCTTGAAGGCATCCGCCGTCGGCTTGAGGTCGAGCTTGACGTTGCACTGGTTGTAAGGCCCCGGCCCGTAGGTGATGAGGCCGACGCGGCGGTGCTTGGTGGCTGTCGGCAAGACGCGTGCGAGCGCGGCTCGCACTTCGTCGATCCGGGCCCGGGAATTCGGGATGCCGAGGGTCTGGTTGCCTGACATCGAACCCGACGCATCGAACACGATCATGGCGTCTTCGGTGCAGGGCTCGGGCTTGCGGTTCTCCTCCGCGGCAGAGGGGCTGCTCGCCCAGAGGAAGAATAACGCTAATACAAAACTGTCACGCAAGGCAATCCGGCTGCCCGTAAACCCCATAGCCATTGCTCAACGCTCCCGCAAGGAGTGCCGACTTTAGCCTAAGAAACGGGGAAGCATAGGGGGGTTTTGTGCCGCATCCGCCGGGGCTGCGGCGAGGCTCGGGCAGGGGCGGCTAGCCTTTGCCCTTGGTGCGGGTCTGCCCGGGGGCAGCGTTGTGCTCCAGGAAATCGACCATCAAGCCGGCCACGTCGATTCCGGTCGCCTTTTCCAGTCCCTCGATGCCCGGCGACGAATTCACCTCGATTACGAGCGGCCCCGCTTTCGAGCGGAGCATATCGACGCCGCAAACGTTGAGGCCGAGCGTGCGCGCGGCGCCGACCGCCGCACTCCGTTCCTGTGGCGTGATGCGCACCCTTTCGCCCGAGCCGCCGCGATGCAGGTTGGAACGAAACTCGCCGGGCCCGCCCAAGCGCTTCATCGCCGCTACCACCTTCTCCCCGATCACGAGCGCGCGGATGTCGGCGGCGTCGGCCTCCTTGATGAATTGCTGCACCATGATGTTGACGTTCACGCCCTGGAACGCCTCAATAACCGACTTCGCAGACTTCACCGTTTCCCCGAGCACGACGCCGATGCCTTGCGTCCCCTCGAGCAGCTTGATCACCACAGGCGGACCGCCGACCAGATCGATGATGTCCTCGGCCTGTCTCGGGTCGTGGGTGAAGGCTGTCACGGGAAGTCCGATCCCGCGCCGGGCCAGGAGCTGAAGGCAGCGAAGCTTGTCGCGCGAACGGCCGATGGCGACAGACTCATTCAGCGGATAAACGCCCATCACCTCGAATTGGCGCAAGACCGCAAGTCCGTAGAAGGTCACCGAGGCGCCGATACGGGGGATCACGGCATCGAAATCGTCAAGCCGCCGTTTGCGGTAGAAGAGCGTGGGGCGGCGCGAGGTGATATTGATGGAAACCCTGAGAGTGTTGATGACCTCGATCTCGTGTCCGCGCGCCCGCGCCGCTTCGCAAATGCGGCGATGGCTGTAAAGTTGCGGATTGCGCGCGAGCAACGCGATCTTCATGAAGGTCTCGTGGCGAGAGTCGAAGGGTAGTCTATCGCAGCAACTTTCCTGCTCTTAAAGACGTGAGCTTGCGGCCTTGGCGCGCTCGCGCGCGCCTTGTGCCCAACAGATAGGAGCGGCCGGGCTCGATCAGGACGCGGTCCTCCAGCGCCGTGCGGCCGAGCAGCATGCGGAAGCCCATCTGATCGCGATTGGCGAGAGCGAGCTCGATCGGCCAAGACATGTCCCCGAGTTGGAGGCTTGTCCTGATGATGTAGCGGTGCTCCAAGCCGCCGCCTGAGTTCCGCACCGTGCGCTCGTCGATCGTCCGCGCCTCGCAAGCGACCTTCATCGCATCGCTCCGTTGCAGCGGGTGGAGCTCGAACCGGATCCACAGCGCGCCGGCTCGGCGGAAGGGCACGATCTTGTAGGCATGGATGGCGCTCGTCCGCGCTCCGGTATCGACCTTGGCCTTGATCGCACTGATGCCGAGGTCTGGCAGTCCTGCCCACTCGCGCCAGCCGATCGTGGGCGGGTGTTTGGGGTTGGGGCTTGCTTCCATATGCGCTCAAGCGAGGGGTCGCGTGGAATTCAGTCAGCCGATTTAGCACAGCGGAAGACAATTGGCTCTGCTTCAAGGGGTGGCGGGACTCAACTATAGTTGCCCCCAAGGCAACCGCTCTTGGGATGGGCCATGGGCAGAAACCAGCATGTGGTCAGCCGCGGCGGGGGTTGGGCGGTCGAGGCCGAGGGGGCGGCAAAGCCCCTCGCCATCTTCAAGACCCAGAGCGAGGCCTGGGAGAGGGCGAAGTCGATTGCGCGCAAGGAGCGCGCCGAGGCGGTTCTGCATGCCAAGAGCGGAGAGATTCGGGCCCGCAACAGCTACGGCCATGATCCCCGTCGCAGCAAAGGCTGACCGCCCTTTGTTGTGTTCACCTCAAGGCCCGCGTCAGCAATTCATTTACTGAATTCGCGAATTTCCGCGCCCGATAAGGTCACTTTCTTTGCGAGTCCCTTGCGACGCTCCTCCGCAAAAATGGAGGCGCACAATGGACCAGCACTCGCCGACCGTTCGAGGCGCGTTGATCGGCGCGATCGCCGCGTTCTCGATCCTATCGGCTCTCTCCTCGTCGCCGCCTGCGCGGTCAAGCAGCCTTACAGCTTTCCGGCCATGAGGCTCACGACCCCAACCACGGCAGACGCGGGCAAAAGGCAATAGGCCGGAGGCGGCCCGGAGGATTTCGATGCGTTTTTTCATTGGCGCGCTAGCGCTTCTTATCAATTCTTGCGGTCGTCGGCTCGCCGGCCGCGCTCTTGCTTGGCTGGCTCGGGATTGCCGACCTCAGGCAGATCGCCGCCACGAGTGCCGCGGATCCTGCGCCAGCGACTACGGCGCAACCGGCAACGCGTTAGAACGCAGAAGCTGGCAGCCGCCAGGGGTTTCATGTAAAAGCCGTTTACATGAGTCCCTCGGACCGCTGGCGGCGCCCGCATTCCTATCACCACGGCAACCTGAGAGAGGTGTTGCTCGAGGCGGCGCGCAAGCTGATCGAGCAATACGGACCCGCGGGCTTCAGCCTGACCGAGGCGGCGCGGCTTGCCGGCGTGAGCCCCGCCGCGCCCTACCGCCATTTCCGCGATCGCGATGCGCTTCTCGCCGAGGTGGCGCGCACGGGCTTCGAGCGCTTCGCCGCCCGCCTCGACATGGCCTGGAACAACGGTATCCCGACGCCGCTCTCGGCCTTCGAGCAGCTCGGCCGCGCCTATCTCGCCTTTGCCCGCGACGAGCCGGCGAGCTACACGGTGATGTTCGAGACGGGGCTGTCGGAAGCTGCGCACGAACAGATCCCGGCCGCCGAGCGCGCCTTCGACGTTCTGCAAAAGGCAGCGGCCGCTCTATGCCGGCAATTGCCCGAGAGCGAGCGACCGCCGGTCAGGCTCATGGCCTTGCATATCTGGGCCATCTCCCACGGCATCGCCACGCTCTTCGCCCAAGGCGATCTCCAGGCGCGGAAAGTCCCGATGAAGTCCGAAGAGATTCTCGAAAGCGCGATGCTGATTTACCTGAAAGGCCTCGGCATCATCACCGATGCAAAGCCCGCGCAGTGACCTCGAGCTTTATCGTCAGCGTCCAGCCTGGAGCCAGTTCAGCACGCGCTCCCAATCGGCGTCCGTGCCGTTGAAGCTGTTGCGATCGACCTTGCCGGCGACGCCCGGCACGGTGCCGGTGGTGGTGAACTGCCAGAACGCCCACGAGCGATCCCGATAGACTTCGCCGGGTTCCGCGGCGACGGAGCGCAGCCAGAAATGATAGTTGGGAAACTCACCCTCGAGTACCTCGCGGTGAAATTTGGGGTCGGTGTAGATGATCGGCCGCTTTCCGGAATGAGTCTCGAGCGCCGCGAGCATGGTGCGGATCGTTTTCAACGCCTCCTCGCGCGGCACCTTCTTCGGGCAGGTCTTGGAATGGCTGTTCCACTCGAGGTCGAGGACCGGCGGCAGCGCATCGGGATCGGGTGGCACGTTCAGCATGAACCACAGCGCCTGCTCGTGCGCAGGCCGGCACCAGTAGATGAAGTGATAGGCGCCGCGCGCGACGCCGGCGCGCTTCGCGCCATACCAGTTGTCACGGAACTTCGGATCGACATGATCGCCGCCCTCGGTCGCCTTGATGAAGACGAAGTCGATGCCGGCCGCGCGCGCCGCTTCCCAATCGATATCGCCCTGCCAATAGGAGACGTCGATGCCCTGGACGGGCATGGTGTGGGCGGCGGCGACCCCTGTATGGGGTTTGGCGTCGCGCAGGCGTGACCTTGCATCGCCCTCTCCGGCGCCCGCCGCCACAAGGAGCGACGCCACGGCGAGTGCCGCGAGCCCACGCTGGTAAACGTCCCCCTGATTGAACCGCAAAAGCCCAACCCCCATACGCGCGAGTATGCACCCTAGCCCCAGAAAATTAGGATATTCTTGCCGTTTTTGGGGCTGCAAGGGCCCCGGTCCCTACGATCCCCAAGCTCCTTCGATCACATTTTGTGTGCGCCCTTGACGTCTGGACAGGGGAGGGGCATTTATGTGAATGTGAATAACATTCACACCGCAAAGGAACCTGCAATGCAGCTGGTTGCGACCTTGGACGAATACGGGAAGCCGGCATGGATCACAGCCATGATTGGCGGCTTCCTTCTCTGGTGGCCCATTGGCCTTGGCATTTTGGCTTATCTGATCTGGAGCGGACGCATGGGCTGTGGAAATCGAGTGGCATGGCGGCAGTATTTTGCCGATGAGGCGCGGCGCCTCGGCGGAGGCATGACGGCCTTCCGTTCGACCGGCAATCGCGCCTTCGACGAGTATCGCGAGGAGACCTTGCGGCGGCTTGAGGAGGAGGCGAACGAGTTTCAGGCCTTCTTGCAGCGGCTGCGTCACGCCAAGGACAAGGCCGAGTTCGACCAGTTCATGGCCGAGCGCCGCGGCGCGGCTCCTTCGGCGTCGTAACGTCGAACAGAATGCGCTCCTGACGAACGAGCGTTGAGCAAAGAGGCAACGAGATGAGGGCGTGGGGTCAGATGTCCCCGCGCCCTTGCCATTTGCGCGGATCGCCGAAGCCGCCGCCGGTCGGCGTCTTGATGATGACAGCCTCGCCGGGCTCGAGCACGGTCTGGTCCGAGCCCTTGAGCCGCTCGAGCCTTCCCTCCTTTCGCCTGACCCAGTTCTCGCCGGCCTGTCCCGCCTCGCCGCCGACGAGGCCGAAGGGCCGCGACTTGCGGAAACCCGAAAGGATGGCGCAGTCCATGCGCTCCAGGAAGCGAATGACGCGAAGCGTCCCGTCGCCCGCGCGCCATTCCCCCTTGCCGCCGGAACCGCGCACGACCTCGAAGCGCTCGACCAGCACGGGATAGCGCAGCTCCAGCACCTCGGGGTCGGTGAGGCGCGAATTGGTCATATGCGTCTGCACGGCGGAAGCGCCGTCGAAGCCGGGGCCTGCCGGCGCACCCGAGCAGATCGTCTCGTAATATTGGTAGCTCTCATTGCCGAAGGTGAGATTGTTCATCGTGCCTTGCGCGGAGCTCAAGCACTGAAGCGCGCCATAGAGACAGTTCACGATCGTCTGGCTCGTCTCGACATTGCCGGCAGCGACCGGCGCAGGGTAACGCGGCTTCAGCATCGAGCCCTTCGGCACGACGATCTTGATGGGCTTGAGGCAGCCTGCGTTCATCGGAATGTCCTCATCGACGAGCGTGCGGAACACATAGAGGACGCAAGCCCGCGTGATCGGCTCGGGTGCGTTGAACGCGTCCGTGGTCTGCCCGCTCGTGCCGGTGAAGTCGACGATCGCTTTCCGCGCTTTGCGATCAATCTTGATCGCGACCTTGATGACGCTTCCCTGATCGGTCTCGACCTCGAAGCGTGAATTTTTCAGCTTGGCGATGACCCCGGCCACGGCTTCGGCCGCGTTGTCCTGCACGTGGCCCATATAGGCGCGCACGACGGGGAGCCCGTAATGCCGGACCATGGCGCGAAGCTCGTCGGCGCCTTTTTCATTGGCCGCGACTTGGGCCTTGAGGTCGGCGATGTTCTGCGCGGGGTTCCGCGCAGGGTAGCGGGCTTTGGTCAGGAGCTCGAACACCTCTTTTTCGCGGAAGCGTCCCCTGGCGACGAGCTTGAACGGATCGATATAGACGCCTTCCTCCTCGATGCTGGTCGCCTTCGGGCTCATCGATCCCGGCGCGATCCCCCCGATATCGGCATGATGCCCGCGCGCGGCGACGAGGAAGAGAAGGTCGGGGCTGTTCTCGCCGAAGACCGGCGTAACCACGGTGATGTCGGGGAGATGCGTGCCGCCGTTATAGGGCGCGTTCAGCATATAGACGTAGCCGGGCTTCAGCTCGTCGCCCAATTCGCCCAGCACCGTTGCGACGCTCCGGTCCATCGAGCCGAGATGCACGGGGATATGCGGCGCATTGGCGACAAGATTGCCTTTGGCATCGAAGATGGCGCACGAGAAGTCGAGCCGCTCCTTGATGTTGACCGAGCGCGCGGTGTTTTGCAGCGCATAGCCCATCTGCTCGGCGATCGAGACGAAGAGATTGTTGAACACCTCGACCATCACGGGATCGGCGCGTCTGCCGACCCGCGCTTCGGCCTTCTTGGCGATGCGCGTGAGCAGGAGGTCGTTGCGCCCCGTAACTTGCGCGTTCCATCCGGGCTCGACCACGACGGTCTGATGGTCTTCGATGATGAGAGCCGGCCCCGGGATGGA
Source organism: uncultured Alphaproteobacteria bacterium (assembly GCA_963818165.1). GTDB lineage: Bacteria > Pseudomonadota > Alphaproteobacteria > Rhizobiales > Methyloligellaceae > Methyloceanibacter. Next base: position 74,563 of record CAWFRD010000012.1, read on the forward strand.
TTGCCCCGGGGCGAGCGCGCCACGCAAGAACACCGGGGCCTCGTGCCAGCTCCCTGCGGTGAAGATGCGCGCTTCCACGTGAGGGATGGCGGGCGCCGCATTCTCTTCCGCGCGATCGGGCGCTGCGAGCGGCGTGCCGCCGCCTTTCGCCTCGACCTCGACCGCCTCGATCTCGATCTCCTTTTCCGGACTGATGAAGCCGAACCGCTTCTGGTGCGCGATCTCGAACAAAGCGCGCATTCCGCGCAAGCTCGCCAGAGGAATGGGAAGCGCGCTGTCGGTTCCGGCATAACGGAGATGCGCGGTCGCGCCGACGGCGATGTCGCCCCCATCGACGCCCTGGCGCAAGAGTTCGGCCCGCACCTCCGCCTCGAGCGGCGCGCGGATCGCGGCGAGATCGGCGAGACCGTCATCGTCGAACCGCGCGAGCACGGTCCGCGTGCGCGTCGCGCTGAGAGCGGCAAGCCCCATGCCGAAGGCCGACAACACGCCGGAAAGCGGATGAATGAGTACGGATGCGATGCCGAGCGCGTCAGCCACGAGGCAGGCATGCTGGCCGCCCGCGCCGCCGAACGAGTTCAGCACATACTCGGTCACGTCGTAGCCGCGCTGGACGGAGATGGTCTTGATCGCGTTCGCCATGTTTTCGACTGCGATCCTGATGAAGCCGTCGGCGATCTCTTCCGGCGCGCGCTCCTGTCCGAGCTTGCGGGCAAGCGACTTGAACGCTTTACGCACGGCATCGGCGTCGAGCGGCAGGTCTTGATCCGGACCGAAAATGCACGGGAAGAAGTCAGGGACGAGCTTTCCCGTCATCACATTGGCGTCGGTGACGGTGAGAGGGCCCTGGCGTCGGTAGCAGAGGGGGCCTGGATTGGCGCCCGCCGACTCGGGCCCGACACGGAAGCGGGCTTCGCCGTAATGAAGGATCGAGCCTCCTCCGGCCGCGACGGTATGGATCAGCATCATCGGCGCCCGCACGCGGACGCCGGCCACCTGGCTCTCGAAGCTCCGCTCATAAGCGCCGTCATGGTGGGAGACGTCGGTCGAGGTGCCGCCCATGTCGAAGCCGATCACCTTGGCGAAGCCCGCTGCCCGCGCGGTCTCGACCGCTCCCACCACGCCCCCCGCAGGCCCCGACAGGATCGCGTCCTTGCCTCTGAACAGTCCCGCCGAAGTCAGTCCACCTGAGGATTGCATGAACAGCAGTCGCGGACTTCCCGCCTTCCCCTGCGGGCCGGGGGCTTTCACGGCGGATGCGACGCCATCGACGTAACGCCGGAGCAGCGGCGAGAGATAGGCATCGATCACGGCGGTATCGCCGCGCCCGACGAATTTCACGAGCGGGCTCACCTCGTGGCTGGCGGCGATATAAGTGAACCCTTCATCGCGCGCGAGCTTCGCCGCCTCGCGCTCATGCGCCGGGAAGGCGTAAGAATGCATAAAGACGATCGCAACCGCGGAGATGCCTTGGGCCCGCGCCGCGCGGAGCGCCGCCCTCGTCGCCGCGCGATCGAGCGGGGTCTCGACGCCGCCATCGGCGCGCACGCGCTCGGGCACCTCGACGACGCGCGAATAGAGCATCGAGGGTTTTTCGATCCGCCGCGCGAAGATTTTGGGCCGCGCCTGGTAGCCGATCTCGAGCGCGTCACGGAAGCCTTGGCTCACGATGAAGAGGAGGGGATCGCCTTTCCGCTCGAGCAACGCGTTGGTGGCGACCGTCGTCCCCATCCTGATGCTTCCGATCGCTTGCGCGGGCAGCTTGCTGTTGCGCGGGACACCGATCAAATCGGCGATGCCGGCAAGGGCTGCGTCCCGATAGGCTTCAGGATTTTCCGACAGCAGCTTGCGTGTCAGCAGGCTGCCGTCGGGCGCCCGCGCCACGAGGTCGGTGAACGTGCCGCCGCGGTCGATGAAGAACTGCCACACCCCGCCGCTCATGCGATGCGCTTGAGCCCTTTCGCGTAAGCCCTCCAGCGCTTGACATACACCCCTGCGGCCCGAGCGATCTCCGCCCGCGCCGCCTCGTCGCTTTCGCGCGACGTCTTCGCGGGCGCTCCGAGGATCACGCTATTGTGGGGAAATTCCTTGCCCGCGAGCACGAGCGCGCCTGCGCCGACCAGACAATTCGCTCCGATCTTCGCGCCATTCAGAACGATCGCCCCCATGCCGATCATGCTCGCATTGCCGATCGCGCAGCCATGCAGAATGACATTGTGGCCGATGACGCAATCTTCGCCGACGGAGAGCGGGAACCCCGGATCGGTGTGCAGCGTCGCATTGTCTTGCACTTGCGAGCGCGCGCCGATCTCGATCCACTCATTGTCGCCGCGCAGCACCGCGCCGTACCAGATGCTCACATCGGAATGGAGCCTGACCCGGCCGATCACTGACGCGGTCTCCGCGACCCAGTAGAGCCCGTCTGCCGGAAATTCGGGCCGTATCCCGTCAAGCTCGTAAACCGCCATGACTACCTCTTGCCTAACGGTCCGGGGTCTTTGCCGTCGCGCAGCTCCCGTTCGAGGCGCGCGACCTTGTCGCGGAGCGTGCCGTTCTCGAGCTCCGCATACATCGCCGCGGCTTCCGCGGCTAGTCGTGCCAGCATCGCGCGCTCGCTCGCGTCGAGGTCAGTGCCCGAACTCATGCAGCCCGTAAAACGAGACGGCGAAACAGCGCGCGGGATTAATTACGGGCACGGCAAGGACCGGGCGGGCAAGACCTGCCGGGAGAGCGATCCCGTCCCCGTCAACATCGGGAAGGGCGAACGGCTTGCCTTTCATGACCGGCTCGAGCATCGGCGCATCGGGGTTGATGGTCATGGCCTCGCCCCGGTCCCAGCCCTTGCCATTGCCGTCGCGCCTGAACACCGGCCCTTCGCGGCGGAAGGCGGCCGCCGAAGCGAGCTTGAGCGCCTTGAAGGTCTCGTCGGCGAGCAGCCTGTCGATCTCTATGGCTTTCTTGGTCTCATGGAGGGCTTGCTTGAGCTTTTTCTCGGCGTCTTCAACCGCCCGGTTGAAATAGCGATCGGCAAGATGCACCGCCCCTTCATGCAAGCGCGACAGCAGAAAGACGGCGGCCGCTCCCATGGCGATCCACGCCCAATCCGGCAGGTCGAGATATTCCTCGATGCGTTCGACCTCGCGGTGCAGGAAAAGGACCGGGACGCTCAGAGTGAGACCCAAGATCGTAACGCGGCGCAAGGGGATCATCACGTTCACGACCCGCGCCCGGCGCAACGCCTCGAACACGAAGAGACACAGCAAGCCGTTGACGAGGTAGAGCAGGCCGATGATGTCCTCGGTCGGCGTGAAGTTTCCCCACTTCGTGATGAAGATCGTGGTGGTCGAGGCAAGCTCGGCAACGAGGAATGCAGGCAGCCCGATCAGGCAGCCCCAGATCACCCAGCGGACGCGCTGATAGTCCTCCGGCGTCTGCGTTCGCTCCCTGACGAGAAGGATGGCGAGCGCGGTGATGGCGACGAGGAAGCCCATGAGGATGGAAACGCGGGTGACCGTCTCGACGGGATAGCCGAACAGGCTGCCATAGGAGGCGCCCAGAGCGAGCGCGAAGACGAGGGCCACAGCCGGCAGAGCGCGTTCGAAGCCGCGCCATCTCGCTTCCGTCTGGTTGTTCGGCACGCGCAGCACGAAGAGGAGAAACCCGGCGTAACCGATGGCTTGGGCCAAGACCATCGCGACGGCCTGCACGAGGAAGAGCGCGGGCCTGGGCTCGAGGAAGGCATAGAAGGCATGGACCTGGCCCGGATTGAACCAGTTCACGTAGAGGAAGAATCCCCAGCTCATAGCCGATGGCCGTGTCCAGACGAGCCACGCCGCGCCGAGCACGACGAGGATGCCGGCGATTTGGCAAAGGAAGTTCACGGCCCGGACGAGAACGTTCGAAGGCGGTTGTGCCGCCGCCACGACCACCTGCCGCGCGGGGCGCCGCGTCCGTCGCGGCGAAATCGAGCGTGACCGTCCGCCCTGGCAACAGATATTCGACGCCGCCAAGCACGGCGATGCTGCTGCTGCATTCTTCGAGCCTGCCGGGCCTGCAGCGCATGGCTTCAAGATCGAGCCGGTCGCCGGCCCTGACGCCTGCGCGCCACGTGGGCGAAGCCGCTTCGTTGGGGAAAGGCTCGGTCACGTCGGCGATCAGACCGTCGCCGTCGGCGAAAAGACCGATCGAGGCGAGCGGCCGCGCGATCCTGACCACGTCGGGCACGATCATCGCAAGGCCCCACAGCGTGAGCAGAACGAGCAGGAATCGGCCGGCGGTCATTTGCGAAACCCCTAGAAGCGCCCGGCGGATGTGGAGAATCGCAAGGTCCCCATTGCCAGGGCCGCGTAACCATTCCGTAATTGCGGAATCTGGCAAGAGGAAAGATAGCTTGCGATGGCGACGGCAAAGTGAAAGGGGCGCAAGGAGGGGGAGAAAGCCACCGTCCCGCCGAGCGAAGCGGCGGGAAGCGGGTCGCCGCTCGATCGGTTTTTCGGCCTGGCGGGGGCGGGATCGAGCGTCGCGACCGAGCTTCGCGCCGGGATCGCGACCTTCCTCACCATGGCCTGCATCATGTTCGTCAACCCCGCGATCCTCGAGCGCGCCGGGATGGACCATGGCGCGGTGTTCGTCGCCACTTGTCTTGCCGCGGCGCTCGGCTCTCCTCTCTCATCATGGGGCTCTATGCCAACTACCCGATCGCGCTCGCGCCTGGCATGGGTCTCAACGCGGCGGCCTTTGCCTGCACCAACCGCATCTGCTCGCGGCCCGTTTTCGATCCGGCCGAGCTTGGGGGCACCGTGACGCAAATGCCGGCGGCGACCGGCGGCAAGGGATATTCGCTGTTCCAGTAGGTTTCCGGGATGGCGCGAGCGGAAGGGCAGGCCCTTGTAACGCCTACCCCCCTCGGCTATGAGGATCGCCTGCGTGATTCATAATCCCCTAAAACCGGCCGTTATGGACACCGAAGCTCCAAAGGGAACGCCGCGGCACGGCGGCAACGTTTTCACAATCTTCCTCACCTCGTTCTGCGCGGCCATCGTCGTCGCGGGCGGGTTCGGCATCGTATTCCAAGCGGCCATCCTCGCGGCGGTCGCCCGGCTCGGGCTTGGCGAGACGTTCCTTTGGCTCGGGAGCGTGATCAATGGGGGGGTCACCCTTTGGCTCGTGCTCTGGACTTTCGCCCGGTCGTGGCATGTGGAGCGTCGGCTCAAGGCCGGCCTCGAAGTGGACGAGCCCAAGCTCTCGATCATGGCCAATTTCCGCGGTTCTTGACCCCCGGCGCCTCGGGTCACGGGCCTTCGCGCAATTCTCCACATGCGGCCGCGGCCAAAAGTTCGTATTCTCCTCGCAGGCAACACGTTTTGAGGGAATCCGGTAATGTCGATTTGGGGCAAGCTTGCAGGTGCGGCCGCGGGGCTCGCGGTCGGAGGCCCGATCGGGGCGCTGGTCGGCGGGGTGGCCGGTCATTACGTCATCGATCGCGACAAGGAAGAAGACGCGCCCGCCGAAAACCAGGTGGCCTTCACCGTGGGCGTGATTGCGCTCGGCGCCAAGATGGCCAAGGCCGACGGCGTCGTCACCATGGACGAGGTCAACGCCTTCAAGGAAGTGTTCAAGGTGCCCGATGGCGAGATGAAGAACGTTGCCCGCGTCTTCAATCTGGCCAAGCAGGACATGGCCGGCTACGAGGCTTACGCGGAGCAGCTCGCCACCATGTTCAAGGGCAACCGCAAGGTGCTCGAGGACGTGCTCGAAGGCCTGTTCCACATCGCCAAGGCCGACGATGCGTTGCATCCGCGCGAGGAACAGTTCCTCGCAGGCGTGTCCAAACGTTTCGGCATGACCGAGACCGAGTTCGCCTATGTCAAGGCGCGCCATGTCGCCGCCGGCAAGCGCAATCCCTATGACGTTCTGGGGATCAAGCCGTCGATCACCAACGAGGAGCTCAAGAGCCACTACCGGCGGCTTGTTGCCGAGAACCATCCCGACAAGCTGATCGCGCGCGGGGTGCCCAAGGAGTTCGTTGTGCTCGCGACCGAAAAGGCTGCGACCATCAACGAGGCTTACGACCAGATCGCCAAAGAGCGTGGCATGTAGTTTGACGTTGCTCGATGGCCGTCCTGCCCGGGTTTGTCCCGGCCATCCGCGCATTTGCATTCTGAACCTCAATGCTTCAGACGTTGCGTGACCGGCCGTTCGGCCGGTCATGACGAGAGCGATTGAGATCAGATGACCGCCGCCCCCGACAGTCCGCTCGCCACGCTGTGGTGCCCCGCGCCAATCGCGAAGCGCGGCAGAACGGGATCAAGCCCGACATGCTGCTCCTGCATTACACCGGGATGGAGTCCGCGGAGGCGGCGCTCGACTGGCTGACGTGCCAGGAATCGGGCGTGTCGTGCCATTACTTCATCGATGAGGACGGGCGGATCGCTCAGCTCGTCAACGAGTCCGAGCGCGCCTGGCACGCCGGGCAGAGCCTCTGGGCCGGCGAGACCGACATCAATTCCTGCTCGATCGGCATCGAGATCCACAATCCCGGGCATGATTTCGACTATCCCGATTTCTCCGAGGCCGAGATGCAAGCGGTCGAGGCGCTATGCCTCGACATCTTGAGCCGTCACGCCATTCCGCCGCAGCGGGTGCTCGCGCATTCCGACGTGGCGCCCGGGCGGAAGCGCGATCCCGGTGAGAAATTCGATTGGGCGCGGCTCGCGCGCGCCGGCATCGGACTCTGGGTGCCGCCGGCGCCGCTTCATGGCGATGCGGGTCTCGGCCCAGGAGACGAAGGCGAGAACGTCGCCACGCTGCAGCGCGCATTGTTCGATTACGGGTACGGCGTCGAAGTGACGTCCACCTACGGCACGGGGCTCGAGAAGACGGTCGAAGCCTTCCAGCGTCACTT
>CAWFRD010000013.1:0-16783 GCA_963818165.1 uncultured Alphaproteobacteria bacterium
CGCAGAAATCGCCGCGAACCAGTACATCCATTAAAGCCGGAACATTCAGTGGCTAACGGGTCAAATCGTTAGCCAAACGGGAGAGAGAGACATGACAAATCAGCACCCAAAAAAAGAAGCGGCTTCCCGGGCCGGATTCGAACCAGCAATCCAGCGGCCTAAAAGCATCGAAAGGGGGCGACGGGATGATACCAACTGCTGAAATTCGGCCTGATAGTACAGGCCAGAAACACGACACGCGTTTCAAACCAGGCCAGAGCGGCAATCCTGCTGGACGACCAAAGGGTGCCCGAAACAAGCTAAGCGAGAGCTTCCTAAATGCTTTGGCCGATGACTTCAACGCTCACGGACAAGACGTAATCGCTAAGGTTCGGGAGAGTTGCCCGCACGAATACCTACGGGTGATAGCTTCGGCCCTGCCGAAGCGACTTGAGACGGAACCGGACAATCGGCCACTTGAGCTACTGACTGAGGAGGAGCTTACCCGGATAATCCGGGATACTTGGCTGTATTCTGCGGTCTGCAAAAACTCAGGCTAACAACGGGCTAACCAAACTTGGAATTTCAACAAGGCACGAGTCTGCCTGCTCGAGGCTTTGGCAGTGGAGATGAACATGACCTTCTCCGCCACACCCCCCCTCATCGAGAGAGCATAGCCAATGTCATGCCCCCCCGTGGCATTGCCGAAATGGAGGCGACGACGATGACCTCCGACACAAACTCCAACTTAGAAGAAACCGCAGTTGCTACGGAACGAGGGCCTGTACTCCCGCTGTTATGCGGAGGGGAATTTGAGGTTCTGCACCGGATGCCTCAAGCGCATCTCTGAGAAGAAGTATGGCGCTTACCAGATTCGGATCCCGATACCACCCCAGCCCCGACGACGGTACGGGTAGCCGTAGCCGTAGTAGGGATAGCCGCCGTAGTAACCCCGACCGTAACCCCGACCGTAACCGCCTCTGCGCCAACGCCGACCACGCCAACGCCGTCTGGCTTCAGCCGGAGTGCTTGTTGCAGCGTTGATTGCAGTGGCGAGAGTGGTCACGCCGACGGCCGTGCCGATGGTCGTTCCTACGGCGCTGATGCACCAAAACACGGCGATGGCCGCAGCCGCGACAGTTTGGGCTAATCGTCTAGGTAGGCGTTTCATTCCGCTCACTCCTTTTACGCGGGCTGCAACCAGCTAACTGTTAAACGCCGCTCGAAATCATTTGTTTCCCAAAACAAGGACCCAGCACCGCTGCTACGCCATACACAAGGAGCAGCGACGGCACTGGGCCTGGCGGCCCAGCAGGGAACGGGTGCGAACCCCGCTGTTCGGCCGCGAGTAGTTTAGCGCGAATGGGCGGCTACCGCGTGACACTCAAAAGGGGGCGGAAAGCGTAGCACGAGAGCCCGATGCCGTAAGACAAGCGCGCAACAGTGGCCCGGCACCCTCAAACCTGTTCAGGGCTGGGCGAGAGTACCGGGCCTAGCCAGCATCAACTCTGGGAGTTGGCTGGAGCGCTTCCCGAGGAGCTGGCTGTCCGTGAGTCTAGCGTTCGATTATGGGGAACTTGGGGCCGTCCAAAGACAGACGCGCCCTACAACTGGCTCCGCAATGGCCACTACACAAACATAAGGAACGGACAAACCAATGAAACAGAAACGCATCCGCATAGGTAGGTTAGACACCGCAGGAGGTATCGCCTACGAGCATGGGAAGATTCTCAAGAAGCTCATGCGTGAATTGATCGACCCTCAGTTAGCCACCAGACTCTCAGGCATGTTCGTCAATCAGAGAACCTTGATCGAGTACGAGAACGCAGAGAGACGCATCGAAGAACTTGAGGCTTTGGTCGAGAAACTAAGCCAAGGCAGAGTAGCCACCCTCAAGGCGGTCAATGGCTAGTAACATCTCCAAGCGACTGGATAAGCTAGAGCGTCTCGCCAATGAACTGCTCACTCAGCATGAGGGGCCTGTCTATTGTAGGGAGACGGATAAGCTAGAGGGGATCGATGAGAGTAGGCTCATCACGGTTAGACGTGGTACGTCGCCGCACCAGAGAGACCCACGTTGACCCTCCCCCCTTCCGCTCCGACTGCAAACCTCTTTGGCGCTGATGCGAAGAAGCCGGTCCTACGGGACTTCCACGGTCCGATTGAGTTTCCGAGGGTCTCACCTGTGATATGTCATCACGGGGCCTAGCCGTGGAATAAGGCTCTTTCCAGCCATTTACCTAGTATCAGCCCAGGCTGGGAAGCCTATGGGAAGACACGGCCCCCTTTCGGGGCCTTTTTTCATTGGAGAATTGAATGCAGAAGAAGTGCCTTTCATGCGGCGCTCCGTCACCTTGAGCGGTTCCGGCAAACGCCAGAAATACTGCCCTGAATGCCGGAAACGGGGGATGGGCCAGAGTTGGGGTTTATCGGGCCCTAACCCCTTGAATACAAAGGCCGCAAAAACGGGTTTCGAGAATGCTTGGGTTGACCGCTTAAGCCGTCTTGAGATGGAGGGTCCGATTGCTCTCCTGATCGATGACGAGCTGTGGCGTCTCTGGCCTGGGACTGGAACCAAGACCGCCGATGCGAGGCACTGGCGGCTCTCTGTGAAGGGGGTACGCGATGCAGCTACACCACCACCCCACGCAAGGAGGAAGCCGACTACCCCCATCAAGGGCTTCCCTGTACGTCTCGTGCTTGAGATGGAGGCGCCGCTGATTGGATGCGGCAGTCGCCTCGTCACTGTCCAATTCCGCAGGGTGAAGCGCAAGAAGAAGGTCGAGAAGTTCGTGGTGCTGCATTGCGCAGGCTACACGGACACGATCAAGCGCGAAGCGTTCAAGCCGTTGGTTGCCTCGAACAAGCGCTACCGCAAGCGTAACCTCCGCCGGCAACCTCTGCTCAAGCTTGTGGTGAACAACCCTCCCGCAGATACCAGCAAAGCGGAGGCGGCATGAAGCGGCCGTAAAGCTGTCAGCGTGTACCTGTCAGCTCTCCGAGGTGCGGGTCGGGAGTCTTGCAGTGATGCAATTGCATTCGGCAAGCCGGAAAGCACCGCCGTTTAATCTTAATCACCTTCGAGGCGCAGCGTGCGACGCAGTGTTTGTATTGGTATTGGCAAAAGCCCGCCTGCGCATGGTCCGCGCTAAACCCAAACGCGACAAGGCCCACGATTATTGCCAATGTGCCGATGAGGATTTGCATATGCGCCCACGGCTGCCGAGGATGAGACTCCGGTAAGAAAACGCCCGATGAAAGTGGGTGTTCCCCCAAATAGCGGCCCGGCGCGCCAGCATCAGCCCACGCTGATGGGCCGGAGGCTGCACCGGGCCTAACCAGCGCGGGGGGACTAGCCTCGACTGGCTATAAGGATAACGGGAGCGATTATCTGATGTTCCATGAAGCACCAGCTTCTTACAAGAAGGTACAGCGCCGAGCCTAACCACGCTCGGTGAGAACTCACATCGGCATGGCTGCATCAGGCGGAGATTCAGGCTGAGTATGATGTCGCAAAAAAGGAGCGTCAGTAAATAAAAGGCCCCGCGAGCGGGCGGGGCTATAGGTCCAGATTGGAGACGACATCTGATGGGTGTCGTTGGTGTCGAGCTTCCGATCCTATCTGATTCGCTGTTAGCCAAAGCCCGCGCGTTCTACAGCCCACAGGGAAATATTGCAGCCGTTTTCTCTTAGGTGTGCCCCCTAGGCTACAGCCTCATCGCCCTTAAACCGCTACTCTTAGAGAGCGGAAAGGCTCTTCTAATCGGGGGATGTGAATCGAGCCGCCGCAGACTGCAAATAGGCCCTGCGCTCTTACCAGCGCGGGGCCTAATTCTTTTGCGAGGCAAACGCGCCCGCCGAAGCGAGCACGCGCTCATGGCTTGCGCAGCAGTTCTGGCAGCTTGGCAATGTTGCTCGCAATGCGCCGCGCCTCGTCCATCGTCAGAACGTGCGCGGTGTCGGCAATGGCGCGCGTTTCGCGGCCGTCGTAGGCGAGCGATTGCCCCGTCGCACGCCAGGCTGAACCTTCGCTAGAGGATCACGGAGGGATCGTATCAGGACTGACAGCAGTTGGTGGACCGGCGGGTTTGTCTAACACCGCGTTGCGCGCCATACTTAGTCCCGCAAGGAAGCAAACGGTCCCCGCTATCGCCGCCACTATAGCGAGCCAGCGCAATGGCGTCGTGTCTTGCAAGGGCCGCTCCATCCGAAAGAGACGCCGGAGATAGGCAAAGAAGACACTGGCCAACCCTGCCGCAGCGCCTACTCCGAAGACCATCATTGCATCGGCAAAGCCCTTGAGGCCTTGACCCGAAGCCGATCCGTGCGCGAGGCCGACGAGAAGTGCAATGGCAGCAATAGCATTGATCAAAATGATCAACGCTACGCCCCTGCCTGCGTATCGGTTTCTTTGTCTTTCGGCAGATGTGCGGTCAATGCGGACATCAATTTCGTCACTAACTCCTACTTCTTTTCTGCGATGGGGAGTTGGGACGGCTGGCATGGTTCTAGCCTCCAGCTTCAAATGGGAGTGCCATTATATCTGCATATCTGCCGGAAGCATCCTTCACGACATAGCCGCCGGGGATGCCCTCGGCAGTCCAGGGCGGCGGAAGCGGCGAGGCATTGCGGAAACTCCCTCTGAGAGCTTCCCCCCGCAATGGCCTGCGACAGGATAGCAGCCGGAAAACCTGCTAAGCTAGGCTGTCCCGCGCCTTCGAGAGTTACGAGGAGGGCAACCCCCATGAAGGTCATTCCGATAATCTGTCTGGCTCTGGTTTTCGCCACCCCGGCATTTTCCGCCCCCCAATGGGTTGAGACCGCCTGTTGGCGCGCTGGCAGTCGAGTTCTTCCAGCGCTCAGTGCCAGGGAAAGGGAAGCCTATGTTGCCAATTGCATAGCCGACTGGACGGCTGGAACGCCGCCGCCGCCACGGGGCAGCAAGAACACAAACCGCAACAGATATTGATTAGGTTACTCGCGCCGCCCCAGCGGCTTGCCAAGCAAGTCTTCCAGTCGCCACGGTTTGACCGAGAACGCCGCACTCCGCGCAACGCAGCCCGGCGTGAAGGCCTGGCGATGGTCAAAGTCTGGACAGACTGAGCGTGGCCGAGCCTCGCCGACTAGTGACGGTTACGGACAGGCGATTGCCGTGCTGGATGATCAGGGCCGTGCCGATCACGCCCTCGCCTTGCACCGGACCCGCGTAGCGATTGCTCCCCGATGCAACGACGCGCCCCTTCACATCGTAGCGGCCGATCTCGGCAGAGCATTGCGACGACACCGAGAAGGCTGTGGCGGAAAGTTTATAGAAGCTGACCCGGCAGCGCACCCCGTGCTTGGCCTGGCCATGAGTGACAACGCCAGAGCCGCGCCACTGGCCTTGCAGCGGGACCGCGGCAAGCGCCGACGTAAGCGCGAAGCCCAAGGCGATGAGCGTTGCGATCAGAGCACTTCGCACCCACAGTGTTGTAACCATATCCCGCCTCTCGCCCCACGAATATGACATATCCTAAATCCGCTTTCAGCCCCTCCGCCCCAGCGGCTTGCCTAAGACGTCTTCCAATCGCCACGGCTTTACCGATTGAACTGGCCCGCCGCACTCAGCGCAACGCAGTCGTTCCGATAGTTGCGCGATGGTCAGTCCTAGCGAAATGCGCGGGAGCCAACTAATCGGCCTTAGCCTGATCATGCGACATCGCGGGCAGTAGCACTCGACATGTGTGAAGCCCTCGACGGCAAACTCCTCAATCGTCGCATGGAGAGGGTCCATGGCCCGAAGCATAGCAGTTCAATGTGCCCACCGTGGAGGGAGCGGCGTCGAGATCACCGAAGACGGCATCAGGCTGATCCCCAAGAAGCGATGACCACCACGCGCGTGGTAGAAAAAGCTTCGGCCAGGTGGAACTTTCGGATGGAAGATCCAGTTGAATGCCATGGGTGGGCATAAATGCTGTCTGGTTGCCCACCACGTTACCCCATAGCGCCGTAAACGGCCAAATTTAGCCGTTCTAGTGATGCCTGTTTGGCATGAGGGGAAGCGGAGGTACTGCCGCGTACAAAAAAGGGGACTGGACCGATGACGAAACTCGACCAGCTCTATGCCGAAAAGGGCGAGAAGTTCGACGAAATCTGCGACTTGCTGGCGCGCGAACTCGGCTACGGCGATTTCGCCAGAATAGATCCCGAAGGCCGCAAGTATGTCGAGGATCGGGCGGAACAGCAGGTAAGCGATTGGGAAGAAACAACGGAATTCCGGCTTCGCCCCGGCATTCGTCCGAATTCGCCTCTCCGGCGTCTCTTGAGCCAGCACCAGCACATTTGCGAACGAATCCTCGATGAACAGGACATCGAGATCGGTCTTTGGGCCTACAAGAAAAGAAAAACGAAACGCCGGCCAGCTACTCTTTAATTCCGGCGCACAAAGACCAGGGGGCCGGTCTCGGCCGGCGCCCTCTGTTAGTCTCGCGAACCCGCGCTCAGCGTAGGGCTAGGAAATTTTCCGCCTCTCCTACCCATTCGGCGTGACAGTCAGCGGAGCCGGTTGAAGGTCGCTGCCGTCGTCTTGTGAGCCGGAAGTGTCCGTCCCGCTGTCAAAGCCTCCGCCGGACAAATACGAAGAATTCTCATCCGATATGTCAGGGGCCGTTGCCGCTTCCGAGGTGCTTTGCACGTCCTCGGGCGTATCGACAACGCTGTCCTCATCTTGGGCGCGCGTCCCCATAAACGATCGCAAGTGAAATTGAAGTTGCCAGTATCAAAGCCCGAACAGTCATGGATGTCGCTCCTTCATGACCGAAACGTAAGCAGTCTATCCGTTCCGTTCGCGGAAAGCGGTTGCCCACTGGGGTCCGACCCCTGCGACAAATTTTCCCAAGGCGGCCCAATAGCGAGCCCAGAGGGCCTGGGAGCATAGGCTAGGGGGGCCCGCTTTGGCACCCTGGCGCGGCCTCCTTCCCGGCTGACGGCATTTTCCGGATGTGCGATTAACGGGTCGCACCAGCGGGCAGGATCTTCCATGTGGCCGTCGAACCTTCTCTCAGCACTTACGACCCGGCCGTGGTGACCGATTTTCTCCTGTTCGGCGTCACGCTCGCCTGCGTTGCGATTTTTCATCGCCATACGCTCGCGGTCGCACTCACCGGTCTTGGCGCCATCATTGCCAAGAAGCTGCTTTGGGACAGCTTCGAAGAGGGCGCCGGACTCTCCGGTCTCTTTGCCCATTTTGCGCATGAATGGGTCCTGATCGCCAACTTGTTTCTCCTGCTCGTCGGCTTCGCGCTCCTCGCCCGCCATTTCGAGGCAAGTCGCGTTCCCGATTGGATGCCGGCCGCGCTCCCCGACGATTGGACCGGTGGATTCGTGCTCCTCGTTCTTGTGTTCGTGATCTCCTCGTTCCTCGACAACATCGCTGCGGCACTGATCGGCGCGACGGTTGCGGGGCATGTCTTCAGGGATCGCGTTCGCGTCGGCTACCTCGCGGCGATTGTGGCGGCATCGAATGCCGGCGGGTCCGGCAGCGTGATCGGCGACACGACGACGACAATGCTTTGGATCGGCGGCGTGAGCCCGCTTTCAGTTTTACATGCCTATGTCGCAGCCGGGTTTGCACTTGTCGTCTCGGGCATTCCGGCATCGCTTGCCCAAAACAAACGCGCCGATCGTCAAGAATCCCCCGCGAGACCTGCGCATTTCGCTGCGCCACGTCGTTGTGGTCATCATCGTGCTCGCGGCGGCGATCGCTGCCAATGTGGGGGCGCATTTGCTCGACGCGCATATTCTCGATGAGGTTCCCCTGATCGGACTCGCAGTCGCGGCCGCCCTCATCCTCACCATTCCCCTCGCACGCCCCGATTGGTCGATCATTCCCGGAGCCGCGCGCGGCGCGCTCTTTCTTCTTGCCCTCGTCTCCGCGGCATCGATGATGCCGGTCAAATCCTTGCCGGTGCCAAGCTGGGAGACAACCTTTGGATTGGGCTTCGTCTCGGCGGTCTTCGACAACATTCCATTGACCGCTCTCGCCCTGAAGCAGGGCAACTATGATTGGGGGTTTCTAGCATATGCGGTCGGATTCGGCGGCTCGATGATCTGGTTCGGGTCGTCGGCGGGCGTGGCGGTTGCGGGGCTGAAGCGCGAGGCGCGATCGACGCTCCGCTGGCTCCGCGAGGGATGGTTTGTGGTGGTGGCCTATGTCGCCGGATTCTTCCTCATGCTCGCGCTGGTCGGCTGGAACCCCGAGAGCCTCTAGCGAGGGGAGCGCGGCCTGACGGGAGGACCCAACGCTATTACACGAGCGTGACGGGAAGCTTGGTGAGGCGAATGACGCGAGCAACCCTTTGCGGCTGACGGCGCTTCCCAGATGTGCCATTAAGCGTGTGTTGCCAACGGGAGCTTTCCTCTCTCTGCCTTGTTTCCGTCAGACCTTGACCGCTATCGCCATGCTTGAGATTGAGCTGCAATGCTCCGGCTACGATCGCCGACGGTAGTCTCCGAGCGAATTTGAATCGAGACCGGCAAGATCTTCGACGTGACCGTCGCACCTTCTCTCAGCGCTTACGACCCGGCCGTGGTGACTGATTTTCTCCTGTTCGGCGTCACGCTCGCCTGCGTTGCGATTTTTCATCGCCATACGCTCGCGGTCGCCCTCACCGGTCTTGGCGCCATCATCGTCAAGAAGCTGCTTTGGGACGGCTTCGACGAGGGTGCCGGGCTTTCCGGCCTGTTTGCCCATTTCGCACATGAATGGGTCTTGCTTGCCAACTTGTTTCTGCTTCTCGTCGGCTTTGCGCTCCTTGCCCGCCATTTCGAGGCAAGCCGCATTCCCGATTGGATGCCGGCCGTTCTGCCGGATAGTTGGAGGGGCGCTTTTGTGCTTCTCGTCTTGATCTTCGTGATCTCCTCGTTCCTCGACAATATTGCCGGAACTCTTATCGGCGCGACGGTTGCGAGGCACGTCTTCAGGGATCGCGTTCGCGTTGGCTACCTTGCGGCGATTGTCGCGGCGGCAAACGCCGGCGGCGCCGGCAGCGTGATCGGCGACACGACGACCACAATGCTTTGGATCGGCGGCGTGAATCCGCTTTCAGTGCTCGACGCCTATGTCGCGGCGGTCGCTGCGCTGCTCGTCTTCGGCATCCCGGCATCGCTCAACCAACACAAATACGCGCCGATCGTGAGGGATCCCCCGCGAGGCCTGCGCATCTCGTTTCGGTACGTTGTCATAGTCATCATCGTGCTCGCGGCGGCGATTGCCGCCAATGTCGGGGGCCATCTGCTCGACGGTCATATTCTCGATGAGATTCCCCGGATCGGGCTCGCGGTCGCCGCGGCCCTCATCCTGACCGCTCCCTTCGCGCGACCGGATTGGTCCGTCATTCCCGGAGCGGCGCGTGGCGCGCTCTTTCTTCTTGCCCTCGTCTTCGCGGCATCGATGATGCCGGTCAAATTCCTGCCGGCGCCCAGCTGGGAGACAACCTTTGGATTGGGCCTCGTCTCGGCGGTCTTCGACAACATTCCGTTGACCGCTCTCGCCCTGAAGCAGGGCAACTATGATTGGGGTCTTCTGGCTTATGCCGTCGGTTTCGGCGGATCTATGATCTGGTTCGGGTCGTCGGCGGGCGTCGCGGTAGCGGGGCTGATGCACGAGGCACGCTCCTCGGTCCGTTGGATTCGCGAGGGATGGTTCGTGGCCGTTGCCTACGTGGTCGGATTCTTCCTCATGCTCGCGCTGCTCGGCTGGAATCCGGAGAGCATTTAGCGTCTAGCGATGCATGGTGAGGCTGGTGGCAAGACGATACGTGCCGGTGTCTTCGTTGAGCTGAAGCATATTGATCGTGTGGCCCGCATCGGTAACTTTCAGGCTCATGCGGCCTGAGAACTTGTCGCCTCTGATCACGGCGCGAATGGCGTCGTCATGCGCCTTGCCGACGACTTCGCCCGATGCGTCATAAATGACCTCGTTCCAATTGCCTTTGACCTTGCCCCCATTGTCGGACAGCTTGAGTGTGGCTTCGATCTCGTAGTCGTCACCGGTGCAAGTCAGACTTTGCGTGAGGTTGCTGCCTGTCACCTTGTAGTTGACCTTGCAACTCACCGACTTGAGCCGGCCGTCCTTGAGCTTGACCGTTCCCTCGCCGGTCCAATCGCCGCTCAGTTTCTCGAAGGGGTTGCTGGCGGCTTCCGCCGGCGGATACGTCCAAAGCCAAGTCAAGGCGGCGGCGACAACAAACATCGCGCGCTTCGCGTTTCGAACCGTCGTTCCAGTACGATGCCCGTTCATGTCGGCGTCCTTCCGCAAGTCTTCTCGCGTACCCGATCCGGGCCTACTTCTTCTTCCGCAGCCGATGGGCTTGCGCCTGTGTCATCTCGCCGCCGGCGACGAGTGCCGAGATGCAGCGTTTGGAAACCTTGCGGATCGAACGGGACATGCAGGCGCGCAAGCCTTCGCTCCCAAGCACATACTTCTTGCAGTAGCGATTGTAGTCGGTCCTGCAGTCACGCTTCATCCGCTCGGTCACGGCGCCGGCCGTATCGGGTGCGAGCGCAAGAATGACGGCGAAGGCCGCGAGCATCGCGGTCACAGATTTGATTTTCATGCGGGCAAACCCTCGAATAACGCACGGTTTCGTCAGATGGATCATAGCCGATTTTTCACGGGCTGGCCGTCGATGTGATTGGAAAAAGGGGCAGAAGCGGGGCAAACGACCTTTGTCTTGCGATGGATCGCCCCCAATCCGGCTGCGGGCCGGAATTTGCGGGCTGTCGCATGGTAACCGAGGCCCTTTCCTGGGCGATCGTAGGCACACGGACGCTCTCGTAGAGCGAGCCCTTGCCGGCGCGGAGTTCCCGTTCGAGGCGTTGAGCGATCTCCGGCTTGAGCTATTGCTGCACCATCCCAATTTTCTTACTTTGTAGGAACTTCTTGTTCGGGTGGGGGTGAAGCGCGGGGCTTCGGCCCTCACCCGCCCCTGTCCGGCCACGCGCCTAAGCGCGAAGGTTCCCGAAAACCGCATGCCGGGGGTGGTCAGGAAGGCCGAATTCTGGTCTTTCTGTTCGTTCAATCCGGTCATTTCGCTTCCGTCGCCCCCGATGTTCCAGATTTACCTGCCCATTGCCGAAATCTCGGTGAACCTTCTGGTGATGCTGGGACTTGGCGCGGCAGTGGGCTTTCTCTCCGGCATGTTCGGGGTGGGCGGCGGCTTCCTTTTGACCCCGCTCTTGATGTTCTCCGGGATCTCGGCCCCGATCGCGGTCGCGACCGGCGCCAATCAGGTGGTCGCCACCTCGGTCGGGGGCGCGCTTGCCCAATGGCGCCGGGGCAACATCGACTTCCATGTGGGCGCGGTCCTGATTGCCGGCGGTGTCGTCGGCGCGCTCGCAGGCGTCCTCCTGCTCAAAGTCTTGCGCGAGGCGGGACAAGCCGGCCTCTTCGTCTCTCTGACCTACGTGGTCCTTCTCGGCGCGGTCGGCGCGCTGATGCTGAGCGAGAGCATCCGCGCGTTGGAGCGCGCCCGCTTGGGCAAGGCTCCGCCCGCGCGGCGCTCCGGACAACACAATTGGATTCACCGTCTGCCGCTCAAGATGCGCTTTCCCCGCTCGCGTCTCTATATCAGCGCCATTCCCCCCCTCGTGATCGGCGCCATAGTCGGCCTGCTTACCGCCTTCCTCGGCGTGAGCGGCGGCTTCATCATGGTGCCGGCGATGATCTATCTCTTGCGCATGCCGACCAATATCGTGATCGGCACGTCGATCTTTCAGATCATCTTCATCACCGCCTTGGTGAGCGTGCTCCATGCCGGTTTTTCGCAGACCCTAGACGTGGTGCTTGCGCTCATCCTTGCCGCGGGGGGCGTCATCGGCGGACAGTTCGGGGTGAGAGCCGGACAGAAGCTTCGCGGCGAGCAGTTGCGCGCCCTGCTTGCGGTTCTGGTGCTCGCCGTTGCCATCCGCCTCCTGTTCGATCTCCTGCTGACGCCGTCCGAGCTCTACAGCATCGTGCCGGCGCGGACGGGGGCATGAGATGAGAAGAGCGCTCAGCTTCGCCCTTCTCGTGCTGGCGCTCGCCGGCTCTCAGATTGAGGCCGCGACGCAGACGCAGACGGCGCCAAAGGCGGGCGAAGAGGTACAGTCCGAGCTCTCCTTGCGCGAAATTTCCATTCAGTCGAATTTCACCGGCATCGAGATCCTCCTCTACGGCAGCATCGATTTCAGTCAGGCCCCGTTCAAGGAGAGCGGCACTTACGACGTCATCATGGTCGTTCGCTCCCCGGACGAGCCGCTCATCGCGAGGCGAAAAGAGCGCGTGGGCGGAATTTGGATCAACGGGCCTGGGAAGGTTTATCCGTCGGTGCCGGGCTTCTACGCCGCGCTGTCGACGCGCCCCTTCCGGGCGATCGCCTCGGACGAAACCCTGAAAGCGCTCGGGATCGGCTTCGGCAATCTCGATCTTGGCCGCGCCGCACGTGGCGATTCCGACGAGGAGACCTTTCGCTCCGCCGTGATCCGCCTGAAGGAGAGGCAGGGGCTGTTCCAGGAGCTCGATGACGGCGTCGACTTCGTGGGGCGGAGCCTGTTCAGGGGAACCGTGGCGCTGCCGGTAAACGTCCCTACCGGCCGCTATACCACCGACATCTATCTGTTCCGCGACGGCGAGGTCGTCAGCCGCAATCAGAGCACGCTCGGAGTGACCAAGGCCGGTTTCGAAGGCTTCGTTCACAAGCTCGCCTTCACCTACCCCTTCCTTTACGGCCTGCTTGCGGTCGTGCTTGCGGGGCTCACCGGGCTTGCCGGTTGGTACGCCTTCCGCCGCGAATAGTCTCAGTCCGGCAGAAGCAGGCTGCCGAGCACCGGATAGACGTTGGCGCGTCCCATCATCCACGTCTCGAGCCGATGGCGGTGGAACAGTGGCGCGAAGGCCTCGTCGCGCACATTGAGCCCTCCGGCATAGGCGCCGAACGCCGGCATCACCACGCGGTCGCCGTCGGTGGCGAAGCAGCGGCGGCGGATCACGGCGCCCCGTCTTGCGATGCGCGCCACGGGGTGAAGGTGGCCCGCGACCTCCCGCGAAGATGGCGCGGGCGATGGCTCGTGCCGGAGCGTGACCTTGCGAATGGTGAGCGTGGCGCAGACCGTGCCGCCGATGCTCGCGGGGAGATGCGGATCGTGATTGCCGCAAATCCAGAACCATTCGCGTCCCCGCTGCAGCGTGAGCAACGTTTCGAGGTCCTCGCGCGGGAGATTCGCGGCGGAGTCGCTGCGATGGAAGCTGTCGCCGAGCGCCACGACGCGCGCGGGTTGAACCGCGTCGATGACTTTGGTGAGACGGTCGAGCGTGGCGCGCGTATCGTAGGGCGGGAGAAGCATGCCGAGCGCGGCGAAAGCCGCGCCCTTCTCCAGATGCAGGTCCGCCACGAGAAGCGTGCGTTCCTCTTCCCAATAGAGCGCGCCCGCGGGCAACGGCCGCATCGCGTGGCCGGCGACGATAAGATGCGAGCGGAGCGTCGGTGCCGTCTCCGGCATGAGTTCATGTTTGGCGCGCAGCATGTCCCCCCAGTGCCTCGGCCACGAGGTCTTCGACTGCCTCCCGCAACAAAATTTCGCTCGCTTCGCCGGGGACGCTTTCGCGCCCGATCTCCAGCATCACCGGAACGGCGAGCGGTGAGACGTGGTCGAGACCAATATGCCTGATTCGGCCCTTGATTCGTCTCAAGAAATCGCCGAGCCGGTAGATATCGATCAGGCCCGTCGCGGCGTCGGCGAAAGCCGCTTTCAGCAAAATGTGCCCCGGCTCGTGCTCCCGAAGCACGTCATAGATGAGGTCGGAGGACGCCGTCATCTGCCGTCCGGTCTTCTCCTGCCCCGGGGTGGCAGCGCTCGATCAGCCCCGAGATGATGGCGCAGACCCTGAACGAGCGCTTCATCAGGCTCGACTCCGCGAGCCAGGCGTCGAGATCGTCGCCGAGCATGTCCTCGTCGAAGAGCTTCGCAAGGTCGAGACGTCCGTCCCGCACCATCGCGCCAAGATCGTTGAGCCCCCAGATGGCAAGAGCGTACTCGTTGGCGACAAAGCCGAGCGGCACCGCGCGCGCCCGTTCGAGCCGCCGCGTCAACAGCATGCCGAGGCTCTGATGCGCGAGCCTGCCCTCGAACGGGTAGCAGACGAAATAGTGCCTCTGACCGCGCGGAAAAGTCTCGACCAGGATCTCTTCGGGACCGGGAACGAGAGAGAATTCGGCCTGGAGTC
This sequence comes from uncultured Alphaproteobacteria bacterium, assembly GCA_963818165.1. Classification (GTDB taxonomy): domain Bacteria; phylum Pseudomonadota; class Alphaproteobacteria; order Rhizobiales; family Methyloligellaceae; genus Methyloceanibacter. Next base: position 14,222 of record CAWFRD010000013.1, read on the forward strand.
GGAGCCAATCGGAGACCTGGTCGGGCAGGCGCCGCCAGTCTTTGCTCTCGGCGATGAGGCGCCGGACCCGCTCGGCGAGATAGGTCGAGAGCGGGAACTTGCCGCCTTCATAGGCCGGAATTTTCGGCTCTGTCGCCTGCGTGCGCGTGACGATCGCATCGTTCTCGCGCAGGCCCTCGAAACGCAGCACCTCTCCGGCGAAGATGAAGGTATCGCCGGGCGCAAGCTGCTCGATGAAATATTCCTCGACCTCGCCGAGGACGCGGCCCGGAGCGAGCATGTGCGACGGCTTGGGCGCGCCGCCCTTCCCTTGCGCTAGCCGCACGCGCAGCATCGGCGCCTCGACGATGGTTCCGACGTTGAGGCGGTATTGTTGCGCGATGCGGGGATGGGCGATGCGGTAGAGCCCTTCGGGCGTTCGCTTCAGCTTGGCGTAGCGCTCGTAATTGGCGAGCGCGTAGCCGCCGTTCGCCACGAACTGGAGGACCTGGTCGAAACCCTCGCGCAAGAGCCCTTGATAGGCGGTCGGCGTCGAAGGGGCCCGCAGAAGCCGTGCCGAGCACATGCTGGGCGAGCACGTCGAGCGCGCCCGGCCGCGATGCCGGCGTGTCCTGCGCCCCTTCGGCCGCGGCTTCGAGCGCCGCCTGGCACTCGACCACCTCGATGGCGGGGACAAGCAGCGCCTTGCTCGGCTCGTCGAGTCTGTGATTGGCCCTGCCGATGCGCTGGGCGAGCCGGCTCGCACCCTTGGGCGCGCCGACATTGATGACGAGATCGACATCGCCCCAGTCGATGCCGAGATCGAGCGTCGAGGTAGAGACCACGGCGCGGAGCCTCCCCTCCACCATCGCCGCCTCGACCTTCCGCCGCTGGCCCACGTCGAGCGAACCGTGATGGAGCGCGATCGGAAGGTTATCGTCGTTGTAGCGCCACAGCTCATGGAACAGCATCTCGGCCTGCGAGCGCGTATTGACGAAGACGAGCGAGAGCCGATGCGCCTTGATCGCCTCGTAGATCTCGGGGAGCGCATAGCGGGCCGAATGCCCGGCCCAGGGAAGCTCGGCGTCCGACTCAAGAATGGAAATGTCCGCCCGCGCTCCCTCGCCCCCGACCACGATCTCGGCAAGCCGGGTCGCTTCCCTTCCCCGGTGCGGCACGAGAAAGGCGGCAAGCTCGTAGGGCCGCGCCACTGTGGCCGACAATCCGATGGCGGTGAGCGAAGGCGAGAGCGTCCGGAGCCGGGCGAGGTCGAGCGCGAGCAGGTCGCCGCGCTTGCTCGTAGTAAGCGCGTGCAACTCATCGAGGACAACGAAATTGAGCCGCCCGAAGAGATCGGCGGTGCTTCTGTGCGACAGCATCAGCGCGATCTGCTCCGGCGTGGTAAGCAGAATGTCGGGCGGGAGCACGCGCTGGCGGGCGCGGCGCGAGGCCGGCGTGTCGCCGGTCCGCGTTTCGAGCCTGATGAGTAACGCCATCTCCGCCACGGGGGTGGCGAGGTTCCGCGCGATATCGACGGCGAGCGCCTTGAGCGGCGAGACGTAGAGGGTGTGGATCGCTGGTTCGGCCCTTGTCCGCGGCTTGCGGCGGGCGAGGTCTGTGAGCGAGGGCAGGAAACCCGCGAGCGTCTTGCCGCCGCCGGTCGGCGCGATCAGAAGGGTGTCGCGCCCCGCCCCGGCCAGTTCGAGCAGCGCGAGTTGATGGGCATGGGGGCGCCAGCCGCGCGCCTTGAACCAGGAGGCGAAGGGCTCGGGGACCGCCTCAAGCGGCGTCCCGGCGATCAGGCTCCGGCTTGCGCGCATTCGCGTCCCTTGACCTTCTCCCCCCTTCGCACCAATTCTGGCGTAATTCGAGTCGAAGGTCGTGCAAATTTCCTCGAGGCGGCATGGCCTCGAAAGCGGGAGGGAGAGCTGTAGATGGAACGGTTTTTTGGCGGCAATCCGGCCCTCGTTCTGCTCAGATTGACAATTCTCTCCCTCATTGTCGGCGTGGTTCTGGCCGCGCTTGGCTTCAGCCCCTACGAGATCATCGACAGCATCGCGCGGCTTGTCGAGCGCATCTACAACCTCGGCTTCGAGGCGGTCGAAAAGGCCGTCCGCTACTTCCTGCTCGGCGCAGTGATCGTCTTCCCCATTTGGCTCGTGGTGCGGCTGTTCAAATTCACAGGACGCGGCGACACCGATATGGTGGATTCGACATCGCCCAAGCGCGAGGCCTAAGCCGCGTCTAGAGGATCGCAAGCACGTTTTCGGGAGGCCTTCCGATCGCGGCCTTATTGCCTGCGACCACGATCGGCCGCTGGATCAGCATCGGATTCTTGATCATCAGCTCGACAAGCGCGTCGTCGTCGAGCTTGCGGGTCTTCAATCCAATTTCGGCATAGAGCGTCTCACCCGTGCGCAGGATATCGCGGGGTTTCAGCTCGAGCTTGCGGAGGATCGCCTTGAGCTCGGCGGCGGAGGGTGGCGTCTTCAGATAGTCCACGATCGTCGGCTTAAGTCCGCGCGCTTCGAGAAGCGCGAGTGTCGCGCGCGACTTAGAGCAGCGCGGATTGTGATAGATCGT
>CAWFRD010000014.1:0-8698 GCA_963818165.1 uncultured Alphaproteobacteria bacterium
AGGCATGGGGGCATCAGGGTTCCATCGGGCAAGGAAAAGGTTCTGTGGGAAACGAGCCTTCCTCTGCTTTTGGCCGGAACCAACGCATGCCGGCGAGCGAGTGGATTGTGACGGCCCGGTGTCTAGGCGCGGGCGCTCAGAAGCTGCGCGAGGGGTCTTCGACGGTAAAGACGACGCCGGGCGGAAGCGCAGGCTCTTCCATCTCTTGCAAGGCGGCAGGCTTGGCTTGCGTCGCCTCTTGAATGCCCGGCGCGGGCGAGGGCGCTGCCGGTTCCTCAACGACCGTCGCGGGCCAATGCGACGATTTGGTGATGTCGGTGAAGTTCTCGTTCCCGCGGGGTTCGCCTGCCGTATCGCGCGTGGCGTTCGATGCCGCGTCGGGCGCGACAGGAGAGGGGCTCGGCGCGGGCGCTTCCCTCTTGGGCTCGGTGGCGGCGGGCGCTTGCTCAGTTGCATCCGGGAGCGGGCTGTCCCCGGTCGGCGCCGAGGCTGGAGGGACGGTGTCTTCAGCCGCGGGCGTAAGAAGCTCAGGCCAGGGTTTCGATTGCAGGCGGGTGTAGAGCAGGATCGCGCTCAAGACGAGAAGCGCCGCCGCCGAGATGACGAGCAGGGGCCGGCCGCGCCGCAACGGTCCCTCGGTCCAATATGAGTCGGTGCCGCGCATGGCGGCGCGGTGAGTCTCGACGCGGGGCGCCTCGCCGCGGGGCGCGGCAACGCGGGATGAAACCTGTGGGCCGGAGGGCGCCCATTTGCGCATGGCCGCATCCGGCCGCTCGGCGGCTCGTCGCACCGCGGCTTGTGCCGCGCGGCGCGCCGCTGCAACGAGGTCCTCTTCCATCTCCGATTCGGTACGGGCGGGCTTTTTGACGAGGATGCGGAAGGAGCGCGGCGCGTCGCGGCCGGCGGACCTCTCGTCGCCAGGATCGGCGGGCTTGTCGTCGGACCCCACGCGATTCGCGCGTCCGAATGGCAATCTTGCCTCGACGGGTCGCGCGAGCGATGTCGCGATGTCCGGCCTGGACGGTCGCTGAACGGTCCGCGACTCTGCGCTCCTTGCCGGTTCGCTCTCATTCTGCTGGTGGGACGCGGCAGGCAGTCCTGGGCGAAGGGAGCGTGCGGCCTGAGCTCCGTCGCCCGCGCGGCGCTCCGCTCGGCTTGCTGCACGAGCTGCTTCAGCGAGTCATGCACCGCCTCGATGACGCCGGCGAGGCGATCGCCGGCGGCGCTCGACCGTTCGTTCATTGCCTTGAGGTCGCGATGCATGGTTTCGAGACGTTCGGCGGTCGCCGCGTCGAATTTCGCTTCGCCCGAGACGAGACGGGCGGCTTCGGTCGCGGCCTTGGCCGCCATGTCGCTGAGCTGACCTGCCTGCCCATCCACGCGCTCGATCAGGCGATGCAGCGCCGTCTCGATGGCGCCGATCTTGGCAAGCTCGCTCTCGGCTTGGTCGAGCTTGCGTCCGACATCGGCGATCTGCCGCTCGATAGGTTCAAGCGACACAGGCTTGGGCAAGGCGTCGAGCGCATCGGCGATCTGCCGCCCCATCGCGTCGACCCGCGCTGTCAAATCGCCGAGCGCTTTCGGCGCCATCGCCGCATCGACGGAATGCTCGAGCCGCTCCGCCATCTCGACCAAGCGCTTGCTGAGATCGCGATCGACGTCGGGCATGGGCGGGAGCGGCGGAAAGGCGGGACTCAGTTCGTGGGGAGCGAAGGTGAAGGGCGAACTTGCGGCCTTCGCCGGATCGGCGGCGAAAGGCGAGGGGAACGCGAAGGGGGAACTTGCAGCCGCGAACGGTTCGGCGGCGAAGGGAGACATGAACGGCGCGGTCGAACTGCCGGGGTCAAGGCCACTTGCGCCACGGTCGAGGCCGCCCAACACGGCCCTGCCAAGGCGCTCGAAATCATCGAGCGAATTTACGGCCTCGCGCTCGAAGCGCCGCGCGAGCCCGCTCACCTGATCGTGCAGCCGGTCCAAGGATGCGCTGTCGTCAGAAGCGCCGGACGCGCGCGCCGCATCGGTCTTGAGCGCGAGCTGATCGAGCCGCCCCTGCAGATCATTGAGCGCATCGTTGTAGCGGCGTTCGGTCTCCTCGACCTGCTGCACGAGGCGGCGAAGGAGCCCTTCGACCGATTGCTGCTCCGGGGAATCCTCGCCCCAGCCCGCGCCGCCATGACTCGAGGCGCCGGTCTGCCAACTTTCTTGCGAAGACATGATGTTCGTTCACCTTGGGCTAGGGGCGCCCGAATGCGCGTCGGAGGGTCTTGCGACCAAAGCGGACGCGCGAAGAAGCGGTCCGAGCCACGGTGACAAGCTCAAGTAAATTTTGGGTTAAATGCCGCCCTAGCGTGGGACAGCGAGGCGCCGCTCCATCGCGGAACCGGCCTTTTCCGGCGCGGCCTTGTCAAGCCGTTGCACGCGCGCGACCATGGCGGCGAACGAGCCCGCGCGGAGGCAACCTCAAGTCGTGACAGCGATGCAACAAGCGAGCCACAGCCTCACGGTGGCAACGCAAGGCAAGGGCCTTATCGAGATTACCGGCGTGCTCGCCGGCTGGCTGAAAGAGATCGGCGGCGTAAACGGGCTCCTCACCGTGTTCATGCGCCATACCTCGGCGTCCCTGACGATCCAGGAAAATGCCGATCCGAATGTGCGGCACGATCTCCTCGACGCGCTCGAAGCCTTTGCGCCCGAAGGCGCCGACTACGCGCATCAAGAGGAGGGCCCCGACGACATGCCGAGCCACATCAAGGCGATGCTGACCTGCGTCAGTCTCGGCATCCCGGTGGTTGACGGCAAGATGACGCTCGGCACCTGGCAGGGCGTCTATCTCATCGAGCACCGCGCGAGCCCGCACCGGCGGACGGTCGCGCTCTCGTTCATCGGCGAGGCGCGGGGCTAGCGCGCATTCTCTTCGGCGAAGCGGTCGGTGGCTGCGACGAGCTCATGCACGATGCCAGCCTCGGTCATTGCATGGCCCGCATCGGCGACAATATGCAGATCGGCTTCAGGCCAAGCGCGGGCGAGGTCGTAGGCGATCTTCACCGGCGTCACGACGTCGTAGCGGCCATGCACGATCACGCCGGGGGTCGAACGCAAACGCTGGGCGTCGGCGATCAGCTGGTCGTCGGCATGGAAGAAGCCGCCATTCATGAAGTAATGGCACTCGATGCGGGCGAAAGCGAGCGCGTAGTGGTCCTCGGAGAAGCGGCGCACCCTGTCTGCGTCGGGCAGAAGCGAGAGCGTCTTGCCCTCCCAGGCGCTCCAGGCCCGCGCGGCATCGAGCTGAATTTCGGTATCATCGTCGGTGAGGCGCCGGTAATAGGCCGCGATCAGGTCGCCCCGCTCGCTCTGCGGGATCACGCGGGCGTAGTCGGCGAAGGCCTCGGGAAAGATCCAGCTGCAGCCTTCCTGGTAGAACCATTCGAGCTCGGCGCGGCGCAAGGTGAAGATGCCTCGGAGCACAAGCTCAGTCACGCGCTCGGGGTAGGTCTCGGCGTAAGCGAGCGCGAGCGTCGAACCCCACGAGCCGCCGAACACCTGCCAGTGCTCGATGCCGAGATGCTCGCGCAACCGCTCGATATCGTCAACGAGATGCCAGGTCGTATTCTCCTCGAGCGAGGCATGCGGCGTCGAGCGCCCGCAGCCGCGCTGATCGTAGAGGACGATGCGATAGGCGCGTGGGTTGTGGTAGCGGCGCATCACCGTATTGATGCCGCCTCCCGGACCGCCGTGCAGAAGAAGCGCGGGCTTTCCCGCAGGAGAGCCGCATTCCTCGAAATAGAGCTCATGCAGGTCGGAGACTTTCAGCCGGCCCGTGCGGTAAGGGACGAGCTCGGGATAGAACGTGAGCCGCTTCTCCTTGGACGATGGAGCATCGTTCATCGGGTGACTTCCGTTGCCGCGCTCTGTTCGGCCCTCGCGGCCGCCAGCAGCCGCGGCGCGCGCCTGGGCGCGATCGTAGATGGAATCGCCATCGGGATTGCGCATCGCCAGGCGATAATCCGCTTCGGCCTGCGAGGGGGCGGCTTGGATGTAGCTTGCGGCAATGCCGGCGATCAGCGCAAGGACGGCGCCGATCAGGCTTGCAAGCGGCGCGCTCAACCGCGCCCCGAAAATGCCGAGTCGCGCCGCCGAAAACCGCATCTGCCGCCATGACGACAAAGCCGGTCGCCATCGCCGCCATCGCGCCCCATTTGGTGCAGCGCGGCCACCAAATGGCGAGAAGCAGCGCCGGGAAGAAGGATGCCGCGGCGAAGGCAAAACCCATCAGCGCCGCCTTGAGCGGATCGACATCGGCGATGACGAGGAAGACGGCGGCGGCGAGCGCGGTTGCGGCGATGGCGGCCCAGGCGGTGACGATGCGCGGCAGGGCCTGGCGGCGATCGAAGGTGCGGTAGAGATCCTCGGCGAGACTCGCGGCGAGCGTGAAGAGATGCGACGCCGAGGCGGCAAGCGCTATGGCCAGCGCCGCCGTCGCCATCAGGGCCGTGAGCACATAAGGGAGGCCCACGGCGGAAGGAAGGGCAAGGGCGATGCCGTCGCGCCCGATCAGAAGCTCGGCCGCGCCTATCGCCCCGTCGCCATTGGCATCGCCCGCGCGGACAAGCTGCATGTCGCTCAGGGCAGTGAGCCAAGCGGGAAGCGAAGCGGCTTTGGCGAGCGCGATCTCGCGGAAGATGGCGAGCTTGGCGAAGGCGGCCATGGCGGGGACGGTCATGGCGAAAGCAGCAACGAACAGCACGCCCCAGGCCGTCGCGCGGCGTTGCTCGGCGACGGTGGCCGTGACGCCGCTTCTTGCGAGGAGCGTTGGGAGCGCAGCGGTTCCGAGCGCAAGGGACAAGAAGAGCGTCACGAATGCAATCGGTCCATGCGCGCCGAATGGCTGCAAGAACGGTTTGACCGCCGGCCTCGGCGCAGCACCCGGCAGAGCTGCCGCAGTCTCATCGGGTAAAAGCGGCCGAGCTCCGGTTGTCGCCTCGGCCTGCTGCAAATCCGCAAACAGCTCGCCATAAGTGAGCTGCGGCGCGGGCAGGTTGGTGAGGAGGATCGAAACGACGGTCACCACCGCCGCAAGCCCGACCGCGCCAACGAGGAACTCCGCGCTTCCCGCCCACGTGATGGAGCGCATGCCGCCAAGGATGGCGATTGCCGCGATCAGCGCCGCAACCAGGATCACGGCGACGGAGAAGGAGAGAGGCAGAAACAGCGAAGCGACGAGCGTGGCAATCTTGATCTCCGCGGCAAGAAGCAGCGCCAGAGGCGGAAGCTGCATGATGCTTGCAGCCGCGCGCAGCAGCCGTGAACGGAAGCGGTGGCCGAAGAAGCTCGGCAGCGTGTAGGAGCCGGCTTTGCGCAGATACGGCACGAAGAGGACGGCGGCGGCGAGCATGCCGAAGGTCAGACCGAGGCCGATCGCCATGGCATCGAAGCCGATAAAGAAAGCGGTGCCGGTATAGGCGAGAAAGCCCACGCCGCCGACGGCGATCGCGGCCAGCACGAAGCCGCCATAGACGGGAGGCACGCGCCGTCCCGAGGCGAAGAAATCCTCGACCTGACTGGTACGGGCGCCGACAGCGATGAAGAGATAGAGCGCTAGCGGCACGAGCATCATGGTCTGGGCCAACCCTGCTTGGCTCCAGCCGAGCTGCTCGAACATGGCGAGCGTGATGACGAGCGACACAAGCGTCGCGGTGACGATACCGTAATAGGCGCCAAGATGCGGATTGGGACTGCGGAACCGCGACGGAACGCTCATTGCCCGATCCATTCCTCGCTCTCGGCCCGCGCCAGGTCGATGCGCTCCTGGATGCGAATGAACCAGAACGCCATCACAACAATAAGGATCAGAAGCCCCTGCGCCAGCAGATAGAAACCGAGAGGGAAATGCAGGAAGCCGAAGCGATTGAACCAGGAAAGAGCCGCGACGGCGGAAACGACGGCAAGCAGGACTATGGACAAGATGCCGACGGCAAGGATCAGCGTCTGAATTTGGTGGCGAACACGCGCCGGATCCTCGCCCACGGGACGTTCTAACGCCATTTCACTCCCCCTGGCTCAAAGCCGGCAAAGGCGCTACCAACCGGAGCCGGGCTCGCAAACCAGCGCGGCACCATTGGCGTTCAATCGTGGCAGGGTGGTGACTAAGCCCGTTGATCGCAAGCGAGGGAGGCCGGTGAATGCTTAAGGAGTTCAAGGAATTTGCTCTCAAGGGCAACGTGGTCGATATGGCGGTCGGCATCATTATCGGCGCCGCATTCGGAACCATCGTCAAATCGCTCGTCGACGATATCCTGATGCCGCCCTTAGGGCTTGCCACAGGCGGGGTCGATTTTTCCAACATGTTTATCGCGCTCAATGGCGAACATTTCGATTCACTCGCGCAGGCGAGGCAGGCGGGAGCGCCGACGATCAATTTCGGACTGTTCATCAATAATGTGATCGCCTTTCTGATTGTGGCCTTCGCGCTGTTCGTCGTGATCAGGGGAATGAATTATCTGCGCCGCAAGCAGGAGGAGGCGCCCGCGCCGCCCTCGCAGGAAGTCCAGCTCCTCCGGGAGATCCGCGACGCGCTTGTGAAGGGCGATGGGCCGGCAAAACGGCCGCAAACCCCGTCGCGTGGAACCTGAGGCGCGGCAAGGATTTTTCGCGCCAGGCCTTCAGCCGCGATGGGAACGTTCCGCCCAATGCCTCATGCGCAAAAAAATACTACCATGGAAGCCTAAATGAAACGATTTTGCGTCTTTTTGCAGTATAAGCCTTTTTGGGAGAATGATTTTTCGCTACATTCCAGGGACTTGCGGCTTCACTCATTTCTGCTCTGGGCGCCCTCAAATGTTCCTTAATTTGCGCATGCCCGATGGCACGACCCATGGCCTCGAGGCGCTCGAGGGTTGGCGCGTCATGGAGGTGATCCGCGACTGGGGCCTCCCGATCAAGGCCGAGTGCGGCGGCGCCTGCGCCTGCGCCACCTGCCATGTCTGGGTCGGCAAGGATTGGGTGGCGAAACTCACCCCGCCAAGCAGCGAAGAGCTCGAGATGCTCGACGGCGCCTTCAACGTCGATGAGCGCTCGCGGCTTTGCTGCCAGATCATCATGTCGAAAGAGCTCGACGGGCTTGAAGTCGAGCTTGCGCCGGAGAGCCTTGCCGATGCGCCGGCAGAGCGCGTGGCCGTGGGAGGATAGACGTTGCGGACATTCCCGATCCTGGTGAGCTTCGACGGCAAGCCGCCGCTCGTGACCGGAGGGGGCGAGCTTGCCGCGGTCAAGACGCGGCTGCTCTTGAAGCGCGCTTCCCTCGTCGAGGTCGCCGCCGATGAGGTCACGCCCGAGCTTGCCGCGCTGATCGAAGCGGGTGCCGTGTCGCTGATCGCGGCCAGACCCGGCATCGATCAGTTGCGCGGACGCCCGCTCGTCATTGCCGCGACCGAGGACGACGAGGAAGACGCCCGCGTCTCGGCCATTGCGCGCGCGCTCGGCGTGCCGGTGAACGTTCCCGACAGGCCGGAGCTCTGCAGCTTCGCACTTCCGGCGATCGTCGATCGCGGCGAGGTGACGGTCGCAATCGGCACCTCCGGCGCATCGCCCGTTCTGGCGCAGCGCCTGCGCGCATGGCTCGAACAGGAGCTGCATCCGCGGCTCGATGCGCTCGCCAAGCTCGCGGCCGAGTTTCGCGGCGCCGTGGCGGAAGCTCTGCCCTCGGGTCAGCCGCGGCGGAAATTCTGGGAGGCCGTGTTCGAGGGCGCCGCCGCCGAAGCCATGCTCGAGGGCGATGAGGACAAGGCGCGGGATTTGATCGAGACGGCCATCGGCAAGGCCGCCGCGGCGCCGAGAGAAGGAGGCCGCGTGCTTCTGGTCGGCGCCGGTCCCGGCGATCCCGAGCTTCTCACCATGAAGGCGGTGCGCGCGCTCAAAGCCGCCGATGTGATCTTCTATGACCGGCTTGTCGGCGAAGGCGTGCTCGATCACGCCCGCCGCGAGGCCGAGCTGATCCCGGTCGGCAAGGCCAAAGGCGCCCACTCCGTCCCGCAAGAAGAGATCAACGCGCTTCTCATCGAGCGCGCGCTTGCCTGCGAGACGGTCGTTCGATTAAAGGGTGGCGATCCCTTCATCTTCGGCAGAGGCGGCGAAGAACTCGATGCACTCCGCGAAGCGGGCATCGAGATCGAGATCGTGCCCGGCGTCACCGCCGGCATCGCCGCCGCGGCAAGCTTGCAGATCCCGCTCACCCATCGCGACGTGTCGCATACCGTGACGTTCGTATCGGGCCACGAAGCGGGCGGGGCCGAGCCGTCTTTCGAGCATCTCGATCTCGCGGCGCTTGCGTCCGGCAACAACACGCTCCTCGTCTATATGGGCGTGACCACGGCGGGGATCATCGCCAAGAGGCTGATCGAGGCTGGCTTCAGGCCGGAACTCCCCGTGATCGCCGTGGAGAATGCGAGCCGCGACGACGAGCGCCGCGTGCGCGCGACCATCGCCGAGCTTGCCGAGAACCCTGCGCGTCTCGGGCTCAAGAGCCCCGCGGTGCTGATCTTTGGCGAGGTCGCGGGGCTGCCGGCCTCGGGCGTGGTCGAGACGATCCTGAGCCTAGAGGAGGTCAAGCGCCTCTATGCCTAACGTCGTCACAGCCAATCGTCTCATCGACGGCATCGTGGTCTATCTCGCCTCCGGCGGCGGCTGGACCGAGGAGATCGGC
>CAWFRD010000015.1:0-65373 GCA_963818165.1 uncultured Alphaproteobacteria bacterium
AGGGATCTCGCACATCATATAGACCTCAAGGCCGTTCTTACCTGAACAAGACCATCAGCCGTGACCATCACGCCCTCCTCACAAGATTGAACAACTGAATGGATCGTTGTTTGTTGGTGCGGTGCGCGGCTCAGGCCGCCCTCGCCTCTCTGTCATGACGCGGCGGGCGTCGGAACAGATCCGCTCGACCATCGAGGCGAATCCGTTCGAGCGCTGCGGCGTAAGTGCTCGGCCAACCCGAGACGCCAGAACACGCCCTCCGCATCGATCCTGACGATCTCGTCCGCGCACCGGCCCGAGTAGATCGCAAAGAGGATGGCGATCAGCCCCCGCACGATATGGGCGTCGCTGTCGCCCTTGAAGCTGAGGCGCGGCGCGGCCCCGGCGGGGGCGCCATTGGAGAGGACTATGGATACGAGAGGCAGAAGGCGGCGGGTCTTCAAGTTCATGAACGAGCAGCGCCGTGTCGTCGTGCACCGGGAGGGGAGTCCCGATCTGGAATTAGATTGGGTACATGTTCCGGTCAGTGAATTGCGTAATCGTGGTGACCATCCAGCCTTTGGCTTTCATTTCTTCGCGCCCCTTGGAACGCCGCTGCCGGTAATTGGGAGAAGGTCGTATGCATTCAGAAGTCGAGAATAGGGAAGTGACCGTAATCCAATTCTGCAGGGAATACCTCGAAGCTTTAGAGAGGGTCGTCCAGAAGTTCAGGCAGTGACGATGCCGTGCAGCTCGCGCAACGGCAAGGAATTGCTGTGCGCGAGCTAAGGCTTCCGCTTCGCGGGCTTCACCGTGGAAGAGGTCTCAGTTCTGCTGACCCGTTGGATAGAGTACTACGTGCTCCTGCTCGTTCGGGTCGTTGCGCGCGACAATGGCGATGGCCGGCTCGGTGTCGCTAAGATTGAAGGGTTGGTGCGGCACGTCCGGCGGGATGAAAATGAAATCTCCGGCGACATTCACAACACTTTTCTTCAACCCCTCGCCGTAGCGAGTCTCGACGCGGCCTTGCAGCAGATAGACCGCCAACTTATAGCCCTTGTGCACATGAGCTTCCGCCGAACCTCCTGGCGGAATAATGACCTTCAACAAAGAGAGACCGTTTGCCCCGGCGGTATTGGCCGAAATCCCCGTGAATATGGTCAGCGCCTGTTTCGACTGTGTCGCCTCGGTCGCACGGACAGTGACGATATCGTTTCCATCCCGTTCTCCGATGATGATCTGATCGGCTGCCGCAGGTGCCAACAGCAGTCCCAACGCGGTCAGAGTAAACAGGAGTTGGCGCATCACTTTCTCCTCCTCGCTTGCATTGCATTCTTGCAAATAAGGAGCCTACCGGGGGAGACCCGCGCCACAGGGAACGGGACGCCGATGCGTATGGTGGGCGACCGGCCTCGGCGTCGGCGCTCCCTAACTTTACGCTCGCATTGCCCTGTCGGCGATGCACGCCTTAACAAAGTCCTCGGCTGTTTCGGGCCACGAGTGGAAACCGATCTGCCGGAACATTTCGCTGTGCTGCTCGGAGTCCATGTAGTCGTCCCGAAGGGAGCCATAAGCAGCAAGAAGGTCGGGTGCGACGGTCTCGACCGATGCGGCCAGTTTATCGAGCAGTGCAGCCGCCTCCAGGTTTCGACTGTCCTCTGGGTACTCGGCAGCTTTGGAGCGCCGCCAGTCGGCGGTTTGCTCAAAGTCCAGTCTCAGCGCCTCCCTTATTTCGTCATCGGTCATTTTGTGCCCTCCGGCCAAGTCGAGCGGACTCTCACTTTTCCAGTCGCGGCCGGTGTCGAAACCTTGACGCAAGCAAACGGCTCGGTCCCGGTGATACCCTTGTACTTGCCGGTGCATATGGGTGCCACAATCCATTTTCGGCTGCGCCTTGTCGAGGTCGCGCGTATCGAAGCTCGACCCGGCTGGCCTTTAGGCATTCTGCTTGCCACCAGTTTGAGATTTTCTCCGCCCGGAAAAAAGCGCAAGAGTTGGGCTGCTGAGCGGGCTGCTTAAGGCCCTTGGCGCATCTCGGCTTCGCGGCGAGTCCAAAGCCCCCCAAGCAGGTCTGCGGGGCCATATTGCGAGGCGACAGACCGGCGAGGCACACCAATGCAACTTCAGGAACTCACAACTTACGAAGACAAGTCCCACCTGAAAATCGTGCGTGTTCACTTTGTAATCGCCGATCACGCCGATCCAACCAAACGCAAAGAATGGATAGAGGGCCAAATCTCAACTGTACTGCCCATCGTCCGGAACGGCTTACGCCTGCGGGCAGAAGTTCTAGAGCAAGCGCGCGACACACTCGATGGGATGGCAGCGGAATTTCAGCGTCTCTATGAACAAACTCGATAGAGCTTCTTGCATCACTGATTATCCGCTTTGGCTCCTGCGCTGCCCGTATGCGGGGCTGGAAAAGTGAGAGTCCGCTAAGGGTCATTAGCGGACATCGGCGAACGCATCAGGGATGTCCGCTTTACCCGTAAGAGCGGACATGCTCAGCATCGAAATCGGAGGTCCCATCGTCGCGAAGATGTTCAAACGATACCGATCCCGCCCATAACCCACAGCCGCCGCGCCAAACATAGACCAAATCCTTAGCGTGGGCGATGGCGGGGACCGTACGACATCACCTCATGTTCACCAGCGCGAAGGAATGTCGAATGTGAGATGTTCATCACGGGTCCAAACTGCCATAGTCTCCTCTCAGCTAATCACGCCCCAGACCGTTCCGTGTCGGAGGTATTTCGTCCGGCGAGATGGCGCCTCGCTGAACTGAAGCGTGGACCTAGGGGAATTGATAAAACTGATCGTTCAGGTACTTGATGATGTTCTGCGTCTCAATCGCGGAGAATTGTAGGCTTGCCATATGACTGCAGTTGGCCAACTGCCCTTTCAGCGCATCTAAAGACCGAATCCGTCGGTCCTTGCGGGTGTAGACGCCAGTGTCGTGGCATCCCAGGCAGTTAGCGTCATGCAAGAAGCTCCCTTCGGCGCTGTCGCCCGGCAATTCGGCGGCGTAAGCGCTCGGCATCAGTAGGATCAATAGCGATAGGCACAGAATGCTTTTCATGGTTTGCCTCCGACGTTTGGTCACGCTGTGGCAATCAAGGCCTGTAATTGCATATCAGGTTCGGCTAAATCGGCCTTCTACTCCTGGCGATGTACGGCCATACATCGCGGCTAGACGGCCGTTTAGGTCGCGCAATTTTGGACCTGCCCCGGCCTTCCTCAAGTGGGACCCGCGAGGTATGGGCATACATCGGCCTTCTCGAAGGTCGTCGTGTCAGCTAAGCCAGTCTCCCGTTGGTTTGACCATCGTCAGGACCTTTTAGCTCGTTGTTTCCTAATCATACGATAGCGGCTCTAACTCAATCGTCCTTGCCACCATAGTAGTGCTTGTAAGGTAGGTCCGTCGGGTCAGTTCGGCGGACCTTCCTGACCTTCTGCGTCTCAGATCAAGATGAATGCCTTGCGGGCGCGTTCGCGAGCCTCCTTGAGGGAGAAGGCCTTGGTGCTACCAATGGCCCCCCCTGACCATGAAGGCTTCGGTAGGTAGAGCGACATCGATAGCCGCCTATTTCCCGAATGGTCCATGCGGCACGATCCGGCTCAAAGCTAGATGTGGACACCCGAAGAGGTAGCAAGGGGGCAATCGGCAGGGCTTCAGATCAAGAGGTACATGGTATCTTTGAAAGATTGGCGAAAAAGCCGTCCCGTCCATTAGACCCGCCTGATCGGCGATGGCGGCAAGGGAACTTTGACAGCACAGGATGTCGCAGAAGCGCCACTTAACGGACCTATAACCATGCGAACGAAGGTCCGCAGCCCTCACAGTCCGATGATCGCGGCGGACAAGAGAGCTTGACAGGGGTGACACCCGTTCCAACATTTTTGGGGGCCCAAGTTTAGGCTCTACCACAAGCAGGAGGAGTCGTCATGATTATGGGGTATGCCGATCCCTTCGAGACCCTTTTTGCGTTTCAGCGAGCCCTTGAAAATCGTCTTTCCAGCGACTGGCTTGGAAGCACCACGGCCAGCATGGGCACCTATCCACCTGTAAATGTTTTCCAGCAAGGCGATGACCTCGTCGCCATCATCGAACTGCCGGGGGTGAACAAAGAGGACCTAAATATCCAGGCCAAGGAAAACACCATCCGTATCGCCGGGCGAAAGTCGATCGACTATCCGGAGGATGTCAGCCTGCATCGGCGGGAGCGTCTTTCCGGGGTCTTCGACCGTACCCTCGTCGTTCCCATGCAAATCGATCCTGACGGCATCAAAGCCGAATACAGCGATGGCCTGTTGGCGCTTTTATTCCGCGCGCCGAACAGGACAAGCCGCGAACAATTCAGATCAGATAGTCAGGCAGGGGGAAGCACAATGGCCGGTCAACAAGAGCTGCAAGTGCAGCAAAAGCGGGAGGTGGAAAAGCCGCAGGAGCCGACGACGCCGACGCGCGCGTTCCTGCCCACCACCGATATTTTTGAGACCGAGGATGCCCTAACGGTGGTTCTGGAGATGCCCGGAGTGGACCGGGACAACATCGATGTGAGTGTCGAGAACGGCGTGCTCACAGTCGAGGGCAAAATCAACTTCGACAAGTATGAGGGCCTCCAGCCGGTCTACAGCGAGTACAATATCGGTCCTTACCGGCGGAGCTTTCGGATTTCGAGCCGGGTCGATCAGGACAAGATCAGAGCCGAGATGCGCGACGGGGTAATTACTCTCGTCCTTCCAAAGGCGGAGGAAGCAAAGCCACGTAGAATTGAAGTCAAGTCGGGCTGACAGGCTAGTGCCCGTAATCGCGTTCCTTCGGGCGCTGTTCTTTCGCGCCACCCGAAGGGCGCGGCGCCTAGACCCTTAACGAACTGCACCGTGCAGGTGAACGACAGTTAGACAGCACCTTGGGCGGGAAATTTTCTCTGGGACCCAATTTGCCGATTGAAGCGCGAAAAACTCGATTGAGTTTTCAAAGCTAAAGGTTGTTCGACCGGACCGCGTGTAGGCGACCTTTCGGTTGATCATGATGGCAGCACCCTCACCCTAAGGCAGAGTGAAAAACGCAAGGGATGCGGCGGCCATTACGGCGGTTGCCGCCCAGCCCCAGATCGCCATCGACCGTGACAGCGTCAGTCGCCCCATGACCCTCGGATTGCGGACGATCAGCATCATCACGGCCATAAGCGGGGCTGCGAGCACCCCGTTGACCACCGCTGCCCAGTAGAGCGCGCGCACTGGATCAAGTCCAACTAGGCTAAGGGCCGCGCCGAGTAACGTAGCAACCGCTATGGTCGCATAGAAGGCCCGCGCATCGTTGGGTCGGGCGTCAAGGCTGCGCCAGCCCAGCCGAACATCTCGCTAACTGCGTAAGCCGCAGATCCTGCCAGCACGGGTACTGCAAGCAACCCGGTGCCGATGATCCCGGCGGCGAACAGCGCAAATGCGAACTCACCCGCGATCGGCCGCAACGCCTCGGCGGCCTGCGCCGAGGTTTTGATGTCAGTAATGCCATGCGCGTGCAATGTCGCCGCAGTTGCGAAAACGATCGCCAGCGACACCAGCGAACTGAACGCCATGCCGACAATCGTATCGATGCGGATCCGGGCAAGTTCCGGGCCCGCCTGTCTTCGGCGCCACGCAAAGGGGCTTGGTGTGGTGGCGGTGTTCCTCCTCGACTTCCTGCCCTGCCTGCCAGAAGAACAGATACGGGCTAATGGTCGTACCCAGGATCGCCACCATCGCCATCGCATATGCTCCGGTCAGCTCGATGCTGGGAACGAATAAGGACTTCAGCGCAGCACCCCATGGCACATCGGCCACAAACACAACAGCGACATAAGAGAATAGCGAAAGCGTCGTCCATTTTAGGATCGCCGCATAGCGCGGGTAGCTGAGCCAGACTTCGAGCACGATAAAAACGACGCCGAACAGCAACGTGTAAAGCTGCTCCGGCCCGCCGATCAGCAAATCGAGTGCAGCCCCCATCGCACCAAGATCGGCACCGAGGTTGATGATGTTGGCGATAAGCAGCAATGCCACCACGCCCCTCAGCAGCCAGGGCGAATAATGCCGCCTAAGATTGTGCGCGATGCCGCGCCCGGTGACGCTTCCGATTTCGGCTGCAACCTCTGGATAACGACCATGAACGGGAAACTGAACAGAAACGTCCACGAAAGCCCAAAGCCGAACTGTGCGCCAATTTGGCTATGCGTGCCGATCCCACTGGGATCGTCGTCTGCCGCTCCGGTTACCAGGCCAGGACCTAGGCGTCGCCACAGGCTTAGCAGTGGCGAGCCTGTCTTTTCAGGTGCTTCGTTCACGGGCTTACCTAGCTGCATGCGAACGGCGCCATAAGAACCGCGAGAGAGGTCTGGCCAAATGAATATGTCTGGAATTTGCTCACTTTTCCGGCGATGATTCTTTTTCAAGGAGCGGTTAAGCGTGGGGCTCCGGGTCCGCGCCGCGCAGGGTGTAGCCATCATCGAGGCAAGGCGCCTCGCCGAGCGAAATAATGGGCTTTGATATCCCCGCCGAGGATCAAGAGGGCTTGGTCGCTGCCTTCGAGAAGACCCTGGACATGACCCCAATGGTGTCTCAGTCCGCTGCGTCCGTGGGTTCCGAGTGACAAACTCGTCGGGAGTTTCAAACGCGAAGGTCGTTCACTCGTATCTTGACGATGAAATCTCACGTCAGCGGCTCTATCACCAACGTGGCGCTTCGGGCGGGAAGAGAGTTCCCCGTGCCTTGCGACCACGGTATAACGACCTCGACAAACCACGCCTCACCTTTCTGCCGCTCAGCCTTCGAAATTTTATCCACAATCGCGGAAATACATACGTCTGAATTTCAAAGACGTATCCCTTGCGGTAAGCCTTTTCGCGCTGGATATCTGTTTCATCATCCCGGGATTTGCCCATCAGCCCCGCTCCAGTCGGTGAAGCATATTGCTGGCTAAGCACCGCTTGTCGGGCCGATCGCTATTCGGTCGTCTTCCCGGCGAAATGCTCTTTGTCTGCCTCGGCCTCCGCCTTGGTGGCGTGCACGACGCCATCGCGATGGTTCGGCGGAGCGTAAAGCGTGTAGAGCTTCATCGGGCCTGACGGCCCGTTGATGATGTTGTGGCGAGTGCCAGCGGGTACCACGATCGCGAAGCCGGGCTTGATGCGATGCTCAATGCCATCAAGCACCGCCTTGCCTTCGCCTTCCTCTACCCGAAAGAACTGATCGAGTTTGTGGACCTCTGCACCGATATCTTCACCGGGCTTAAGGCTCATCACGACGAGCTGGCAATTCTTCGCCGTATACAAGACCGTGCGGAAGGTCTTGTTCTGTCGCGTAGCCCTTTCGATGTTGTGGACGTAGCCTTTCATAGCTTCCTCCATCCCTTTGCGAACATCGCACATAATTTGACGTGGATGCGCCCTTCAGTCCGCGTTGAGAAAGCTTTCACCCAGGGGATTCCCGGGCCCATCACCGTGCCAACCCCGGCCGGCCTACATAAAGAAGAAGCCCCGAAGGGGGGACGGGGCCTATTCGGGGTTCCTTTTGGGGGGAACCAGGATGGGGGAGGGAAAAACCCCATCAGATATCTATTCATAGAACCCACTGCCGCGGACCCGATAATAAAAGATCGTAATTTTCCGGGCTTTTTGACGCGGGGTTAACGGTGCTCGGGACGAATAGTGACGTTTCAGCAACATTCTCCCTTTTTATTGCGCACGAACTGAAAGGGTCCGAGATTTGCCTTTTTCGAACCCACAAGATGGCGTCATCAGATTTCGGGGGAACGAGGGAACCGGGGGAGCCTGGCCAGTGGCCGGGCTTCTTCCTTTTGAGAGCCCGATAAGACCCGCTTTCGCCTCCGTATGCCGTGAATTCTTGCCAGGCGACGATCCCTCGGCTTCATTCACAAGCGCATGACAAAGACAAACGCGACGCCAGTCACGCTCGCAGCGCTTAAGCCAGCAACCGGCACACCCAGGTTACTCAATAGCCGCCCTCGGGTGGGTACTCGTCGTAGCCGCTCTCGGGTGGGTACTCGCCGTAGCCGTTCTCCTGATCCTTCAGTCCTCCAAAGACCCGAGGCTGACTTCCCGAGTGTAGATGGTCAAGCAGTATCTCTGCGTCACGGGCAACACGTCCCCGATTTGACGCACTATAGGGGCATCATGGTGTACCCCAGAAAAAGGACCTCTGCCCATGAACGCTCTCCCTGGGGGATCACCACGATGGGACCGGGGGTGGACGGCGACACCGACATCGTCGAGAATGTGTCCTCAGTGCTTGAACGGACACGCTTCAATGCCGCAAGCACGTGGAAGATACAAGCAGCTAGTTAAACCGTCCCCGTCCGGGCCCATGATCACCAGAGCGTACATCCTCGAAGTCTTGGAAGGCGAACTCAACGCACTTGAGGAACGAGAGTTGAAGACAAGGCTGCTAATGCTCTTCACCAGGTGTTGCTACATTTGATCGCCGGCTTGAAAGCACTGGAGCGAGGGAGAGGTTCCGCCGCTCTTTGCCCCTGAGAAAGTGAAGGCGAGGGGCAAAAGGCCCGCCACGGTCCACAAGCTCAAGTTACATGCCATCGGTGCGGTCGCCAGCCCTGCGAAAGGTCGGTTGTTCGGTTCAGGAGGCGACCGAATCGTCGCTGATGCGTACGTCCGTGGACCCGAAGACCATACGCTATTGGCGAAAAACGTTGGGCAAGGATACGGATGATCGGAAGCAAAATGCTATTAGGAGCCTGTGGGTCTCCAATTCAGATCGTTCCTTGGACCAAAGAGGGCCTCCTGAAGGACGGTCAAACGGAAGGGCCAGGAATTCAAAGACGCGCAAGTGAAGAAAGGTAAGTAGCCTCCCACCATACTTACCTGGCATTGGAGGTCATTCTTCACCAAAGTGCGCCCCGCTTCTTCATCCCGCGGGTGCTCCAATGATTACAATTCCCAAAACCAAAATCGCCGGGCTAACCGCCAG
This sequence comes from uncultured Alphaproteobacteria bacterium, assembly GCA_963818165.1. Lineage (GTDB taxonomy): Bacteria > Pseudomonadota > Alphaproteobacteria > Rhizobiales > Methyloligellaceae > Methyloceanibacter. The sequence continues at coordinate 8,968 of CAWFRD010000015.1, forward strand.
TCCCTCTACCTCGCGGGCATTACCGCCACGGCGCCTCCTCAGAATCGCAGGGGCAGCGGCTCGGGTCGGCTGCTCGGTCACCACACTTCGTCGGCGGGCCAAGGACGGGTCCATTCCACATTACCGTCTGCACGGCCGATTGATGTTCGACGAGCAAGACCTGGATGCGCACGTAGAAGCGCACCGCGTACTTCCAGACTGGGAGAACGAAGAATAGGCCTGAAAAGGCTCGGCAAACGGGGGGTGATAAATACCCGCACAATCTTCAACAAGGGAAAACATTCCGACCCTTCTTATTAAAGGCAAGGCATGAACAAGCGGGACCCAAGTTGGACAAGCATGGTCAACTATGAAACAATCCACTTCAATAAAGAAGAAAAGCGCAACGACAGCACCCGCTGCCTTCGTCCAACCGCATTGTACCTTTGGGCACGTCCTGACGATTGTCAGCTCCGTCGAAGGTCTCACGCCTGGCGTGCGTCAGAATCTGGAAGGCGCGGTAATTCGATGCGCCAAACTCATGTCTTCAGCCGGCCTCCGGGCGGTCGTCAATGTACCGTCGATTGCGAAGCGGTTGGAGAAGCTCTCGCCAGCGCGGCTGGGTTTCAAGAACAAAGGCAGCCTTGCGGCCTTCAAAAGCCATCTTCGCCGGGCTCTTGCGGCTCGCTGGCTTCACGATAACCCCCGCCCGCCATACAACCCCGTTGTCCGCGGATTGGACGGCCCTTCAAGCGCGGATCAACGATCCTCGCCTACGGCGGCAGCTCTCTCGCTTCATGCACGTGGCTTCCGAGCAAGGCTGGCTCCCGTCCGAGATCAACGACACGCATGTGATGCGATTTCGGCAACTCCTGTCGTCAACATGCCTGAAAAGCAAAGTCGACAAGACAGTTCGAAATACGGTGCGGCCTGGAATGCGGCCGTGGCAACGATCAAAGGCTGGCCGGGTCGTCATCTAGAGGTCGGGCCATTCCTCCGATTGGAGATACATACTGCCCTGGACCACGTTTCCGGTCAGCTATCGACAAGATGTAGACGTCTTCGTCAGTCGTTCCGAGGATGATTGGCTTGAGGAGGCGACGGCCGCGAACCCCTGCAGCCCCCACACGAGAGCCAATTACAGCGAAGCACTTCGACGCGCGGCTTCCATACTGGTCTCGCTTGGAGCCGATCCGAGCTCAATCAAAACACTTGCAGACGTTGTACGCCCGACTCAGGTGAAACGCATTCTAAGTTCTTGGCTAAGCGCACCAGTCGCAAACAAGGCGGCCATATCGGGTACATGGCGCTCGTGCTGTACATGGCGGCACGGGACCACGTTCACTCTCCGCATCAGAGCTGACAAAACTCGAGACGTTCGTGCGCAACACTGCTGAAAGGCGGCGTGGCATGTCCGACCAGACGTGGGAACGATTGGTCCAATTCGACGACGCCGCGCTGCTAAGGCGACTCCAACACCTCCCGGAAGAGCTTGTACGAAGCGTCAAAAAGCAGCCCGTCACCATCACTACCGCCAAAACGGTCCGGCTCGCACTGGCACTCAGGTTGATTTGGGATACAGGGCTCCGGTCCGGCAACGTTGTTGCTCTTGATCTTGATCGGCATGTAATCGGCGACAGGGACGAGCGTGCGGGGACCATCAATCTCTTTATTCCGGGCGAAGAGGTGAAGAACGGAACAGAGTTCCGCGACCGGCTTACCCCTGCCACCACACGTCTTTGGAGGCTCTATGTGGAGAGCTATCGCCAGATTCACATGGGTAGGTCCAGCGCGTGGCTCTTTCCCCGGCCGGATGGCTCCCACTGGAATCAGCAGCAGGCCTATGGGGACCTCAAGGATCTTGGCGACAAGCTATTAGGGGTGGACGTCACCCCGCACCTCATACGTGCCTTGATTGGTAAGATCATTCTCGACGGATATCCCGGAGGCCACGCGATTGCGCAACAGGTGCTGGCACATAAACAGCTGGCCACCACAGTTAATTACTACGCACCGACGAAGCCCTCGGACGCCCGAGCTCTTTATCATGAGATTCTCGAGAGACGGTCTCAACGTAAGGGTTACGAGGTGCTATGAGACACACCTTATCCTTGCCTTTCAAATCTTGGCCTGAACTCGATCGCAGTCTTTGGCTAGAGACGGTTGAGACAGCTGAAGAATGGCTCAACCAAACTCGTGCGGCGGGGTGGAATTCTCGTACTCGTGCGCAGGCGATGCAAAGCTACGGTCGATGGCTCTGTTGGCTCCAAGGCTATAATCGATTATACGTTTATGTTTCCCCTGAGCAGCGTGTGGTCCCGAACTTAGTGAGCCAGTTCGTCAATGACGAGCTAATGCGAAGTCCGGGCCGGCACGGTGTCGAACTTGCTTTTTCACCTGATAGGTATCCTCGATAGCTTTGCGCCCGAGCAAGATTGGGCATGGCTGCATAAACTTCGTTCTCGCGTCGAGCGCAAGGCGAGTCGAGAGCCAAGGATCAGACCGCGGCTCGTGACAGCCCAGAGTCTGTTCGACCTGGGAATTGAGCTAATGAGGCGAGCGACAGAGAACAAATCCGATGATGACGCCGACCTCGACCTCTTTTTGGACGGTTTGCTGATTGCTCTTCTGATCTCGGTTTACTTGCGGATCAGCAATTTCACCGAGCTTGAGCTCGGAACGGCACCTTGAACGTGGTCCAAGCCAGTGGCGTCTACGGGTGGCTGGTGACTTAACCAAGACGGGGCAAGCCGACAACAGCCTCCTCCCCATCACACTGACCCCGTGGATCGACCTCTATGTAAACGTGGTCCGGCCGCTTCTTACCATGCGCTGCCGCTTACCAGATGTCTTATCGAGCCGATTCTGGATCGGACTCGATGGCAGGCCACTCTCGGGTCACTTGATCCGCAAGCGCATCAAGGCATGTACTAAGAATGCGTTTGGCTTTGCGATCTGCCCTCACGCTTTTCGCAAGATTGCAGCAACAACATTCATACTGGAGCGCCCCGAATACGCCCTTCACGGTCCGGCACTTCTTGGTCATCGGTCTGGGGATACGATACAGAAACATTATTTCGCTTCTCAGCAGCAACTCGCCATCCGTACCTACCATACCCTGCGCAATTCCAAGCGCGCCGAAGACAAGTCGCGTAGTGAGTGCAAAAGGCGTCACCACTCTCGATCGCCAAATCCAGGCGTTGGTAATTTGTTCCGGGTCCCCAGCAAGCAGCCATCGATCCCGCCGTCGGCGTCAGCGAGACTAAGACGCGTGCCCCTGATGTCCCGAATAGGGTGCGGAAGCAGACATTATGAACCGCGCGGCACGACTGTCGCTGAAGTGCCATGAGCGGCAGAAGCGGCATTCGAACGCAGAGTCTTCTGCGTGCTGGCTGGGACCGTACGCTCAGGCCTAGATCAAGCCTCAAAGGTAATTAACAGCACCGGATTCTTACCTCGCGCCTTGGGACCGGTTCAGCGACATTGCTCGTGTTAGCGCCGGGGGCCGTACCTCGGGCGAAGCGCGAGATCTGATAATGAACTTAGTCCCCCTACCCCTTTGGATCTCCGAGCGTGATGTGGCTGAGCGCTGGGGCGTGTCGATTTTCACGGTGCAACGGGAACGAAAACGCGGCAAGCTCAAGGCGAAGCGGATCGGCGGTCGCTGGAAATACCGAGACGACTGGTTGCGAGAATACGAAGACAAGGACACCCCATGCCAGAGCAATTCAGAATCGGAAGGTTCTTCCTCGACAAACGCCCAAACAGCCCAAACTGGTGCGTCTGCTGGTTCGATCCAGAGGCTCGACAAACGAGACGTGCATCGCTCGGCACAAGCGATCTTCAAGTCGCAAAAGTCAAACTCGCAGAATACGTAACCAAGAATGAGAGCTTGAAAGACGCAAAACCCGGTGAGGTGCCTTTAGAGGCCATCTTGATCAGGTACTACGAACAACACGCCAAGCATATTCGCAGCGCCGAGCAGGCGCGTATCTCCTTGGGGATATGGTCTGATCATTTCGCCGGCGCCACGGTCTCTGAGCTGACGCCGAAACGGCAGGAGGCATTCGTCGCCTTCCTTCAGGCGAAGGGCTTCAAGCCCAGCTATGTCTCACGAATTTTGTCTGTCGGCCGGGCGGCGCTCACTCGTGCATGGAAGCGCGGCGAACTGGCTTCGCAGATATTTGTTGCTGATGTAGAGCGGAACTTCGAGGCTGAGGCCGAGCGCTTTCGAAATCTGGAAAGGGACGAGGTTACCCGCCTGTTGGTGGCAGCATCCCAGACCCCCCACCTGCTCACGTTCTGCATCATCGCCCTCAACACCCTAGCTCGCCCCGATGCAGTGCTCGACCTAGGACCCGGTCAGGTAGACCTCCGGCGCCGGCTGATCGCCCTTAACCCGAAAGGGCGAGAGCAGACGAAAAAGTATCGCCCCGTGGTGCCGATCTCCGCCACGCTTCTGCCGTGGGTGCAGTCGTGCGACGGCGCGCGCTTTGTGACCCACTTCGGGCGTCCTGTCGCCTCGATCAAAAAGAGTTTCGCGAGGGCTGCTTGCTCTGCCGGCTTGCCGGGAGTCACGCCGTACAGCCTAAGACATACCATGGCCACCGAGATGCGAGCCGGCGACGTGCCGGAATGGGAAGTCAAAGGGATGCTCGGTCATAGCGCTGATCGCACCACTGAGCGCTATGCCAAATACAGGCCAGACTACCTGGGGAAGGCCGTCGCGGCCATCGACGCTTATTTCGATGATCTTAGGGCGGAGTTCGGCCGCGAGTTGTCCTGCGTCTTCAGCGCCCGAGTGCGTGCTAGCAGCGTGCTAGTGCCTAGCCTCGGCTTTCCTGAAGCCCTTGATTTTATGGTGGGCGCGACTGGGATCGAACCAGTGACCCCTGCGATGTCAACGCAGTGCTCATACCGCTGAGCTACGCGCCCGCTAAACCGAAGGATCGGTCAGCTTCCAAGTCAGGCTTCTATATCGGGTGGGGTGCCGTCAAGGCAACCCGCTCGCCGAGATCACGCCGCAAGCATCCGCTCCACCTCGTCGACCAGGTCGCGCAAGTGGAACGGCTTCGACAGGATCTTCGCATCCTTCGGCGCGTGGCTGTCGGGGTTCAGGGCCACCGCCGCGAAGCCGGTGATGAACATGATCTTAAGATCGGGATCGAGCTCGCTCGCTTTACGCGCAAGTTCGATGCCGTCCATCTCCGGCATGACGATATCGGTGAGAAGAAGCGTGAAGGGTTCCTCCTTCAGCCGCTCATAGGCTTCAAGCCCGTTGCCGAACGAGATGACGTCGTAACCGGCCTTCTCGAGCGCCTTCACCAGGAAACGGCGCATATCCTCGTCGTCCTCGGCGAGGAGAATCCGCTGTACGCTGCGCGCTCGTGTGTCTTTCGCCTCCATCCCTCATCCCCCTTAACTCTCGCCTTACGGCGTACACAAACTTGGTAAATGACTTGGTAAGCGATGAGGCATGAGCCCGGAGCAAGCCCGGCCTTGGCCCCCTTCAACCCCAAATCATCGCGTCTATTTGCTCTGGACACAAGGTAGAACACGCCTTGCCAGGTTCAACTCTGATTGGCAGAGTTTACCGGCAATTCCCGCGTCCCACGGGCAAAACTCGCAAGGAACGGCGAATGAGCCGAAACGAAGTTGAAGCGATCAAGACCGAGCTTTCGCCCCCCTTTACGGTGGCGCGGCCCGAGACGCTGAGGCTTCCCCTCGTCTTCAACTCGCCCCATAGCGGCCGCGTCTATCCCAAGGCCTTTCTTGCCGCTTCGAGGCTCGATTCGCTCGTGCTTCGGCGCTCAGAGGACGCCTTTGTCGAGGAGCTGTTCGGCTTCGTGACGGCTCTCGGCGCGCCCCTGCTCCATGCGCATTTCCCGCGCGCCTATCTCGACGTGAACCGCGAGCCCTACGAGCTCGATCCGGTTCTGTTCCGCGACGGGCTGCCCCACTACGCCAATACGCAATCGGTCAGGGTGATCGGCGGGCTCGGCACGATTGCCAGGATTGTTTCGGAATCCGACGAGATCTACCGCGAGCCGCTATCCGTCGGCGCCGCTCTTGAGCGAATCAACCGTCTCTACACCCCTTACCACGAGACTTTGAGCAGCCTGCTCGCCGACGCACATCAGGCCTTCGGCTACGCTCTTCTCATCGACTGCCACTCGATGCCTTCCACTCCGATCACCGAGCAGGGGGGCATGCGCCCGGATTTCGTCCTCGGCGATCGCTTCGGCACGTCCTGCAACGGGGATCTGACCCGGCTCGCCGCCAACGGATTGAAGGCGCTGGGCTATGCGGTTTCCCTCAACAAGCCCTATGCCGGAGGCTACATCACCGAGCATTACGGCCGGCCGCACAAGGCCCAGCACGTGCTGCAGATCGAGATCAACCGCGCCCTCTACATGGACGAGGCGAGCTTCGAGAAGGGGGAAGGTTTTCGCCGCTTGCGCGGTGACCTGGACGCCATGGTGGCCGCGCTCATCGCCGGTATTCCCGGCCTAGCCGTCCCGCGCGCCGCAGCCGAATAAAGCGCCTACTACACAAAAAAGGGGCCGTTCGCGTGAACGAACGACCCAAGTCTAGGGAGGAAACGCCCAAGGAGGGCAGCGGCAGGCCTGGAGAGCCATACCGCATTGCAACAATATGTCATCGCGCCGCACAAAGTTCAAGGTTCTCTTGAGGTTCTGAGCGACATTTTTGAAACAGTGATGCGTCTAGGCAACGGACCCATCGTCCCAGCTGTTGCCTCTCGAAACGAACCCCGGAATCCTTGACTCACAAGGCAAAATTGCCTCAACCCTCTGCCGTGGCCACACAAGACGTTCCCGAATTTCAGTCGCTTCTTTCCACGGCGCACGCACTTGCCGACCGCGCCGGCGCGGTCATATTGCCGCATTTCCGGACAGAGCAGACCGTTGACCATAAAGGCGGCCGTCTGTTCGACCCGGTTACGGCCGCCGATCGCGACGCCGAAAGCGCCATACGCGAAGGCCTTGCCGAGGCCTACCCCGAGCACGGCATCCTCGGCGAGGAGTTCGGCGCGGCTGCCGGCAACACCGAATATTGCTGGGTCATCGATCCGATTGACGGCACACGCTCTTTCATCCTTGGCCTGCCGCTTTGGGGCACGCTGATCGGATTGACCCGCGCCGGAGTGCCTTTGCTCGGCGTGATGGATCAGCCCTTCACCGGCGAGCGCTTCTGGAGCGGCGAGAAAGAGTCGTTCTTCCGCCATGACGGGACGACCAAGACCCTGCGCACCCGGACTCGCGAAAATCTCGGTCAGGCCTTGCTCACCACCACCAGCACCGACTACTTCACTTCCAACGAGCAACGGCGCTTCGCGGCCTTGACCGATGCGGTGCGACTGCGGCGTTTCGGCGGCGACTGTTACAATTACTGCCTGCTGGCGATGGGGCATATCGACCTCGTGGCCGAGGCCGGCCTCCAGTCCTTCGACATTGTCCCTCTGATCCCGATCGTCGAACGGGCGGGCGGCGTGGTGACCACGTGGGAGGGCGGCGATCCGCGAGGCGGCGGACGCATCCTCGCCGCGGGCGATCCGCGCCTACATGCGGACGCGGTCAGGCTGTTGTCGGGCTAGCTCGCTTTGCTCAGCGCCGTATCGCGGACAAAAGGCGTCGAACGCCGCCCAGAACTGTTCGCGAATGCTGTCCCGTTCCTGCAAAATCTCATGGCGCGAGCCTCTCAGCACGATCTGCGCCCCGGCCCTGAGCCGAAACGAGAGCGCCTCGATCGCTTTGATCGACACGACTTGATCGTCGCCGGCGGCAAGCATGAGAACCGGCACTCGGATCCGCGGCGCGAATTCTTCGCTGACGACAATTTCGATCGTGTCCAGCGCTGCCTTGAGCCAGCCGATCGTCGGCAACTCGATGGCGAGTTGCGGCGCGGCGTCAAGCACCGACACATTGCGGAGAAAACGCTCGCGGTCCGAGGTGAGACGGTTGCCTTCGAACGGAGGATCCTGACGGTGCTTGATTGCATCGCCCGGCACTGTCTGCTTGCCGAAGCCCAGCATGGTGAGCCCATCGGTGAGCTGGCCGCAAAGCTTGTACGAGAACGGCAGCTCCGCGATCCGCAGCATGGGCGAGGTCATGATCATGCGGGTGAACCAGCACCCACGCTTGGTCGAGGCCCTGAACAGCACCATGGCGCCCATGGAGTGGCCGAGCGCGTAGTAGGGCGCCGGACAATCCGGCAACACAACCGACTTCATGAAGTGGTTGAGGTCCTCCTCGTACTCGGCGAAGTCGTGGATGTGACCCTTGCGCGGATCCCTGGTGAGCCGGGTTGACCCGCCCTGCCCCCGCCAATCGAAGGTCGCCACGGCAAAACCGCGGCGGCGGAGCTCGCCCACGACCTCGAAATATTTCTCGATGAATTCGGCACGGCCCTGAAAAATGCAGACCGTGCCGCGCCGCTCGCGCAGCACCGACTGCCAGCTGGCGAAGCGCAAGCGCAGGCCCTTGCGCGGCTCGATATCACCGGTCGAGGCCCCGAGCGGGATCGGGTTCTTCGGTGTCGCTATCAGATCCATCGCGAGCCTGGCCTCTTTCAGCACGAGGCGCCCCTTATAGCAGCGAACCGTGTATGCGCCACTTCTTAGAACGCCGCGCCCGGCCCTTGACACGGCGCTTCCGGCCGCACCGCCGGTATTCTGATTCCACCTTTATATTCAGCATACTAGGTCTCTTGACGCGGTCGCTTGCCGCACCCATATCCAGAAACGCGCGAAGGCCGATTGGTTTCGCGCGATCCGCTCGGCTCGAACGATTTTGAGCGGGCACAAATCCATATCGCTTCTCAAGGAGGATGTGTCATGAGGCACTTCGATCTTACCCCACTCTATCGCTCCACCATCGGCTTCGACCGGCTCGGCTCGTTGCTCGATACGCTTACCAGTTTCGACGGCGAGGCCCCGAGCTATCCGCCCTATAATATCGAGCGCATCGGCGAGAACAAGTATCGCATCAGCATGGCCGTCGCCGGCTTCGGCGAGAGCGACCTCACCATCGAGGTGAAGGAGAACACCCTTTCCATTCGAGGCGAGAAGCGCACGGAGCATGAGGACACCACTTTCCTCCATCGCGGCATCGCCTCGCGAAGCTTCGAGCGCAGGTTCCAGCTCGCCGACCATGTCGTGGTCAAGGGTGCCGCCATGGAGAACGGCTTGCTGCATGTCGACCTCGTGCGCGAACTGCCTGAGGCCATGAAGCCGCGCACCATCCCGATCGCCACCAAGACCGACAGGGCAGAGAAGCCGAAGGTCATCGACAGCAAGGCGGCGTAACGCGACAGGCTGAAAAACAAGGAGGGCGTCTCTCATCCGAGGGGCGCCCTTCTCTCTAAGCAGGCTTGGGAAAGTGACCTGCTAAGCAGGTGCTTGGGAGAGTGACCTGCACCCCCTGCACGCAAAACACTCGTCGGGGGCAGTGACCGAGCCTATTACCGACAACCTGCGCGAGACTTAATGGGGGCGGGCGCGGCGCAACGTCTGGTTGACCGCGGGCGCCCAAGCCAACAGCGACGATCGCGCCGCTTGCCATAAGCCCGGCGAGATTGGCCTCGAGATCGAATGCCGAACTTTCGCGAAGCGCCAAGATTGCGGCCTCGCCGATCGATCTCCCCTCTTTCAGCGCGAGAATGTACGGCGCGCCTCCTTGCGGGAGACGGCGAATCTCGACCTCGAGCCCGAACCTCGCCACCAGCGCATCTTCTTTCCCCGCCAAACGCGCACGCCGCAAATCGCCGCTCTCTACGTTCAGCTCGTAGATCGACACGATTGGGAAGTGCGAGCGCACGATGCCGAGCGATGGATGGAACGTGAGCACGGCATCGGCGGCATGATCGGCCGCGCTTGCGAGCTCGTGAAGCGGAAACGCCGCGGCATCGGCCGCGTGATAGGCGCTGTGCCTTAGCCATTCGAGCGCGGCCATGTCGGCGAGATAGGGTACCGGTGCGGCGGGGGGAAAGTCTGCGATGAAATTGGCAAAGTTCGCGCCGTAGCGGAGGAGAACCGCGGAGTGCGGCGGCTCGCGCTCGACACAGACGCGCGCCATGGCGCGAAAGAATTCCTCTCCGACCAGCCGCGCCACGACCGGAAAATGCCCGGCGAGCACGTCGATCAGGCCCGCATAGACATTGTTGCGATAGACGCGGAGGCGGCGCGCGGGCGCGCCCGCGGCCTTGCGTGTGATTTGGGTGGGCACCGCAGCCTCGGCATCGAGCACGGCGCCGGCGAACGCCTTCTGCATCTCAGAAAAACCGGCCACGGCTCAGGCCACGATACGATTGGAGCGGCGGCCGGCGATGATCCGGTCCGCCCGCTTTGCCTTGGCGAACAGGACCTCCCACACCGGAACGTCATTGTCCCACTCGATGAGCGTAGGCTTCGGGCCAGAGCGCGCGAGCGCCTGCGCGCAGAGCGCCCATACAGCGTCGGCACTTCCGCCCGTGGTCGTCGATCAGGAGCGCGGACCCGTCATCGTCGCTGTCGACGGCATGGCCGCCGAGATGGATCTCGCCCACATGCTCGACGGGAAATCTTCGATGACGGCGTCAGCATCGAAGCCGTGATTGACTGACTGGACGAACACATTGTTCACGTCGAGCAGAAGCCCGCAGCCGGTGCGGCGCACAACCTCGCGCAAGAACGCGATCTCGCTCATCGCCGCATCGGCGAAGGCGACATAGGTGGAGGGATTCTCGAGCAGCATGCGGCGCCCGAGCATCGCCCGCACTTCGTCGATATGCTCGCAGACACGCGCGAGCGTCTCCTCGTGTAAGGCAACGGCAGGAGGTCGTTGAGATAGACGCCGTCACGGCTCGACCAGGCGAGATGCTCGGAGAAGAGCGAGGGCTCGTAGCGCGCGATGAGCGCATTTGGGCGCTCCAGATGCTCGCGGTCGAGGGCGCGCTGCCGCCGATCGACAGCCCGACGCCATGCAGCGAGATGGGATAGCGTTCGCGGATGGCGCCGAGATAGTGGTGCGGCGCCCCACCCTCGCCCATGTAGTTCTCCGCATGGATCTCGAACCAGCCGATATCGGGCCCGGTGTCGAGGATCGCGCGGCAATGCTCGGGCTTCAGCCCGACGCCGGCGCGGGGCGGAAGGGCCGGCTTGGCCTCGCGATCGTATGGCGCCGACATGTCTCCTAAGCCGGCGGAAGGTCGCGGGTGACCGCCTCCAGGCTCCCTTTCCGCCCGTCGGGGAGTTCCATGGTGAGACAGGTTCCCTTCGGCACGAGCTTCCAGGAATTGCCCTGATAAGAGACCTTCGAGGTTCCAGCACAGGTCGTGCCGGGTCCCGCGGCACAGTCATTCTGCCCAGCCTTGGCCACGCCGAAGCATTTCTCCTTGTCATCGGCCGCGCCGGCGACTTGCCCCGTTGCGACTAGGCCGAGCGCCGCGGCAAAGGCGCAGCCAACGGCGAGACCTGTAAGATTCCTCGCTTGATCCGTCATAATTCTCTCCTCTTCCGTCGAATTGCGCATCCAGCCGGAACTCTCGGCCGGTGCTGTCAGTTGCATCGGCGAGTAAGCAGGGGCGGTCGCGATCACGTCAATCAAAGCTCCGCCAGCTCGGGGGTGAAACGCTACAGGGACCGCCGGCCTCGATCGGTGAATCCTTCTTGTGCGGGTCTTGGAAATCTGTCAATTTGAGGGCAAATAGGACAGGCTTGCTGACCTTTGTCGCTGACCTTTGTCGCGGGAGCGGCGCAAGGGCCCTTAAGGATCGTCGCGAAGAGCCGATTTTGGTCCTCGCCCGCATCGCCAAAGGAGGTGGTGAGGCGCCCTTCGTCTTCAGTCAGTCAAACGTCTTCAGCGGTAGAGGGCGGGCGGCGCGAGCTGTAGCCAGGGTTTCAAGTGACAATGGCATTGCGTGACAAGAAATTGGCTTCCTCGCCTGAGGCGTGGCCTTCGCCGCCGCCCGCACAAGGACTCTACGATCCGAAGCACGAGCACGATGCTTGCGGCGTCGGTTTCGTCGCCGATCTCAAAGGCCGGCCAAGCCGCAAGATCATCGAGAACGGCCTGCAGATTCTCGAAAACCTGACCCATCGCGGCGCCGCCGGCGCCGACCCGCTCGCGGGCGACGGCGCCGGCATCCTCGTGCAAATCCCGCATGAATTCTTGCGCGAGGCATGCGCACCTCTCGGCATCGCTCTGCCCGAGCCCGGCCATTACGGCGTCGGCCATATGTTCATGCCGCGCAATCGGGCCCAGCGCATCTATTGCAAATCCGTCGTCGGGCGCGTGGTCGAAGCCGAGGGGCTCACTCTTCTCGGTTGGCGCGACGTTCCTTCCGACAATTCCTGCCTTTCGGATTCGGTGATCGCGACCGAGCCGGTGCATCGGCAGGTCTTCATCGGCCGGGGGGCCGGCATCGAGGACGAGGACGATTTCGAGCGCAGGCTCTACATCCTGCGCAAAGTGATCTCGAACACCATCATGGGCGAGACGGGCGGTCGGGAGATCGGCTTCTACACCGTGTCGCTCTCATGCCGCACGCTCGTTTATAAGGGCATGTTCCTCGCCTACCAGCTCGGCGCCTATTACCGCGATTTGCAACATCCGCTTTTCGCCTCGGCGCTCGCGCTCGTGCATCAGCGCTTCTCCACCAACACCTTCCCCTCGTGGAAGCTCGCCCACCCCTACCGCATGGTGGCCCATAACGGCGAGATCAACACGCTCCGCGGCAACCTCAACTGGATGGCCGCGCGGCAGGCGAGCGTGTCGTCGCCTCTGTTCGGCGAGGACATCGAGAAGCTCTGGCCGATTTCCTACGAGGGCCAGTCCGATACCGCCTGCTTCGACAATGCGCTCGAGTTCCTGGTCCAGGGCGGATACAGCCTCGCACACGCGGCGATGATGCTGATCCCTGAGGCGTGGGCCGGCAATCCGCTCATGGATGTCAAGCGCCGCGCCTTCTACGAGTACCACGCCTGCCTCATGGAGCCGTGGGACGGTCCTGCTGCCATGGCCTTCACCGACGGGAAGCAGATCGGCGCCACGCTCGATCGCAACGGCTTGCGCCCGGCGCGCTACCTCGTGACCGAGGACGGCCTCGTCATCATGGCGTCGGAGACCGGTGTGCTGCCGATCGCGGAGAAATCGATCGTCGAGAAATGGCGGCTGCAACCCGGCAAGATGCTTCTCATCGATCTGGAAAAGGGCCGCATCATTTCCGACGAGGAGATCAAGGCCGAGCTCGCCTCAGCCCATCCCTACCAGCAATGGCTCGACCGTACGCAGATTCGCGTGCACGAGCTGCCGGGCGCGGTCCCCCCGCCCTCGCGCACCAATGTGAGCCTGCTCGATCGCCAGCAGGCCTTTGGCTACACGCAGGAAAGCCTGAAGTTCCTGATGATGCCGATGGCCGAGTTGGGCCAGGAGGCGGTCGGCTCGATGGGCACCGACACGCCGCTTTCGGCGCTGTCCTCGCGGCCGAAGCTGCTGCACACCTATTTCAAGCAGAATTTCGCGCAAGTGACGAACCCGCCGATCGACCCGATCCGCGAGGAGCTGGTCATGTCGCTCGTCACCTTCATCGGGCCGCGGCCGAACCTGCTCGACCTCGAAGGCACCTCGAAGCAGAAGCGGCTCGAGGCGTCGCATCCGATCCTCACCAACGAGAATCTGGAGCGTATTCGCGGCATCGGCGAAGTCGCCGACAACCAGTTCCGCACCGTCACGCTCGACATCACCTATGGCGCGGACCACGGGGCGTCCGGAATGGCCGCGGCGCTCGACGAGCTCTGCCGCCGCGCTGAAGAGGCCGTTCGCGCCGGCGAGAATATCATTGTCCTGTCCGACCGCGCCGCCGGTCCCGACCGCGTACCGATCCCATCGCTGCTCGCGACGAGCGCGGTGCATCATCACCTGATCCGTTGCGGGCTCAGGACCTCTGTCGGTCTCGTGGTCGAGACCGGCGAGGCGCACGAGGTGCATCAATTCTGCACGCTTGCCGGCTACGGCGCCGAGGCGATCAACCCCTATCTTGCCTTCCAGACCATCGAGGCCATGCGGCCCGAGCTCGAGGAGCAGGTCACCGCCGAGGAAGCGATCAAGCGCTACATCAAGGCGATCGACAAGGGCATCCTCAAGGTGATGTCGAAGATGGGCATCTCCACCTATCAGTCCTATTGCGGTGCGCAGATCTTCGACGCCGTTGGGTTGCGGTCGGATTTCGTCGCAAAATATTTCACCGGCACCAACAGCCAGGTCGAGGGCGTGGGTCTTGATGAGATCGCCCGCGAGACGGCCGAGCGTCATCAACTCGCTTTCTCGACCGCGCCCGTCTTACGCGAAGCGCTCGAGGTCGGCGGCGAGTATGCCTATCGTGTGCGCGGCGAAACCCATATGTGGCGTCCGTCGGTGGTCGCCGATCTCCAGCACGCCGTGCGCGGCGGCTTGCCGGAGAAGTACCGCTCCTATGCCAAGCAGATCAACGACCAGAGCGAGCAGTTGCTCACGCTGCGCGGCATGTTCCGCATCAGGACGGCCGAGGAGTTGGGGCGGAAGCCAATCCCCCTCGATGAGGTCGAGCCCGCCAAGGAGATCGTCAAGCGCTTCTCGACCGGCGCCATGTCGTTCGGCTCGATCAGCCGCGAGGCGCATACCACCCTTGCCATCGCCATGAACCGCATCGGCGGCAAGTCGAATACCGGCGAAGGCGGCGAGGAATCGGACCGCTACCGGCCGCTGCCGAACGGCGATTCGATGCGCTCGAAGATCAAGCAGGTGGCTTCGGGCCGTTTCGGCGTGACCACCGAATATCTGGTCAATGCCGACATGATGCAGATCAAGATGGCACAAGGGGCGAAACCCGGCGAAGGCGGCCAGCTCCCGGGCCATAAAGTCGATGCCATTATCGCCAAGGTGCGGCACTCGACGCCGGGCGTCGGCCTCATCTCGCCGCCGCCGCATCACGACATCTATTCGATCGAGGACCTGAAGCAGCTCATCTTCGATCTCAAGAACGTCAACCCGAAGGGCTACGTCTCGGTGAAGCTCGTCGCCGAGGTTGGCGTCGGCACGGTTGCCGCGGGCGTCGCCAAGGCGATGGCGGACCATGTGACCATCGCCGGCTTCGAAGGCGGCACCGGTGCCTCGCCACTCACCTCGATCAAGCATGCGGGCTCTCCTTGGGAAATTGGCCTCGCCGAGACGCAGCAGACGCTCGTGCTCAATCGCTTGCGCGGGCGGATCGCCGTGCAGGTCGACGGCGGTGTCCGCACCGGCCGCGATGTGCTGGTTGGCGCCCTTCTAGGCGCCGACGAGTTCGGCTTTGCAACCGCGCCCCTGATCGCGGCGGGCTGCATCATGATGCGCAAATGCCATCTGAATACCTGCCCCGTCGGCGTCGCCACGCAAGACCCGGTGCTTCGCGCGCGCTTCCAGGGCAAGCCCGAGCATGTCATCAATTTCTTCTTCTTCGTGGCCGAGGAGGTGCGCGAGTACATGGCCGCGCTCGGCTTCCGCAACTTCTTCGAGATGATCGGCCAAACCGAGATTCTCGATAAGAGCCAGGCAATCGACCACTGGAAGGCGAGAGGACTCGATTTCAGCCGCATCTTCCACAAGCCGGAGGTGCCGCCCGAGGTCGCCATCTACAATTCCGAGCGGCAGGACCACGGTCTCGACAAGGTCCTCGATGTGAAACTGATCGGGCTCGCCCGCGAGGCGATCGAGGCAAAGAAGCCGGTCAAGATCGAACTTCCGATCAGGAACACCGATCGCACCACCGGCGCGATGCTGTCGGGCGAAATCGCCACCCGTTACGGCCATGCCGGACTGCCCGAAGACACGATCTGGGTGAGCATGTCGGGCTCCGCCGGGCAGAGCTTCGGCGCGTGGCTCGCGCACGGCGTCACCCTCGACCTTGTCGGCGAGGCCAACGACTATGTCGGCAAGGGTCTTTCCGGTGGACGCATCGTCGTCCGCCCGCCGGCGGAGTCAGGCATCGTACCGGAGAAGTCGATCATCGTCGGCAACACCGTGCTTTATGGCGCAATTTCCGGCGAGTGCTATTTCCGCGGCGTCGCCGGCGAGCGCTTTGCCGTGCGCAACTCGGGCGCGATCGCCGTGGTCGAGGGGACCGGAGATCATGGCTGCGAGTATATGACCGGAGGTGTGGTCGTTGTGATCGGGCCCACGGGCCGAAATTTCGCCGCCGGCATGTCGGGCGGCATCGCCTATGTTCTCGACGAAGACGGCCAGTTCGAGCGCCGCTGCAACCTCGCTATGGTCGATCTCGAGCCCGTGCCGAGCGAGAATCATGTGATGGAGCAGAGCCGCCACCAGACCGGCGATCTCGAAAGCCATGGCCTTGTCGATGTCACCGACATGACCCGCTTCGACGAGGAGCGCCTTCGTCAGCTCATCGAGAATCACCTCCATTACACGGGTTCCGCGCGCGCAAAGGCGATCCTCGACGACTGGGGCGCTTGTCTGCCCAAATTCGTCAAGGTGATGCCGGTCGAATATCGCCGGGCGTTGGAGGAGATCGCGCGCCGGCAGCAGGCCGATAAAGCCGGTCTCGGCGAGATCGAGATCGGCTTGCGGGGCAACGGCAAGTAATCTTCAACACGGGCAGGTCAATCTCCCGGCGGATGACACCAGGCCTGCCGCGCTTGCGCGAAGCGCGAATGCTTGACGAAGGCGCAAGACCGAGGCTACTCGCTGATTGACCATTCAAGCTGAAAGCCGAAGGGCGTAATGGGCAAGATCACGGGATTTCTCGAGATCGAACACGAGGACCGGGCTTACGAGCCCGCTTCCGACCGCGTCCGGCACTACCGCGAGTTCGTGATCACGCCGAGCGAGGCGGAGATCACCCGTCAAGCCGCCCGCTGCATGGATTGCGGCATTCCCTATTGTCATACCGGCTGTCCGGTGAACAACCAGATCCCGGACTGGAACGATCTCGTCTACCACTCGGACTGGGAAGTCGCGGCGGCGAACCTGCACTCGACCAACAACTTCCCCGAAGTGACAGGCCGGATCTGCCCCGCCCCGTGCGAGGCCGCCTGCACGCTCAACATCATCGATGTGCCGGTGACCATCAAGTCGATCGAATGCGCGATCGCCGACAAAGCTTTCGATGAGGGCTGGGTGCGGCCGATCCCGCCGGAATCGAAGACCGGCAAGCGCGTGGCCGTCGTCGGCTCAGGTCCTGCCGGACTTGCCGCGGCCCAGCAGCTCGGCCGCGCGGGCCATGACGTGCACGTCTATGAGAAGAACGCCTTTACCGGTGGACTGCTCCGCTACGGCATTCCCGATTTCAAGATGGAGAAATACATCGTCGAGCGCCGCGTGAAGCAGATGGAGGCGGAAGGGGTCACCTTTCATTGCAACGTCCATGTCGGCCGCGACCTCCCCGTCGAGACGCTCGCGCGCGACCACGACGCCGTTCTGCTCGCGGGCGGGGCCGAGCACCCCCGTGACCTCGAGGTCCCGGGCCGCGACCTCGACGGCATTCACTTCGCCATGAACTACCTGCCGCAGCAGAATCGCCGCATCTCCGGCGAGAAGCTCGGAGACGTCGAGCCGATCCTCGCGACGGGCAAGAACGTGGTGGTGATCGGCGGCGGCGATACCGGCTCCGACTGCATCGGCACCTCGTTCCGCCAGGGCGCGGTTTCGGTGACGCAGCTCGAAATCCTTCCCCAGCCGCCCGAGAAGGAGAACAAGGCTCTGACCTGGCCGCATTGGCCGCTCAAGCTCCGCACCTCCTCGAGCCAGGCCGAGGGCGCCGCGCGCGATTTCAGCGTGGCGACCACCCGCTTCCTAGGGTCGAACGGCAAGGTCGAGAATCTCGAATGCATCCGTCTCGACGGCCAATTGAAGCCGATGCAGGGCTCGGAGTTTCACATCCCCGCAGATTTCGTCCTGCTCGCCATGGGCTTCCTCCATCCCGTGCAGGAAGGCATGGTCAACGATTTGCGCCTCGATC
Organism: uncultured Alphaproteobacteria bacterium; assembly: GCA_963818165.1. Classification (GTDB taxonomy): domain Bacteria; phylum Pseudomonadota; class Alphaproteobacteria; order Rhizobiales; family Methyloligellaceae; genus Methyloceanibacter. The sequence goes on from CAWFRD010000015.1 coordinate 26,938, forward strand.
TCGACGCCCGGGGCAACGTCAAGGCGAACGAGATCGACTACCAGACCTCGCGCTCGAAGATCTTCGCCGCGGGCGACATGCGAAGGGGCCAGTCGCTGGTGGTCTGGGCGATCCGCGAAGGGCGCCAGGCAGCGCACGCAATCGACAAATTCCTGATGGGCAAGACCGAACTCCCCCGCTAGCGGGCGTCAGCTTGGCGGCCAGGCGAAATCGTCGCCACGACCGGCCTTGGGCTTGAGCTGCTCGCCCTTGATCAGGACCTTGTAATAGGGCCGCTGCGACAGCGGCAGGCGCGGCCGCGAGGATGCAAGCGAAGGGTCGGCCACCGAGGAAAGGGTCGCCACGGCGGTCAATCCATTGCCGAGCTCGCTCGTGATCATCTCGGAGTCAGACCCGCCCTGAGGCGCGCCTTGCGGAGACATGCTTTGTGCGGCCTGGAGCGTCTGATCGATCGCGGGCCTGACCACGCTCACCTCGCCGACATTGCTCTCTTGCAGCTGGGGCGTCCCACCGCCGGCAGCCTGTTCCGTCGCGGTCCCCGCTTCGGGAGCTGATGGATTGGGCGAAGGCGCCGCGGGTGCCTCCGCAACGACCTCGCGGCCCATGACCTTGGCCTGCTCCTCTTCATTGCCGGCGAGCGGGATGTTGCGCTCGATCTTAGCGAGGTTCAGATCGCTGCGAAGGTCCTTCTCGACGAAATGAGCGAGCTTGAGATAGCCGCGCATGGTCAGGTGGACGCCGTCATCGGCTCTGAGCCGTTTGACCTGCCCGGTCATATCGGGCCCGTAGGGGCTGTAGCGCCCGCCTTCGTCGGTGAAACCGTTCCAGGTCTCGACATACTTGGCGCCGTTGATGAACGCCTTCTCGCGATAGACATCGTTGAGCGCCTCAGCGTCCGCATTCTGGGTTGGGCTGCGCATGATGGGGAGACCCACCCAATAGACGGCGACATTGGCGGCGCGGAGCTGCTTGATGAAGGCTTCGACCCTTTGACCGTAGATGTCGCGCCAGCCTTCGCTCCCAACCTTCAACCAGTCTTTACCGCTGCGAACGCCCTGGGCATCGTTGGCGCCGAACATGACGACGGCAATCTGGTAGGTATCGCTCTTGAGCAGCTTCGCGAGCTCCTCGTTCCAGTCGTAGGAATCGGTACGCGCAAATCCGCTATTGGACTTCGCGTGCTGGATAAACTCGAGAAGTCTTGTCCTCTTCGAAGGCGCGATAGAGGCCGGACCATAAACCGTCGCCAAGCGAATCGCCGAGCACGACGACGCGGTAGCGGTCGCCATTGGGGAACGGGTTGATGTAGCTGCGCTGGACCGGGGGGCTTCCTTGCGCGAGGGCGGGAAGAAGCCCAAAAATCAGGACGGCCAAAACGGTGCCCGCAGCGGTCGCGAGCGCCAGCCCCACCGCGGCGCGAGAGCAAGAAACCCTAACGAACATGGCCATAAAGTCCTTCACCGACCCACCTTCTACTTGCCCAGGCGCCGGACACTGGTAGTCCCTTCCGGGGAAAACGCCAAGTCCCTCGCCTCAGTTCTGGCCGACATCGGCCGGTTGCCCGGCGCCACCCTCGACGGGCTGCCCTCCACCGGCAGGCTGTCCCTGCGGGGCATTTACGGGCGGCGCGCCGCTCGGCGCGTGAGTCCCAACGCTATTGGGCGCTTGCGCCTCGCCGATGCTGCCGGTCTGGCCCTCGGCGGGAGGCGCCGGTGGCGGCGCCTCGGCCCGGAGCATTTTCAGAATGGTTAGGCTCGGGAACCCGTCGACGGGGAGCGTCTTGGCGCGCTGATAGGTCCTGACCGCCTCGAGCGTTGCCGGGCCGATGACGCCGTCAGGCTCTCCGGTCAACATCCCTTGCGCGATCAAGAGCTGTTGCAGCTCCGTGCGCTGGGCGAGCGAAAGATGCGTCTCGTCGGTCGGCCATTGCTGCACGAACGGCCCATATCCTTTCAGCCGGTCGGAGAGATGCCCGACGGCGAGCGCGTAGGACTTCGCCACGTTGTAGCGGAGGATCGAACGGAAATTGTTGAGCACCACGAACGCAGGGCCCCGCGTTCCCTCCGGCGCAAACAGCGAGGCCTTGTCGGAGGCTCTCGGGAACGGCTCGCCATTCACCCTGACGATGCCAATCTTCTGCCACTCGCCGAGCGGCTTCAGCGTGCTCTCGCCGACTCGCTTCGGATTGAAGCCCTTGGGCAATTTGACTTCGTAGCCCCAGGTTTCGCCCGGTCGCCAATTCGAAACTTTGAGATAGCTCGCCGTCGAAGCGAGCGCGTCGGGAATGTTGTTCCAAATGTCGCGCTTGCCGTCGCCGTCTTGATCGACGGCATAGGCGGTGTAGGTGGTCGGGATGAACTGGGTGTGACCCATGGCGCCCGCCCACGAGCCGTTCATGGCCTCAAAGCTCACGTCGCCGCGTTGCAGAATCTTCAGCGCCGAGACGATCTGGGGCCTGGCGAAACTCGCCTTGGTGCCGGAACAGATGAGCGTGGCGAGCGAACGGATCACGTTCTTGTCGCCGGGCAGCGTGCCGTAATTCAACTCGACCCCCCAGATGGCCACGACAACATGGCGATCGACGCCGTAGCGCTTTTCGAGCCCCGCGAGCAGGTCCTGGTATTCGGCGAGCTTCAGCTTCCCGGTCTCCACCCGCTTATCGGAGACGGCCCGATCGATATATTCGCCGATCGGTTTCACGTATTCGGGCTGGAAGTTGGCGAACTCGATCACTTCCGGGTCGGGCGTAAAACCCTGGAAGGCGCGGTCGAAAGTGGCGCGGGTGACGCCCACTTTTTTGGCCGCGGGCCACAGGCTCTCGACGCATTTGCTGTCGGCGTTGCCCGCGCCCGGAAGCGCCATGACCATCAAAGCGGCCGATCCTGCCAACACGATCAAGGTCTTAGGGTTTTTCATGATTCGCATCGGCCGACATTAGCAGGGGGTGCGGGCAAAACCTAGGCAATTGGCCCTTTATTGCCTTGGCGGCTCGGCCTTCGCGGCACCGGCATCCTTGAGCACGGCAGCGACAAGGGCCGCGCTCGGATAGCAGGTCAGCTTCATTCCGAGGCGCCGTTCCTCGAGCCCGATCGTCCGCCGCGTCTTGAACCCGGCCAGGCCGTCGACCTTGCCGACATCGTGGCCCTTCGCCACGAGCGCTTCCTGGAAACGCTGGATACGGTCGCGCGGCAAGCGCTCGACAGGGCGCCAGTCACCGTCAAAGGTGACCGGTGCGCCGGCTGCAATCATGTCGGCGACATGGCCCACGAAAATCGCGTAAACGTCGGAGTTGTTATAGAGCTTCAGCACCGAAAAATTGTTGGTGGCGAGGAAGGCGGGCCCTTTGAGCCCTGCCGGCAGAACAAGAAAGGCCGAGTCCTGAAGCTTGGTTTCAGGGAAGGATTGCCCCTTCAACCGCGCCACGCCGAGCTTCGCCCATGCGCCGATCGGACGCGCCTTGTCGGGACCCTGCTCGCTGCAATCGAAGCCATCGGGCAGCACGACCTCATAGCCCCAGGTCTGATGGCCGTCCCAACCTTGGCTGTGCAGCGAGTTCCCTGTCGAGCCGAGCGCATCGGGAACCGAGTTCCAGATGTCGCGCCTGCCGTCGCCGTCGAAATCGACAGCATATTTGTCGAAATCCGACGGCAGGAACTGGGTGTAACCCATGGCGCCGGCCCAGGAGCTTCGCAACTCGGTGCGGGTGGCGTGCTTCTCTTCGAGGATCTTCAGCGCGGCGATCACCTCTTGCCGGAAGATTTCCGGACGGCGTCCCATGAAGCCTTGGGTGGCGATGGCTGAAAGCGCATCGAACGGCATGTCCACTTTGCCGAAGCCCGTCTCGCGCCCCCAGATGGCGACGACGATGCTGGCAGGCACGCCATATTGTTTTTGCACGGCGCCGAGCGTTTTCGCCCATTGCTCCATCTTGCCGCGCCCCGTGCCTGCGAGAGCCGTAAGCGTGTTCTTGTTGAAGTAGTTCGCGGGAATGTCGAACTCGGGCTGATGCAGCGGCTTTGCCGCGGCGGCAAGGGCTTCAGGCAAAGGCGGACCGTCAGGCCCTGCAGGATTTGGCAGGACGAGATGCGGCAGAGACCAGTTGAGCTTCAGTCCCTTGAGATTGGCATCGAAGGTTTCGCGCGAGACGCCCGCAACTTGCGCATCGGGCCACAGCGCCTGGAGCCATTGGGCGAAGCTCGCTTCGACTGCGCGCTTGTAGGCCGCGATCTCGTCGCCTGCGGCCCGCGCCTCCTGCGGCGGCAGCGCCGCGAGCGCAAGCAGGAGACAAAGACCCGTTCTCTTCAATGCCGGCATCGCCATGCTCTCGCACGTCCCTCCAAAGATTCGCGGGGCTCCGGCCCGATTTTGACTGTGGCTTTGCGGCGCGGCAAAGGCAAAATTGCAAGCTTCAAGACGCGGCGCGATATTCGATCAGCTGCTTTTCCCAGGCAAGCGCATGGCTGACGATCGTGTCGAGGCGGTCGAGCTTAGCCTTCCAGCCGAGGACCTCGCCGATGCGTTTGGCCTGCGCCACGAGCGCCGCCGGATCGCCCGCTCTGCGCGGTCCCAAGCGCACGGGAAAATCGCGCTGCGACACAAGCTTGACCGAGGCGATCACCTCAAGCACCGAGAAGCCAGTGCCGTATCCGCAATTGAGCACTTGGCTCTTCCCGCCGCCGCGGAGATAGCGGAGCGCATCGAGATGGGCGCGGGCAAGGTCGCTCACATGGATATAGTCGCGGATGCAGGTGCCGTCGGGAGTTGGGTAATCGGTGCCGAACACTTCGAGATAGGGCCTCTCGCCGAGCGCGGCTTCGCAAGCAACTTTCACGAGATGGGTGGCGCGCGCCGTCGATTGCCCGCTGCGGCCTTGCGGATCGGCGCCTGCGACATTGAAATAGCGCAACGCCACATAGCGCAAATCGTGCGCTGCCGCCGTATCGCGCAGCATAAACTCGGTCATGAGCTTGGACGTGCCGTAAGGCGAGATCGGGGTAGGCGGTGCGTCCTCGGCGACGGGATTTTTCTCCGGCATGCCGTAGACCGCCGCGCTCGATGAAAAGATGAAATGCGGAATCTTGGCCTCGACCGAAGCGGCGATCAGGGTGCGCGATACGCACGTGTTGTTGCCGTAATAGCGGAGGGGATCGGCAAGCAATTCCGGTACGATGATCGAACCGGCGAAATGAATGACGGCGTCGATGCGGTGGGTCAGGAACAGCCGCAGCAGAAGATCGCGGTCGCCGGCATCGCCCGCGACGAATTCGGCGCTTGCAGGGACAGCCCGGCGGAATCCGGTGGACAGATTATCGAGAACGACGACGTCCTCGCCCGCGTCGAGCAGAGCGAGCACCATATGGCTGCCGATATAGCCCGCCCCGCCCGTGACCAGAACACTCATGGAACAACCTTACCACCAATTCGCCGCTTGCTATCGGATCGCGGTTGAGAGAGTTCTAACTTTCGCGGTTAATCCCGCTCACTGGCGAGATCGATTGAACGAGGACCGGATGGCTGCTCGCGTCCGCAAGGCCGTGTTCCCCGTGGCAGGGCTCGGCACCCGCTTCCTGCCCGCGACCAAGGCGATACCCAAGGAGATGCTGACCGTCGTCGACCGTCCGGTCATTCAGCATGTCGTCGACGAGGCGCGGAACGCCGGCATCGAGCATTTCATCTTCGTCACGGGTCGCAACAAGAGCGTCATCGAGGACCATTTCGACCGGCAATTCGAACTCGAAGAGGTGCTTGCCGCGCGCGGCAAGACCGCCGAGCTTCAGGCGCTGACCGCCGATCTGCCCGATGCGGGGAGCACGAGCTTCACCCGCCAGCAGGAGCCGCTCGGGCTCGGCCACGCGGTCTGGTGCGCGCGCGAGCTTGTCGGCAACGAGCCGTTCGCGCTGCTCCTCCCCGATGTCCTGGTGCAGTCGCCCGGCAAAGGCTGTCTCGCCCAGATGATCGACGCTTATGCCGAGCATGGCGGCAACGTCCTTGCGGTCGAGCCCGTCCCCGACGATCAGGTGAAGAATTACGGCGTTGTCAGCCTCGACGGCAAAGGCGACGGACGCGTGCTTCCCATCGACGGCATGGTGGAGAAGCCGAAGCCCGGAACCGAGCCTTCCAACCTCACCATTCTCGGCCGCTACATTCTCCAGCCCGAGATCTTCGCGATTCTCGCGGCGCAGGAAAAAGGGGCTGGCGGCGAAATCCAGCTCACTGATGCGATGCTGACGCTGCTTAAGCGCCAACCGTTCTACGCGCTCCGATATGAGGGGCGCGCCTTCGACTGCGGTTCGAAAATCGGGTTTCTCGCCGCCAATATCGCTTACGCGCTCGCCCGGCCGGACCTCGCCAAGTCCGTCAGTGCCGAGATCAAAAAGCTGCTGTAACCATAACCTCTGAGCTTCCGCCGCTCTGGCGCCTCAATCGGAGCCTTTATTTGGAAGACCGGGGAAACAGCGTTAGGAGGGCCATTTTCGCGCCCAATCGGCGCAACTCTTGGCCCTTCCACAGCCCCGTTCCATGCTAAAGTCCGATGCAGGTAGCGGGGGAGCTAACCATGACGGCGGGTCTTAAGCGGGATCGCTTGTTGCGCGACGATCGCGGCGAAGCGGTCGCTTCGGCGACGCGTACGCTCCAGCTCGAGACCGAGGGCTTGCGCGCGCTCAAGGCCGCGCTCGCCGGCGAGCTTGTCGACAATTTCGCCGAGGCCGTCGAAATCTTGCGCAACTGCCGCGGCCGGATCATCGTCACCGGCATGGGCAAGAGCGGCCATGTGGCGCAGAAGACCGCCGCCACCCTCTCCTCAACCGGCACGCCCTCCTATTTCGTGCATCCGAGCGAAGCGAGCCACGGCGATCTCGGCATGATCACGCCAGCCGACGTGATCGTTGCCTTCTCCTGGTCGGGCGAGACGGTCGAGCTCGGCAACATCGTCTCCTATTCGCGGCGCTTCGCCGTTCCCCTCATCGCGGTCACGTCGAATCCGGGCTCGACGCTTGCCGAAGCGGCCGAGCTTGTGCTCGCTCTGCCGCAAGCCAAGGAAGCCTGCCCGCACGGGCTCGCGCCCACAACCTCGACGGTGATGCAGCTTGCACTCGGCGACTGCCTCGCCATCGCCCTGCTTGAGAGCAAGGGCTTCACCGCGCGCGACTTCAAGACGCTGCATCCCGGTGGCCAGCTCGGCGCCAGGCTGAAATTCGTCGGCGACCTGATGCATAAGGGCAACCGCCTGCCGCTCGCGGCCGCCGACGCGGCCATGGCCGAGGCGATCGTCGTCATGACCGAGAAGGCGCTCGGCTGTCTCGGCGTGATCGATGGCGACGGCTTCCTCAAGGGCATCATCACCGACGGCGACCTCCGCCGCAACATGGGCGACGGACTTCTCTCGCGGCGCGCGCAAGAGATCATGACGCCCGCGCCCAAGACGGTATCGCCGGAGCTCCTGGCCAGCGCCGCGCTCGAATTGATCAACGCCTCGAAGATCACGGCGCTCTTCGTGGTCGAGAACGGACGCCCTGTCGGCATCATCCATATTCACGATCTGCTCCGCGCCGGCGTCGCCTAGCATTGACTGCTCAATCCTTCGATCTCCTCGTCATCGGGGGCGGTATCCACGGTGCTGCCGTCGCACGCGACGCAGCAGGCCGCGGGCTGAAAGTGATGCTCGCCGAGAAGGACGACTACGCAAGCGCAACCTCATCAGCGTCATCGAAGCTCATTCACGGCGGCTTGCGCTACTTGGAGCGGCTCGAACTCGGCCTGGTGCGCGAGTCTCTAGTCGAGCGGGCGCAATTGCTGAAGGCAGCGCCCCATCTCGTCACTCCTTTGCGGTTCTTGCTCCCGATCTATCGCTGGCAGAGGCGCCAAGCGCTCACGCTGAGGGCGGCGCTCGCTCTTTACGACGCTCTGTCCTTCGGCGATGGCTTGCCTGCGAGCGGCAGGCTCGATGACGACGACATCGTGCAGCTTCCGAGGTTGCGCCAGGAGGAGCTCGTTTCCGTGCTCCACTATTGCGACTGTATGACCGACGACGCGAGGCTCACGCTCGTCGTCCTCCTCGATGCGCGCGCCCGCGGCGCCGATATCAAGAACCGTCGCGCCGTCACCGCGATCGGAGCACGAGAAAACGGCTACGCCGCCGAACTCGATGAGCGCGGGGAAAAGCGCCTTGTCGAGGCACGCTTCGTCGTCAACGCGGCCGGCCCGTTCGTGGCGGAAGTCGACGCCATGGCGAACAAAGCCCCGTCCACCCGCGCGCTCACGCTCGTGCGCGGAAGCCACATCGTTCTGCCGATGCCGACGCCCTCGCAGCCCGATGCCTATACCCTCCAGGACGAAGAGGAGCGCGTCGTTTTCGTCCTGCCCTGGCTCGACCAGCGCTTCCTGATTGTCGGAACGACGGACGTGCCGCATGAGGGGAGCGCCAGCGAGCCGCTATGCTCGGCGGAAGAGAAGGCCTATCTGCTCGCCGCCTATAACCGCTATTTCGCGGGCCCCTCCGGCCCCGTCACCGAGGCCGATATCGTCCATACCTGGTCCGGCGTGCGCGCGCTCCATGACGAGGAACGCTTGGCCCCGAGCCGCATCAGCCGCAGCCCCGCGCTGTCATCGGTCGCGAACGGAACGGGCGGTTTCATCACCCTTTATGGCGGTAAGCTGACCACGCACAGGGCGCTCGCCGAAGACGTGCTCGAGGCTTTGCTTCGGCTGGGCGCGGATGCCGGAGGAGCCTGGACCAAGGACGCTCCCTTGCACAGCGGGACGCTGCCGTTGCCGGAACTACTCGATCTTGCCGCGCTCGGCCCGAGCGAGATTTCCGACGCGATGCGGCGCCGCTGGGCTCTGACCTACGGCGATCAGATCGACGCCCTGTTCGGCCGCATTGCCGCCGAGCCGGATTCGGCCAAGGAGATCGCTCCCGGCGTTACCCGCGCCGAGCTCGAGCATGCGGTGGAGGTCGAGTATGCGATGACCGCTGAAGACTTCCTGCTCCGCCGCACCAAGCTTCACCTGACGCTCGACGAGAGGGGGCGGAAGGCCGTGGCGCGCTGGTTCAAATTCGGCGCTTAAAAACGGCTAGCGCGGAATGAGCTTGGCGATATCTTGAGCCGCAGGGCCGGCGGCCGCATCGGCGGCTTTGCCCCATCTCTTGTCGAGCGAGCCCTTGCGCACGTCCTTGGTCTGGCGCGTGACGCCAAGCTGATTTCCGTCGGGACCGAGCACGACCCAGACGATGACGACGGTCTCCTTGCCCTTTGCCGCGGGCGTCACGCGGACCGTTCCTTGCACCTCATAGATATTGGCTTGAAACGCGGTGGCGAACTTAAGCCCACGCGCCTCAAGCTGCCGGCCGAGCGCGGCAGCGAGCGCCTGGTCGCCATCGCCCGGTGCGCCCGCGACCGTCACATAGGCGAAAGGCCCGGGACCGCCGGTCGCGTTGTCCGTCTCGGCTCTGACCGGTTGTGCGGCGACAACCGCGAGCAGCAAGCCGAAACCTATGGCGAAGGCCGCACGCATGACCCTCCGTCACGCTGGGCTCGACCCAGCGATCAGACCCAGCCTTCGAGCTCCCGCTCGATCAGATGGACGAGCAGCTTGATTCCGTCCTCGCTGTCGTTGAGGCAGGGAATGTAGCTGAACTTCTCTCCGTCATGCTCGAGGAAGATTTCCTTGTTCTCCTCGGCGATCTCTTCGAGCGTCTCGATGCAATCGGCGGCAAAGCCGGGCGTGACGATGGCGATGCGTTTGACGCCCGACCGCGCCAAGGCCTCCACCGTTCGATCCGTGTAGGGCTTGATCCACTCGGCGCGGCCGAAACGCGACTGGAAGGTGAGCTTGACCTTCGTCCCGAGCGGCCCCAGCGCCGCACGGAGCGCCTCCACGGTCGCGACGCATTGCTCCTGGTAGGGATCGCCTCTGTCCACGTAGTCCTGCGGTATGCCGTGGAAGGAGGCGAGAATCGCCTCGGGCTCGAAGCCTAGTCGGGCAAGATGCGCCTTTATCGAATGGGCGAGCGCGGCGATATAGACTGGGTCTTGCGGGTAAGGCGGCACGGTGCGAAGCGCGGGCTGGGCGCGGAGCGTCTTCAGCGCATCGAACACTTTGTCGTTGGCGGTCGCCGTCGTCGCGGCGGCATATTGCGGATAGAGAGGGAAGACGAGGAGCCGGTCGCAGCTTTCCGCCATCAGCGCTTCGATGCGGGAGTCGATGCTCGGATTGCCGTAACGCATGGCCCAGTCGACCGCGATCCCCTTCGGACCGAGGACCTGGGCGACCTTCTCCGCCTGACCCCTTGTGATGGTGCGAAGCGGGGATTCATTCCGCTCCGTATTCCAGATCGTGCGGTACTTCGCCCCGCTCGCGAAGGGCCGCTTGACCAGCACGATGCAGTTCAGAATGAACCACCACAGCACGCGGTTCGTCTCGATCACGCGCCGGTCGGAGAGGAACTCCTTGAGGTAGCGGCGCATTGGCCAATAGGAGGTCGCGTCAGGGGTGCCGAGATTGATGAGGAGCACGCCAACTCGGCCGTTGCCCGCAGCCGCTGCCTCGGACGAGGCCGGACTGGCGGAGAAACGGCCGGGACGTGGCGTTTCATTCATGAATTGGCTCCGCTCGAGGGTCTTTACGGCTCCTAGATAGAGCATCCCTTTCGAGCCGCCTAGCCTCGACGCCCGGCGGCGCTTTTTCAGCCCAGTTCGATCTTCTCGGCGTCGGCAACGATGAGGTCGTGATCGAAGGCGAGATCGACCTTGCGCCAATCCTTGACCCACTCCGCGCCCGCAGCGTCAAATCCGGCCTGCGGGCGCGCCGTTCCCGGCAGGAGGGCCGTGAAGGCGACGCTCACGCTATGCCCGCGCGGGTCGCGCCGCGGATCGGAATAGACGCCGACAAGCCGAAGCGTGCCGACCGAGAGCCCGGTCTCTTCGAGGACCTCGCGCCGGCAGGCCGCTTCGACGGTCTCGCCGACATCGACGAACCCGCCCGGAAGCGCATAGCCGCCTTTGAACGGATCGTTCTTGCGGCGAATGAGAACGATTCGCCCTTCAACGTCGCGGATCACGCAATCCGTCGCGAGCAGCGGTGTCTCAGTCCGAGCCACGGATCGCCGGACGATCGCGGGCGCTAATTACGCGGCTGCGGCACGATGCGGATATAAGGCCGCGGCGCCTTCCAGCCATCGGGATAGATCTTTTTGGCCTCCTCGTCGGAGACGGAGCCCGCGATAATGACCTCATCGCCCTGTTTCCAGTTTACCGGCGTCGCCACGCGATGCTTCGCCGTGAGCTGCATCGAATCGATCACGCGCAACACTTCGTCGAAATTCCGCCCCGTCGTCATGGGATAGACGAGAATGAGCTTGATCTTCTTGTCGGGGCCGATGACGAACACGTTACGGACGGTCTGATTCTCGGCAGGGGTTCGTGCCTCGGCGCCGCCCGATGCGGCCGCCGGCAGCATGCCATAGAGCTTGGAGATCTTGAGGTCGGGATCGCCGATCATGGGATAGTTCGGGGCAAAGCCTTGCGTCTCCTTGATGTCGTCCGCCCACTTCGAATGGCGCTCCACCGGATCGACGCTCAAGCCGATGATCTTGACCCCGCGTTTGTCGAACTCGGGCTTGATCCGCGCCATGTAGCCGAGCTCGGTGGTGCAGACCGGCGTGAAGTCCTTGGGATGGGAGAACAACACGGCCCAGGAATCCCCGATCCATTCGTGAAAGCGGATGCGGCCTTGCGTCGTATCGGCCTCGAAGTCGGGTGCGGTTTCGCCAAGTTGGAGTGTCATGTTGCGTCTCCGTATTCGGTCGGGGGCCTTAAAGCCCTGCTCCCCGCCTCAGACATTTGGGATGCGCGGCCCCGTCAGCCAATCGGTCGGCCCGAAAAAGAACATCATACTCCCCACGAGAGCAAGCCTGAGCGCAGAATTTCCAGCAATTCTTCCCCAGAGAGCCTCCGCTGTTCGTCTTGAAAGGACGCTTTAGAACGGACGTGCCGGGCCGAATGAGGCAATAAACAAGAGCGTTCCGAACAGGAAGATGACAATCGCGCCGCCGATGGTGCAGGCGGTCCACACCGCATTGGCCCAGGCTGCGTTGGCGCCGCCGAGCCTCAACGCAAGCTCGCGCGAGCCAAGCGCAAGCGTTGCGAGCGCTGCAACGGTGATGGCGGTCCCGAGCGCCATGGCGAAGGTGGCGGCGACGCCCGCCCAGAACATGCCTTGCGTCAGCGCAAACACGAGCAACGATCGATCGGTTCTCCGGCGGCAGCGGCTTCACCTCGGACTGCGACACACGAAGATGAAATTGCGAACTCCTTGAGCGACTCGACATTGACCTTGGCGAGAGGGGCGAGCTCCTCCTTCGAGTAGGTGCCGTCCTTGTCGGTGTCGAGGCCCTCGACCGCCATCGCGGTGTAGAATTCGTCGAACGTCCAGGCATGGCGAATGCCCGTGATTTTCTGATCGGGTCCGAACACGATCTCGGAGCGGACCGTGGCCCAAACATGGGGATGGGCGGCAAGCGAGGTTGCGGCGCCGCTCATGAGCGCGACGGCGAGACAAGTCTTGAGACGACGCTCGTGCCCCAATAGGCCCCGCAGCCGCAAGACCGTATACTCCTGTCGGAAAGGAGAGCCTCTCCTAGGCGCGAATTGTGGAGGATTGGGGACCTGTGCTGTGGCGGAATCGACCGAGCGGAAGGCCTGGTCCCAGCCCGATCAGGAGCGCCGGGACCAGCATGCAATCGGGCGTTAGCCGCCGCTGCTGGCGCCGATCTTGCCGTCAAGGGTCTCGAACAAGCCGCCGAGGGAGCCCCCAAGGGCGTTCAAGGCGGTCAGAATGGCAATGGCGATGCCGGCGGCGATCAAGGTGTACTCGATGGCTGTCGACCCCAACTCGTCCCTGAGGAATTGCGCAAGCTTGGTCCTCATGTCGACTCTCCCGTTCTGGCTTTGTTGTTATCCCGCGGTCCTTTGCCTGGCTTGTTCGGGCGGACCGGAACTGGGCGGGAGAACTAACACTGCCGCGCTAAAACCGTCGTTAAAGCAATCCAACAGAGGCGGGTGCCGTATGGTTAATAAATTGTAAACTGAGACGAACGCATAGGGTCAGAACTCAAGGAGAAGTAAGAAGAAATACTCGAAATATGACTTTGACATTTACCGAATGTTTACGCCTTCAGCAGAAGGCGCCCGCCAATCGTAAAGAATGACGTTGGCTATTGTCTCAGAGGTCCCTTGCCGAACCCTCCACCTTGACTCCCACTCCGATTCGATTTAGAACAAAACAGGAACGAGGTTGAGGTCAGTAAGCGTGCGTAGCGATGTTCCAGGCGGTGCAGAAGGTCTCCTCGTTCCGCCGGCTGGCATTGCAAAAGCAGACGGGGCAAGGGCGAGGGTCCTGATTGAGCATCTACGCGCGCAAGTCCGCGCGCTCGAGCAGGTTCCCGTGTCTCTGGCCAATCCCCCCGCACCGGGCGCGGCCCCTCCCCACCCCGCCTGCTCTTTTTCTCCCTCCCTCGTCATTGCCGGGCCCGACCCGGCAATCCACCCTAAGAGCGCCTCCCCACGCTCTCTGCCACCGGCATGGATGCCCGGATCGCAGGCTCGCCTGCATCCGGGCATGACGAGCCCCATCCCCCTTTTGAGCAAACTCGAAAAAGGCGGGCTGCACGAGATCAAGCCGGAGGCCTACGGCGATAAGCCTGCATCACTTGCTTTCGCCCTTGCCGTCATCGCCCAGCAAGCCGTGGCGGGGAACACGCCCCGCGATCTCGTTCTGTGGTGCCTGACCAGGCATGCCGCGCGGGAATGGGGACGCCCTTATGGACCGGGGCTCATCGCTTCGGGCCTCGACCCCGCTCTTCTTCTCATCGTGATGGTCAGGAACGAAAACGACGCGGCCTGGGCTCTCGAAGAAGGTCTGAAGAGCCGCGCGCTGATTGCGGCGCTCGCCGCGATCGAGATCAAGACGCCGCTTATGGCGCGCCGTCTCGGCCTCGCCGCGCAAAGTTCGCGCACGCCCTGTCTCTTGCTCTCGGATCATCGGAACGCAAGCCTTCCCGGAACCGTCACGGCTTGGCGCATCGCCGCGCGAAGAAGCGGAACGGTGTCCTTCGATGCCACGGCGCCCGGAAGCCCTTCTTGGCAGCTCACGCTTGAGCGTTGCCGGGGCGAAGCGCCGGGGCGGAGCTTTATCGTGGAGTTCAGTCATGAGTTGTTTCGTTTCCGTCTTTCTGCCGCATCTTCCGATCGAGCGGCTGAACCGGGAGAGGGCAGCGAGCGGCGGCGCGCCTTTACCCGTTGACCGGCCTCTGGCGCTGATCGGCAACGAAGAGCGGGGACTTGTCATCACCGCGCTCAACGAAGCGGGCGCGGGCGAAGGCCTCTCCGCCGGTCTTGGCCTTGCCGATGCCCGCGCCATCTGTCCGTGTCTTCTCACGCTTCCCGCATCGCCCAAGAAGGATGAGGCGGCCCTTCGCGATCTCGCCCGTTGGGCGTCCTGCCGCTATAGCCCCACGCTCAATCTTGATGGCGCCGACGGGCTCTGGCTCGATGTCAGCGGCGTGCCCCATCTCTTCGGCGGCGAAAGCGCGCTTCTTGCCGATCTGGTGCGGCGGTTCGGCCGCGCAGGGTTCACAGCGCGGCTTGCTCTCGCCGAGACCTTGGGGGGTGCGCATGCGCTGTCCCGCTTCGCGCGCCGATCTCCAATCGTCGTTCCCGATGGAACAATCGGGCCCGCGCTTGCGCCTCTTCCCGTCGAGGCTTTGCGCCTTGCGCCCGAGATCACCCGCCTCTTGCGGCGGCTGGGCTTGAAGCGCATCGGCCAGCTCTACGATCTGCCGCGTGCGAGCCTCGAACGGCGGTTCCACGCCAAGGAGACGGCCGAGGCCGTCCTGCTTCGTCTCGATCAGGCTCTAGGGAACCGCGAGGAACCGCGCCTCCCGCTTCTCCCCCTGCCCGATTTCGCGGCGCGGCTTCCGTTGCCAGAGCCCGTCATCACTCATGACGGCGTCTTGGCGGCCATCGAGCGTCTTGCGCAGATGCTGTGCGGGAAGCTCGCCCGCGCCGAGCAAGGCTGCAGACGCCTTGCCCTTTGGATTGCCCGCGCAGACGGCTCCTCGACGGTGATCGAGGCGGGCTTAAGCGCCCCTTCGCGCGAGCCCCAGCATCTCTTTCGTCTCTTAAAGGAGAGAATCGAGACCCTCGACCTTGGCTTCGGCGTGGACTTCATGTCGCTCGCGGCGCTCCTCACCGAGGCGCTTCCCCTCACCCAAACGGATCTCACCGAAGCGAACGGGAAAGCGAGGCCAGAGACCCTGATTGACCGCCTGGTCAATCGCCTAGGGCCGCGCGCGGTGCGCCGCCTCCTCCCCCGCGCAAGTCACATCCCCGAGCTCGCGCAAAGCTTGAAAAGCGCGTTTGCCGGGCCTTCGCTCTGGCCTGAGCCTGCCTCGCGCAAG
This sequence comes from uncultured Alphaproteobacteria bacterium, assembly GCA_963818165.1. Classification (GTDB taxonomy): domain Bacteria; phylum Pseudomonadota; class Alphaproteobacteria; order Rhizobiales; family Methyloligellaceae; genus Methyloceanibacter. The sequence continues at coordinate 42,398 of CAWFRD010000015.1, forward strand.
CCGCAACGCCCGCCCCTTCTCTTCTCAACGCCCGAGCCTCTGACTGTGCTCGCCGAGATCCCCGAAGGCCCTCCGGCGCGCTTCATCTGGCGGCGCGTGACGCGCCGCGTGGTTAAGTCTGAAGGGCCTGAACGCATCGCGCCGGAATGGTGGCGTCAACGCCGCAATCCCAACGGCACGAGGGAGCAGGAATCGGAAGGCCGCGCGACTATTACCGCATCGAAGACGAGGACGGGCATCGCTACTGGGTGTTCCGCGAAGGCCTTTATCAGGAGGCCGAGCTCGGGCTTCCTTCCTGGTATCTGCATGGCGTCTTCGGGTGACTTTTCGCCATGACCCGCTACGCCGAGCTCGAGGTCGCAACCAATTTCACGTTTCTCGCCGGCGGCTCCCATCCCGAGGAGCTGGTGGCGACGGCGAAGGTCTTGGGCCTCGCGGCAATCGCCGTCACCGACCGCAACACGCTTGCAGGCATCGTGCGCGCCCATATCGCCGCCAAGGAAGCCGGCATCAAGTTCGTCGTCGGCGCCCGGCTCGATCTGCAAGATGCGCCAAGCCTGCTCGCCTATCCGACCGATCGCGCGGCTTACGGCCGGCTCTGCCGGCTTCTGACGCTCGGTCAGCGCCGCGCCGGGAAAGGGCAATGCACGCTCTTCCTCGATGATGTCGCAACCCATGCCGAGGGCCTGATTTTTATCGTTGTGCCTCCACACGATTTACTTGCCCACTCTCCGATGTCATCGCCCGCGCCTCACTCGGGCGAGATCCAGTAGCCACGGATCTCTCGTCATTGAGGTGCGGGATCACTGGATGCCCGCCTTCGCGGGCATGACAAAGGAAATTATGAAGAGCAGCTTCGTCGCATAAGGCAGGCGCTGGGCGCGCCGTCGCGGCTCTATCTCGCGGCGCGGCATTCCTATCGTGGCGACGATCGTGCCCGCATCGCGGCACTCGCCGAACTCGGCAAGCGCGCGGGGTTTCCACTCGTTGCCACCAACGCCGCGCTCTATCACGCCCCTCACCGCCGCGCCCTTCAAGACGTGCTCACCTGCATCCGCGAGAAATGCACCATTGCCGAGGCCGGCCTCCGCCTCGAAGCCAATGCCGAGCGGCATATCAAATCGGCGAAGGAGATGGCGCGGCTCTTCAGCGGCCATGAGGATGCGCTTCGCCGCAGCGTCGAGATCGCGCAAGCTTGCGCCTTCTCGCTCGACGAGCTGAAATACGAATATCCCGACGAACCGGTGCCCGAAGGGAAAACCCCGCAATCCCACCTTGAAGATCTGACCTGGGAGGGAGCTTCCTGGCGTTACCCGAACGGCCTCCCCGGCAAGGTGTGCGACACAATCGTCAAGGAACTTGCGCTGATCGCCGAGCTGAACTACGCGCCCTATTTCCTCACCGTCCACGACATTGTCCGTTACGCGCGGAGCCAGGGCATCCTCTGCCAGGGTCGAGGCTCAGCCGCCAACTCCGCCGTCTGCTACTGCCTCGCCATCACCAATGTCGATCCGACCGAGATCGATCTCCTGTTCGAGCGCTTCGTCTCGCCAGAGCGGAAAGAGCCGCCGGACATCGACGTCGATTTCGAGCACGAGCGGCGCGAGGAGGTGATTCAATATATCTATGCCCGCTACGGCCGCGACCGCGCCGGGCCTTGCCGCCACCGTCATCTGCTATCGCGGGCGCCTTGCCGTGCGCGAAGTGGGCAAGGCGCTGGGCTTGAGCGCCGACACCGTCGCGGCGCTCGCCACCACCATCTGGGGCTTGAGCAATTCGAGCCTGCCCGAGCAATATGTCCGCCAGGCCGGGCTCGATCCTTCCGACCCGCTGCTTGCCCGCGTGCTCGAACTCACCCAAGAGCTGATCGGCTTCCCCCGCCATCTCTCCCAGCATGTCGGCGGCTTCGTTCTGACGCGCGGGCCTTTGTCGGAGGTGGTCCCCATCGGCAATGCCGCCATGGAGGACCGCACCGTGATCGAATGGGACAAGGACGATCTCGATGCGCTCGGTCTGCTCAAGGTCGATGTGCTCGGCCTCGGCATGCTCACCTGCATCCGCAAGGCCTTCGCCCTGCTGAAGGCCCATTACGGCAAGGATTTCGCGCTCGGCACGGTGCCGCGCGACGATCCTCGCGTTTACGACATGCTGTGTGGTGCGGATTCGATCGGCGTGTTCCAGGTCGAGAGCCGGGCGCAGATGAACATGCTGCCGCGGCTCAAGCCCCGCTGCTTCTACGATCTCGTCATCGAGGTCGCCATCGTGAGACCGGGGCCCATTCAGGGCGACATGGTCCACCCCTATCTTCGCCGCCGCTGCGGCGAGGAGCCCGTTCTCTTCCCCTCGCCTCACCCCGATCACGGCCCCGCCGACGAGCTTTACCAGGTGCTCGGCAAGACCATGGGCGTGCCGCTGTTCCAGGAGCAGGCCATGCGGCTTGCCATGGTGGCGGCGAAGTTCTCAGGCCCGGAGGCGAACGAGCTGCGTCGCGCCATGGCGACGTTCCGCCGCCGCGGCACCATCGATCGCCTCAGAGAGAAGATGGTCGGCCGCATGACCGCGCGCGGCTATCCGGCCGACTTCGCCGAGCGCTGCTTCAACCAGATTAAAGGCTTCGGCGAATATGGCTTCCCCGAGAGCCACGCCGCGAGCTTCGCCCATCTCGTCTATGTCTCGGCCTGGCTCAAATGCCATTACCCCGCGGCGTTTGCCGCGGCGCTCCTCAATTCGCAGCCCATGGGCTTCTACGCGCCGGCGCAGATCGTGGGCTGCGCCCGCGCGCACGGCGTCGAGGCGCGCGAGGCCGATATCAATTGGAGCGAATGGGACTGCACGCTCGAACCTGTTACCCAGGCGATGTCATCGCCCGGCTTGACCGGGCGATCCAGTCATCCCGGGACTCTCAATAGCGAAGACCAGGGGATACTGGATGCCCGCCTGCGCGGGCATGACAAAGAACTCGGTGGAAGAAGGGATTCCACTTTTGCGCTTCGCCTCGGGCTTCGCCAGATCGACGGCATGCGCGAGGACGATGCGAAGCGCCTCGTCGCGATCCGCGACGGCCGCCCTGCCGACCTCGATCCTCACTTGTTCTGTTTCCCGCTCGTGTCATCGCCCGGCTTGACCGGGCGATCCGGTAACCCCGAACCTTTCGATAAAGAAGATCAGGGATTACTGGATGCCCCCTTCGCGGGCATGACCAAGGAGAGTTACGTAGGTATTGCGATGTGCGCGATCTGTGGCGGCGGAGCAGGCTCAAACGCACAAGCCTGGAGCGGCTCGCCGCGGCGGATACCTTCCGCTCTCTCGGTCTCGATCGCCGCCAGGCCTTGTGGGAGGTGCGCGGACTTCCGCTCGAAATTCCCTTGCCGCTCTTCGACCATGCCGGCACAGCCGAAGCGGGCGCCGAGCAGGAGGTCAGCCTTCCCGTCATGCCGCTCTCCGAGCATGTGGTGAACGACTACCGCACGCTCCGCCTCTCCCTCAAAGCCCACCCCATGAGTTTCTTGCGCACACGCATCGCGGCGATGCGCATCGCCGCTTGCGCCGATCTCAAAAGATGCCGCGACGGCGCAAAAACGAGCGTCGCCGGCGTCGTGCTCGTCCGCCAGCGCCCGGGCTCGGCGCAAGGCGTCGTGTTCATGACCATCGAGGACGAGACGGGCATCGCCAACTCGGTGATCTGGCCGAACGTGCTGGAGCGGGAGCGGAAGAAAGTGATGGGGGCGCGTCTCGTCGTGGTGCATGGCCGCATCCAGCGCCACGAGGACATTATTCATGTGGTGGCGACGCGCCTCGAAGACCGGAGCGATTGGCTTCATCTTCTCACCGAGGAGGGCGAGGCCTTGAGCCTTACGCTCGCCAATGCCGACGAGTTGCGCCGCCCCGAGCCCGGATCGTGGCGCCCGTCGCACGGCGAGCGCTTCCATCCGCGCTGGCACCCGCGCCGCCACCCGAGAGCCGAGCGCATCATCCCGAAATCCCGCGACTTCCATTAGCCACACCTTCTCCAGGGAGCACGTGGCTCTCCAGGCGAAACCGGCTATGCTCCGGCGCATGACGCACGCCTTCCGCCAAATCCTCGGCGTCTTCCTCGCCCTTCTGCTCGCGCTCGGCCCAAGCGGACTTGCGCCGCGCGCTTACGCCTTCGATGCGCCCGAGAGCGCGAACGGCTTCACCCTCAAGCCTCTCGTCAAGGCGAAGAAGCACATGGTCGTTGCCGCCCACCCCCTCGCCGCCGAGGCGGGGCTTGCCATTTTGCGCAAAGGCGGCAGCGCGGCCGATGCCGGCATCGCGATCCAGATGGTCCTGACCTTGGTCGAGCCCCACTCCTCGGGGATCGGCGGCGGCGGCTATATTCTTTATTGGGACTCAGGCGCCAAGAAACTCACCAGCATCGACGGACGCGAGACCGCCCCTAAAGCCGCAACGCCAGAACTCTTTCTCGATGCGAACGGTAACCCGCTGCCGCGCGAAGCGGCGATGGCAAGCGGCCTTTCGGTCGGCGTCCCAGGCATCATTGCCGCCTTGAAGCTCGTCCACGAGAAATACGGGAAGCTCCCCTGGGCGGAGCTGTTACAGCCGGCGATCGCCCTTGCCCGCGACGGTTTCCCCATTTCTCCCCGCCTCGCCTCGCAGATCGCCGCGGAAGGGCCTGACAGTTTCACGGCGCAAGCGCGCGCTTATTTCTTCGACGAGGCGGGAAGACCTCTGCCGTCGGGCCACCGGCTCAAGAATCCGGCGCTTGCCGAGACGCTAGAGGCAATCGCCCGTGACGGACCCAGCGCCTTCTACGCAGGCCAAATCGCCGGCGACATTGCCGAGGCCGTGCAGCACGACCCGCGGAAACCCGGGAGCCTCACCGTCGAGGATCTTGCCCGCTATCGCGCCATAGAGCGCGAGCCGGTCTGTGTGCCCTACCGGCTGCACAGGGTCTGCGGCATGGGCCCATCCTCGTCGGGCGGCGTCACCGCGGGACAGGTGCTCGCGCTGGTCGAGCCTTACGACCTCGGCCGCGCTCCTCTCGGCGCCGAGACGGCACACCTCATCGTCGAGGCCGAGCGGCTCGCTTACGCCGACCGTACGCTCTACCTCGCCGACCCCGGCTTCGTTTCCGTGCCCGTTGCGGGACTCCTCGATACCGGCTATCTCGCCGTGCGCCGGGCCCTCATCGACCCTGAGCACGCGCTCGAACAGGTGACGGCGGGTTTGCCGCCCAATGCCAGGGAAGGCTCGTTCGGACGCGATCGCACGCATGAGCGGAGGGGAACGAGCCACATTTCCGTCGTCGACGGCAACGGCAATGCCTTCGCCATGACCACGAGCATCGAACAGGCCTTCGGCGCGCGGACGATGGTACGCGGCTTTCTGCTCAACAATCAGCTGACCGATTTTTCCTTCGCCCCTACGGATGAGGACGGCCGCGCCGTCGCCAATCGCGTCGAAGGCGGCAAGCGTCCGCGCAGTTCCATGAGCCCAACGATCATCTTCGGGCCTCAAGGCCTTCGCTTTGTTCTCGGCAGCCCCGGCGGCTCGGCGATCATCCTTTACAACGTCAAGACCATTGTCGGCCTGATCGATTGGCGCCTCGACCCCGCGGCCGCGAGCGCGCTCGTGAATTTCGGCAGCATCGAGAACGCGGTCCTGCTCGAACCGGGAGCCGAGTGGGACGAGCTTGCCGCTTCTCTCGTCGCCATGGGCCATGAGGTGCGCCGCACCGATCTGACAAGCGGTGAGCATGTCATCGCCGTCACTCAAGATGGCCTCGAAGGCGGCGCCGATCCGCGCCGCGAAGGCGTGGCACTGGGGGACTGATGGCGCGACCGGCCTACACGATTGCCGTGCGTGGGGCCGGCGTGGTCGGCCTGTGGCAAGCGCTTGTCCTTGCCCGGCGCGGCCATGCCGTGACGCTCCATGAGCGATCGGCTGAACCCTTCGCGCAAGCTTGCAGCATCTACGCCGGCGCCATGCTTGCGCTCCGATGCGAGGAGGACAATGCCGAACCCCTTGTGAACGCGCTCGGCAAGCGCGGCATCGCGCTGTGGCGCCAGACCTATCCCGGCACCGTCGCCAACGGGACGCTTGCGGTGGCGCTCGGCCGAGACCGCGCCGAACTCGACCGCTTCGCCCGCATGACGGCAGGGCACACGCGCTTGTCGCCCGCCGAGCTTGCGGCACTCGAGCCGTCTCTCGGCAATCGCTTCGCCGGCGCGCTCTTCTTCGCCGAGGAGGCCCATCTTGCCCCTGTGCGCGCCTTGCATTTCCTGCTCGATCGCGTCAAGGAGGAAGGCGTTACTTTGCGCCTCGGCAACGGTGAGGCGCCGAAGAGCGCCGATGTCGTCATCGATTGCCGGGGTCTCGGTGCCAAGAACGAGCTTCCCAACCTTCGCGGGGTGCGCGGCGAGCGGATCGTGGTCAAGAGCCGGGACGTGACCTTGGCGCGACCGGTGCGCCTTCTGCATCCCCGCTTTCCCCTCTACGTCGTGCCGTGGGGCGAAGGCCTTTACATGATCGGCGCGACGGTGATCGAGAGCGAGGAGGCGGGCGCGATTTCGCTCCGCTCAGCGCTCGACCTCCTCGCCGCCGCTTACGCTCTCGATCCCGCCTTCGGCGAGGCCGAGATCGTCGAGCAGGGCGCGGGCGCGCGGCCGGCCTTTCCCGACAATCGCCCTAGGATTATCGCGCGGAAGGGCTATATCTACGTCAACGGTCTCTACCGGAATGGATTTTTGCTCGCTCCCGCTCTGGCCGAGCTGGTCGCCGCCCATATCGAGACGGGCGCGAAGGACCAGGAGGTGTTTCTTGAAGATCCTGCTCAACGGTGAAGCTTTCGCCACCGACGCCGCGACACTCGACGAGCTCTGCGCGCGACTTGGCTTCGCCGGGGCGAAGATCGCCACCGCTTTGAACGGAAGCTTCGTCGCCGCGTCCTCGCGCGGAACGACCAAGCTCACGGAAGCCGATGAGATCGAGATCGTGGCGCCGAGGCAGGGCGGCTGATGCTTACCCTCTACGGCAAGAGTTTCGCTTCGCGCCTCATTCTCGGCACGGCGCAATATCCCTCGCCAAACAGCCTCAGGCAGGCGGTCGAGGCGGCGGGCACGGAAATCGTCACCGTCTCGCTCCGCCGCGAATCGTCGCGTGCCCGCACCGGTCAGGGTTTCTGGGCGCTGATCGAGGAGATGGGCGCCCGCGTGCTGCCCAACACGGCCGGCTGCCGCACGGCGAAGGAAGCGATCGCCACCGCCAAGATGGCGCGCGAGCTCTTCGCCACCGATTGGGTCAAGCTCGAAGTGATCGCCAATGACGACACGCTGCAGCCCGATTTGTTCGGCCTCGTCGAGGCTGCCACCGCGCTTTCGAGCGAAGGTTTCGAGGTGCTCCCCTATACGACCGAGGACTTAAGCGCGGCCGAACGGCTGATCGCGGCAGGCTGCACGGTTTTGATGCCGTGGGCGGCGCCGATCGGCTCGGCCCGCGGCCTCATCAACAAAGAGGCGCTGAAGACGCTCCGCGCCTACTTCCCCGATATCCCGCTCATCGTCGATGCCGGTCTTGGCGCACCCTCGCATGCCGCCGAGGTCATGGAGATGGGCTATGACGCCGTGCTGCTCAACACCGCCGTCGCCAAGGCCGACGACCCGGCGAAGATGGCGGAAGCGTTCGCCAAAGCCGTCGCGGCCGGGCGGCTTGCCTTCGAGGCCGGGCTGATCGGGCCGCGTGATATGGCGCAGCCCTCGACGCCGGTTGCGGGCACGCCCTTCTTCAAGATCGATCATGCGTCCTGATCGATCCTCGATCGCGCCCCGCTTTGATCCGCCTCGATCCCTTTTACCCCATCCTCCCCGATACCGGGTGGCTCGCCCGTCTTCTGCCCCTTGGGCTCAAACTGGTGCAGCTCCGCATCAAGGACAAGCCGCAGCGGGTCGTTAGCGCCGAGATTGAAAAGGCGATTGCGCTTTGCGCCGCGCATCGGTGCCAATTGGTCGTCAACGATTATTGGCGGGAGGCGATCGATAAAGGCGCGGACTTCATCCATCTCGGCCAGGAGGATTTGGCCGGAGCCGACCTCGCCGCGATCAGGGCAGCGGGTCTCAAGATCGGCGTCAGCACGCATAGTCAGGCCGAACTCGACGCGGCCCTTGCCGCTGGCGCCGACTATGTCGCGCTCGGTCCGATCTATGAAACCAAATTGAAGGCCATGAAATGGGCCCCGCAAGGCCTGTCCCGCCTTGCCGAATGGCGCGCTCGGATCAGTTGTCCTCTGGTTGCAATCGGCGGCATTACCCTCGATCGCGCCGCAGCCGTGCTTTCGGCGGGGGCTGATTCCGCGGCCGTCGTCACCGACATTGTGACAAACAAAGATGCTGATGCGCAGGCCAAAAAATGGATCGCCGCGACCGTGCCCTGGCGCAGCCTATCCACAGATCATACACAGGATTGATGCGGTGGTTTGAGACTTGACCCGGACCCGCTCGCCAAAGGATCATTGGACCTGAGAGCACGGCCTGGGGCCGAGGAGGCTCGGATGAGCTACCAACTCGATCCGGCATCGCCGATGAGCGAGGCTCTGCGGCGTGTTGCTTTCGCCGAGCTCGATCTTGCTCATGGCGCTCTCGCCGCCCCGTCCGAGCGCCACAGCGGTGTTCACGACGCTCGCAAATGCTTGAAGCGGCTCCGCTCGTTGCTTCTGCTTGCGAGGCCCGGCATGCCGGAGCCTGCCTTCGCCACCTTGTACGATCGACTGACGACCATCGCGCGGGGCCTGGCGCCCGCGCGCGACGCACAGGCGCTTTTCGATGCCTCCGACAAGCTTGAGCGCGAGACCGGCGCAGGTCCGGGCCTCGGCCCGCTTCAGTCGATGCGGGCTTGGCTCCACAAGCGGCGTCATGCGGCGGAGCAAAGTTTGGAGCGCAACGCCGCCTCCGACGCCATGCGCGGACTGCTTGAACTCCGCCCCGCCTTTGCCGGTTTCGCCGTCTATCCGGACGACTTTTCTTCGCTCGCCAAGGGGCTCAGGCGCTGCTACCGCGAGACGCGCGAGGCGTTCCACCACGCGATGGACAAAGGCCGCGACGAAGACCTGCACGAGTGGCGCAAAGGCGTGCAGCATCATTGGCGGCAAATGCAGCTCCTTGTCCCCTGCTGGCGGTCCGAGCTCTCGGCACGGGTCGAAACCGCCAAGGCCTTGTCGCAGATGCTCGGCGACGACCATGACATTTCCTTGCTGTGCCGGATCGTTTCCACGCCGACCATGATGTTCGGCTCCCCCGACGAGACAGCGGCATTTCTGAAGCGCAGCCGCAAGCGCCAGCGCACATTGCGCAAAGAGGCGCGCAAACTGGGTGAGAGGCTGTTTGCCGAGCGGTCGCGGCCGTTCGCCGAGCGCATCGAGACATATTGGCGGATTGCCGCCGGCGATCACGCGAAGCCGGCTGTTGAAGCCCGTCCCGACAATGTCGTCGCTATCGGCGACATGCGGACGCCGCGGGCGGGCTAGAGCGTCAGACCCTCACCTCCATCCCATCGTACGAGACCTCCCACCCCGCGCTTTCGACCGCGGCGCGTTCGGACGAGCCTCCGCGCAAGACGGGATTGGAGTTGTTGATGTGGATGAAGATCTTGCGGCGGATGCCGAGCGGAGCGAGCTCGGCGACACTGCCCCCGCTCCCCGACATGTTGATATGGCCCATGCGCTCGCCGGTCTTGTCGAGCAGGCCCTGGGCGATCATCTCGTCATTGGCATAAAGGGTGCCGTCGAAGAAGAGGAGCGGCGCGCCTTTGAGCCGCGCGCGAAGCGCATCGTCGAGCCGGGCGCAGCCCGGAATATAGAAGAAGTAACGTCCCGTCGCGGTGTCGGTGACCTTGAGGCCCGCGGTGTCGCCTTCCTGCGAACCGAAATTCCCCTTCGCTGTCTCGTCCTCGAGATAGAGCGGGATCTTGCCCGGCACCGGGAACGCCTCGATCGTAATGCCGATCGGACCCGAAGGGCCTTCCACGGCGAAGGGCCGGCCGAATTCCATCACGACGCGCTTGACCAGATCGGCGTCGAGCACGTCGAAAATCGAGTTTTCGGCCAGCACACCGAGCACGCGCGCGGTGCCGTAGACGGTGAAGGGCTGAGCTTCGCGCAAAGTCAGAAGCCCAGCCACCGCATCGACGTCGCCATTGGTCAGCACCACCGCCTTGATCGGGCTGTTGCGCGGAGGCCCGTCGGGCGCAGGGTGAAGCGCAGGCGTGCCGTTGATTTGCTGACGCAGATCAGGCGCGGCGTTGAGCAGAACCCACTCCGCTCCCCCTGCGCTCACCGCCACCGAGGCCTGCGTGCGTGGCGTCAAACCGGGAGCGCCCTTACGCACGCCGGCGGAGTTGCGGCCGTTGCAATTCCATTGCGGCAGGCCACCGCCCGCCGCCGAACCTAGCACCTTGATAAGCATGATGGGGATTGAAATGCCGATTCGGAGCCAGCCCCGTCAAGACAAAAAAGAGCGGCCTTCGTTACGAGCGAAAGCCGCTTGATGTGCAGGGAGGTCGCTGATCAGAAGCCGATTGAACCCTGGAATTTCACTGCCGTGTCGGAGGTGAAATCGGTCAGCCCGAACTGGACGCCGGCGTTGAACGACAGCTCAATCTCGGGCGGTCTGCCGACCTTCCTTTCATCATCGTCGTCGCCATTGCCGTTGCCGTTATCATCGTCGTCGTCGCCAAAGCCGCCCGGCGCATAAAACAGGGTCGGGCCGATGCTGTGCTGTTGGTCGTCGAACGAGCCGGCATTCGAGAGGTCTTCGATCTCGCCGAACATCTCGCCGCCGACGGCCCATTTCTTGGCGAAATTGTATTGCGCGCGCCAGCCATACTCGAAGCCAAGGCCATCGGTCCCCCTGTTGTCGCCGACCTGCGCGCTGAAGAACGGATTGATGGTCAGCAGCAGTCTGTTGCTCGCCAACTCTATAATGGGGCCGAACTCGATCTCGTCGGCCTCGCCGCCGAGCGTGGCGAAGCCGTAGCCTCCGGTGAAAGCAAGCCCTAGGCCGTTGCCCTTGCGCTCGACCAGCTCGTATTGCAGCTCAAGCTCAACCGCGCTGAGATCGTAGTTCTCGTCGAGCGGTTCATCGGTGATGAGCGTGGTCGAAAACAGTATTCGGTTGGTGAGACCGTACTGGAATTCGAAGTCGTGACTTTGTCGGAGGAATTCGCCTTCTTCCTCCTCCTCGAGGGCACCGCCCTCGCCCTCTTCCCCGGCCTCCTCGCTCTCGATTTTTGGGAAGCCATCATGGACGGCGCCCCGATATTCGAGCTCGATCTCGCCCTTCTCGACTTGGGATTCCTGGATCTCGAATTCGGCCAGGGCTGACGTGTTGCCCGCGATCAGCCCGGCGAAAGCCAGCGCGAAAAACCCGAGAAATAGCGCCAAGCGCTGCGCGCCGCGCAGGAATGCTCGATATCGGTCCAAAGCCGCCCCCGGGACTTAAGTCCGCTGAAAACCTCGATTCTTGTGCCTCGATCCTAGCAAATCCACGGCTCGCGTCCACGGCAAAAAAACTGCCGGGACTTCCCTGTTCCAGTCATGGCGTCGAGAACGTTGCCCTGCCACCTTGTGGAAAGCCCAAGGAATGCAAAAATTCATTATGGGCTGGAAAGATGGCCGCAAGCATTGGGAAAATTGCGTTATAGGAATCCGGCCATTTCCGTGGGCCGGCCTGGAGCCCACTCGTCCTGCCCGTCCGCCCTGCCGGACGTTAGAGGCTTTGAGACTCATCGGATGCGCTACCAGACGAAGCTCCTCGTGACGGCGGGATTGCTTCTGGCGATGTCGCTTTCCGCGGCGGCGCTTGCCTATTGGGGTGTGACCCAGTCGCATCGCTATCTCACGCGCTCGCGCATCGCCCATGAGCAGCTCGAGCGGCAGCTTCAGATCTCGCGCCACAGCCAGCAGCTCTTCAAGGCCTGGACCGATACGCTTCTGACCGGAATGACCGACCGGCCGCTCGGCGCCGCCTATCTGAACAAGGTAATCGAATCCGATCTCGCAACGCTTCAGACGCTCACCGAAAAGGAGCTCGCCATCGTCGATGCCGATGAACGCAGGGCCGAGTCCGCAGAGCTCACGCGGCTGACGGAAATCCGGAAGGAATTCCAGCGCACGCTCGACCAGCTCGGCGAGGTCGAGCAGCTGCGCAGCCGCGGCCAGCCGGACATCGCCTGGCAAAAACTGACCGATCTGCTCAGAGGCGGCATCGACCAGAAGCTGAACGGGCTGATCGACGTCGGCCTTGCCGACGAGACCGCCGAAGTCATCCGGATCGACGCCGACGCGGCCCAGCTCTTGGGCCGGCTCGAGCGCGTGAGCCAGATCCATGCGGCGCTCGCCATTCTCGCCACTCTCGCACTCGTGATCCTGTTGCTGCGCGGCTTGCGCGCTCCGCTCGCCGAGCTCCTGCGCGGGACCTCGAAGCTCGCCGAAGGCGATCTCTCCCATCGCATCGCCATCTCCGGCCGCGACGAGTTCGCCGATCTCGGCCAAAGCTTCAACCGCATGGCGGCCGACCTCCAGGCGCATCAGACCGCCTTGCAGGACGCCCATGCCAATCTCGAGACGCTGGTCGCGGCCCGCACCGAGGAGCTTCGTCAGGCGAACGAGTCGCTGCGAAAGATCGACGAGACCCGCCGCGGCTTCTTCGCCGATATCAGCCATGAGCTTCGCACGCCGCTCACCATCATCCGTGGCGAAGGCGAGATTGCGCTGCGCGGCCCGAACAAGCGGGTTGCCGATTACAAGCGTTCGATCGAGCGCATCGTCGAGCAGGCCAAGCATCTCTCGGTTCTTGTCAACGACCTCCTGTTCATTGCCCGGCAAGGCGCGGGTGCCGCGCGCCTCAACATGCAGCCGATCGATCTTGGCGAGCTCCTGGAGAAGGTTTGCGGCGACGCCAAGGTGATCGCGCATGGGCGCAATGTGGATGTCGATTACGTCAATGGCGCGCACGATATTGTGCGCGGCGACCCGGCCCGGTTAAGGCAACTTTTCCTTGTGCTTCTCGACAATGCCGTGCGCTATTCCAAGTCCAAGGGCGAAGTGAAGGTCGAGGTCGGCAGCGATGGTGGCGAGGTCACGGTGCGCGTCTCCGATCGCGGCATTGGCATACCGGCGGAGGAACTTGAGGGGATTTTCGAGCGCTTCCGCCGCGGCGGCAGAGCCTCGACAATGAACGCGGAAGGTTTGGGTCTCGGCCTGCCGGTGGCGCGGGCGATCGTCGAGGCCCATAAAGGGAGAATCGAGATGGCAAGCCGTCCCGGCGAAGGAACGACCGTCACCGTCGCGCTGCCGGCCGCCAAGACGGAGGCAGCAGCGTGAACGTCCTTCTCGTCGAAGACGAGCCGCGCGTCGCCGACTTCATCGACCGCGGACTCCGGGCCGAAAATCATGGCGTGACTGTCGCTGCGTCCGGAAGCGAGGGCGTTGACCTCGCCAAGACCGGCGAGTTCGACGTGATCGTGCTCGATCTGATGCTCCCCGACATGCACGGCTACGACGTGTGCCAGCGTTTGCGTCTTCAGGGCGATCACACGCCGATCCTGATGCTGACCGCCATGGACGCCCTGGAAGACAAGATCAAAGGCCTGAAGCTCGGCGCCGACGATTATCTCACCAAGCCTTTCGATTTCGACGAGTTGCTTGCCCGCATCGAGGCCCTGGTGCGCCGGTCGCACAAATTCGCGCCCGACGTCCAACGTTCTGCAAGTTGCCGACCTCGTTCTCGATCGCGAACTGTTGGAGGTGAGGCGCGGCGGCGACACCATCAAGCTCACGGCCAAGGAACTCGCCATCCTCGAACTCTTGATGAGCGCGCCCGGCCGGGTCTTCTCGCGCACCCGCATCCTCAACCAGGTATGGGGCTATAGCGAGGACCCCCTCACCAATGTCGTTGACGTCTACATCGCGCGGCTGAGGCGTAAGATCGATACCCCTGGTCGCGAACCTTTGCTGGAGACCGTGCGTGGCCACGGCTACCGGTTGCGAGCGGCGTCGTGATGCAAAAGAGGAAGGGCGAAGATGGACATTGCGGCACGTCTTGCCGGACGGGCGATCAAACCTTGCGAACTCTGCCGGGATCGGTAGAGTATGCGCCGCCACTCTCGCCGATGACGCGCCATAAGGCTCTCGGACCTCACCGGAGGGCCGGACGCGCGTTCGCCGCAACAATAGCGGCGGAGCGGAGCGCGCTGATCGCCTGGCGGGTCCCAACGGAAGTGGAAGCAAAACTTTGAAGGAGCGCCTCTTGCGGTCACGTCTTTTAGCATTGCTCGCCGGGGTGCTCTTGAGCGTCTGTTTCGCGCTGCCAGCGCATGCAGCAAACAAGGTCAAGATCGGCGTCTTGAAATTCGGCACCGTCAGCTGGCTGCTCGACACCATTGAAGCCAACGGGCTCGACAAGGCCGAAGGCATCGAGCTCGATATCGTGCCGCTTGCGAGTACCCAGGCGACCACCGTGGGCCTGCAGGGAGGTTCGGTTGACGTCATCGCCACGGATTGGCTTTGGGTCTCGCGCGAACGGGCCGAAGGCGGCGATTTCACCTTCTCGCCGTTCACGACCGCGCTCGGGGCGATCATGGTTCCCCCCAATTCTCCCATCAAGACGCTCGGCGATCTCAAGGGCAAGAAGCTCGGCGTGGCGGGAGGCCCTCTCGACAAGAGCTGGCTCCTGCTCGTGGCCTACGCGCTGCGCACGGCCAATATCGACTTGAGAACGGAGACCACGCAGGAATTCGGCGCGCCTCCACTTCTTGCCGAGCGAGCCAAGCAGGGCGAGATCGATGCCGTGCTCAATTTCTGGCCCTTCGCCGCAAGGCTCGAGGCGGCGGGCTTCGCCCAGCTGATCGGTCTCGAAGAGGTGGTGCGCGAGCTTGGCGCCAAGGGCGAAGTGGCGATGGTGGGCTTTGCCTTCAGCGAAGGCTGGGCCACGAAGAACCTTGAGGGAATTCAGGCATTTTTGCGCGCCACGGCCAAGGCCGACGAGCTGCTCGCGACGTCGGACAAGGAATGGGACCGGCTGAAGGCTGTGATGGGCGAGAACGATCCCAACTTCAATGAGGCAACCTTCGAGGCGCTTCGCCGGCGCTATCGCGAGGGCATTCCCGAACGGTCAGTGACCGAGAATGAGGCCGACGCGAAAGTGCTCTACCAGTTCTTGCGCGAACTTGGCGGCCAGAAGCTCGTCGGGCCCGCGACCGAGCTCGCTCCCGGCACATTCTGGAACGGCAGCAAATCATGACCGCCATCGACGCCCGTGACGACACGGTGCAAGGCGCGCGCGCCTTGAGCGGACCGATGCTTTCGGTCCTCTCCATCGCTGGCTTCCTCTTGCTCTGGTTCATCGCCGCGCAATTGGCCGAAAGCCGGCTTCTGCCCGGTCCCGGCGCCGTGCTCGAATATATCTACCAGGAGACCGTGCACGGCGATCTCCTGACCGAGCTTGGCATCACGCTCTGGCGGGTCGCGGCGTCCTTCGTCGTCGCCATGCTGATCGGCAGCGTGATCGGGCTTGCCATGGGCGAGATGCCCGAACTCAACCGGTTTCTCGACCCTTGGCTGATCGTGCTCCTCAATCTGCCCGCGCTTGTCATTATCATCCTCGCCTATGTCTGGTTTGGGTTGAACGAGGCCGCCGCCATCGGCGCCGTCGCCCTCAACAAGATCCCGAATGTCGTCGTGACCTTGCGCGAGGGCGCCCGCGCGCTCGATCCCGGACTCGACGAAATGGCGCGCGCCTACCGGCTCTCGCCGATGAGCAAGCTGCGCAATGTCACGCTGCCGCAGCTTCAGCCTTATTTTGCCGCGGCCTCCCGCACCGGCCTCTCGCTCATCTGGAAGATCGTTCTCGTGGTGGAGCTGCTCGGGCGCCCGAACGGCGTCGGCTTCGAGCTTCACCTCAATTTTCAGCTCTTCAACGTGACGGCGATTCTCGGTTACACGCTTGCCTTTGTCGCCGTCATGCTGGCAATCGAATATCTCTTGGTGCAGCCCATTGAACGACATTCAACCCGCTGGCGTAACAAGCCGGTTTGAAATCCGCGTCGAGGAGAAGACGCACGTCAGCGCCGACGGCACCAAGCTGGTCGCCATCCGCGATTTCGTGCTCGATGTGGCGCCGGAAAGCATGACGGTCCTGATGGGCCCGTCGGGCTGCGGCAAGACCACGCTCTTGCGCATCGTGGCCGGCCTCGACGAACGCTTCTCCGGCGCTGTCGGCATTCCGCCCGAGACCCGCATCGGCTTCATGTTCCAGGAGCCGCGGCTCCTGCCGTGGCGGACGGTCAGGCAGAATATCGAGCTGGTGGCGGCGCCCGGATTTCTCGGCGGAGGATCTCGATCGCCTCGCTCACGCCGTCGGCATCGCCGACATGCTGCCGCGCTACCCGCAGGAGCTGTCGCTTGGGCTTGCGCGCCGCGTGGCGCTGGCGCGGGCCTTCTCCACCAAGCCCGACCTTCTGCTGCTCGACGAGCCGTTCGTGTCGCTCGACGAGCGCACCGCCGACCGGCTGCGCCGTCTCCTCCTCGAAGTTTGGCAGGCGCGGCCCACGACCGCGATCCTCGTCACGCACAATGCGCGCGAGGCGATACTGCTCGCCGACCAGCTCGTGCTGCTCGCCCCGCGCCCGACGAAAGTCGTCGCCGTGGAAACGATCGCCGTGCCGCAAGGCAAGCGCGACGCAAAGACCGTCGAGGCCATCCACGCCGATCTGCTGCGCCGCTACCCCGCCAATTTCGCCGCAAGCTGAGTCCATCGCGTCACGCCGGCGAAGATCGGTGCTCGCTCCATGGCCGCCGGCTCGACCGAAGCGATGCGCGGCAACCTATTGTGAACGCTAGCAAATTTGCTGCGTCGCCGGTCGCGCCGGACGCAGACGCGGTCGCTCAATCGGAAGCGGCCGCCCCCACCTTGCGCTGCTGGATGCCGAAGGACGGATCGTAAGCCCACACCGAGAGCGCCAGGAACAGAAGCGTGCAAGCGCCGACGATCCCGAGCGCCTGCCAGTTGATCTGGAGGTAGAACGCGAAGCGGATCAGCTCGACGGCCCAGGTGAAGGGATTGTAGAGGCAGAGGTAATAGAGCCACAGGCTTCCTTCCCGCATCTTCCACAGCGGATAGAGCGCCGATGAGGCGAAGAACATCGGGAAGATCACGAAGTTCATGATGCCGGCGAAGTTCTCGAGCTGCTTGATGGTCGAGGACAGCAGCATGCCGAGCGAGCCGAACATCATGCCGGTCAGGATGAGCGCCGGCAGCGCCGCGAGATAGCCGAGCGGGGGCAGCTCGACGCCGAAGAAATAGGCGACGAGGAGGAAGGCATAGACCTGGAACAGCGAGACCATCACGCCGGCAAAGAGGCGCGCCACCAGCAGGAACCAGCGCGGCAGGGGCGTCGTGAGCAGCACGCGCATCGAACCCATTTCGCGGTCGTAAACCATCGACAGCGAGCTTTGCATGCCCTGGAACAGCTGGATCATCGCCAGCAAGCCCGGCGTGATATACACGTCGTAGGTGATGTAGGTCTCGTAAGGCGGAATGATCGAGATGCCGAGCGCCGCGCGGAAGCCTGCGGCAAAGATGATCAGCCAGATCAGAGGCCTGACGAGCGCCGCGAAGAACCGCTCGCGCTGCTGCATGAAGCGCAGGAACTCGCGCCAGACAATGCCGGCGAAGGCACGGATGTAATGCATGGCGTTCACGCCGCGACGTCCTCCTCCGCTTCGCCGCCGATGAGAAGCCTGAAGGCGCCGCCGAGATCCTTGGCGCCGGTCTCGGCCACGACGGCCTTCGCGGTGCCGCGCGCGACGATCTTGCCGCGATCGATGACCAGGAGGTCGTCATCGGGCTCGACCTCGTCGAACAGATGCGTGGCCCACAGCACGCCGATATTGTCGCGCCTGGCAAGCTCATGCACATGGCGGACGATGGCGCGCCGCGTCGGATGATCGAGCCCGATGGTGGGCTCATCGAGGAGGAGCAATTTCGGACTGTGCAAGAGGGACCGCGCGATCTCGACGCGGCGGCGATGACCGCCGTTCAGCGCACGGACCCGCTCGCCGATGCGCTCCGCCATGTCGAGCGCCTTGAGCGCCGCCAGCATGCGTTCGTCGGCGTCGCTGCGCTTCAATCCCCTGAGCGCGGCGAAATAGCGCAAATTCTGTTTGACCGTGAGATCGAGATCGAGCGTCGGCTGCTGGAACACGACGCCGAGCGGCGCAAGCGCCTTCGCGCCCCATTCCGCCGCCGACTTGCCGCAAATCTCGATACGGCCTTCAGGCGCGTCGAACAGCCTGGTGATGAGCGAGAACAGCGTCGACTTGCCGGCGCCGTTCGGCCCGAGCAGCGCCGTGACCCTGCCGGGATAGACCTCGAAGCTCACATCGTCGAGCGCCTGCTTGGCCCCGTACCAATAGGACACGTTCTCGACGGTGAGCACGGGGGTTCGGGACGTTGCGCCCTTTCCCGCTTCTTTCTGCATCTTCACTCCCCGGAGAAGGACGGTTTGCGGCAGGCGCGAGCGGCAGCCTTTCCACAGATAGCGCCGCCTCCGGCCTTTCACAACCCTCGCCCCGGCCGGTCGCAATTAATCGCCATGTCATCCGGGCGCCTCTCGCCTTTCCTCCCCCGTTCTGCCCTCTGTTTGAGGCGTCGTTCTGGCGCAGGCCGGAAGCAAAAGCGGCAAGCACCGGCTTTCGCCGGTGAGGAGGGTGCCCGCGCTCGCCATGGCCTGTGGCAAAAAAGAAGCCGCCCCGAAGGGGCGGCTTCCGTTGGGTTTGAGTTCCGTGTCTGGTTTAGAAGAAGATGATCCCACCGATCTGGAACAGATCCCAATCATCGAAGCTCTGATTGATCTTTTCTTTCTGGACGGTACACCGCCCGGATTAAGTCCACCGAAGCAGCCTTGACCCGATAACGTGAAGCCAGTGATGGAGGCGTCAAGCTCTTGATGCTGCCACCTTGCCCACAGATGCATGGCGGCCGCGTCGATCTCCTGCACCACGCCCAGACCAAAGCGCTGCGCTTCCGAGCTGTCCACGAACGCTCCCTTCACAACGTCGCCGGGTATGGCCGAGGCTGTTATGAGACCGCCAAGCACACTCACGGTCGGTACGTCTGCGCAGAAATCGCCAAGGTTGCTCCCCGCCGGGTTATCAAACGAGCAGAGATTGAGGCCATTGTCGAATTGGTCATTATACTGGCCGAACTCGCCGTAGAACGTGGTGGCGCCGAGTGTTCCCAAGCCCACCCCGTTCGCGGCCCCCCAGGTATGCCGCCAGAAGGGCTTAATGTACCAAGCATCCGTGCTCTGGTTGCCCCGATCCAATACTAGGACATTTCCATCCAGGAAGCTCAGATCGAAGTTTAGATTGGGCGGCGGATTGCTGACCGTGATGGACTCCAACGTGACGGAATTTATGCCGATCGTCGCGGTCGAGTTCCCGTCGCTCTCCTCAGTCTGATACATACCGTAGATACCGAGACCAGACGGCTTGTGCATGATGCTGGCGCCAGCCTGGAAGAGGTTGACTTCGTCCTGCGTGATCGCGCCAGTCTCAAACAATGTATAGGTGGCAGCCGCCGACAGCTTGATGCTGTTCCAATCAGCCGTGTAGATGGCAGCGATATCCCAGAAATTGGAGTCTGGAGTGCCATCAACTACGTCCCTCCCTGGCTCCATCGTACCATAAGAGGCCTCGAACCTGAACCCACCCCAGGTCGGAGAGTCGTAGCGCACGGCCGGCTGTGGATCGCCCAAGCAGTCCACGCCAATCCCGGTCCCGAGGCCTTGGCAGCGGATAAAATCGGCCCAAATCAGTCCAGAGGTACCGCCGAGACCACCTCCGCCGCCGCTAGGCCGCAAGAAGAAGCCGGCACCTTCGAACCACACGCCGTTCGATTCGATCATGGTGCCGGAAATATCGGCAAGAACCGCCTTGTTGTCCGAGGCCGGGCTCAGATAGCCCCAGTTCAGAGCGCCCCAAGTGTCGCTCTTGACGTAAATATACGAATAGAGGGTGTTGATCGACTCGAGCACAGCGGAAAACTCATTAAACTGGTTCGACGTTAGACCGAAGACGTCCGCATCTCTGCCGGCTCGATCGGCAAGGAAGCCCGGAGTGGTTATGGTTATATTGAAACCTCCCGACCAACCAGGCGCGATCTGCGCTGAGCCGGTGATGGCGAAACGGGACGCGAGGTCGGCGTCTTTGTCGCCGACGACGAAACTCTACTCCTCCCCGTCGTCCCACCAGTTCATGGACTTGACGACCCAACCGGAGAGGGTCACCGAGACCTTCTTGTTGCCCTTGCGGACGGTCGTCGCTTCAAGCTCGGCCACCCGCTCCTCAAGATCCGCGCAGCAATCGCCGCCGAGGTCAGCCGCTTGTGCGGGGGTCGCCTTGAATGCGAACCCGCCAAGCGTCAGGCCAAGTGCGGCTGCGATGGCGATGCGGCTGGATGTTTTTGTCAGTCCCCCAAACATGTCCATCTCCACCTTCCCTGATAAATTGCCTAATCCCCAAACTCTCGGCTTCGAATTTGCCTCTCGGCTCCGCTCGGACGAGCCCATGCCATGATGTAGGCAGAAATCCCCCGATGAGAGTTCTGTTTCTGCTTATACGCGTTCCGTCGCGAAGGTAAATTGCTATCAACCAAAACCCCGACGTTTTTGGTCTTCTTGTGACATTTCCGCCACGAGTCGGAGGCGCATTCTGATTCCCGAGGAAATGGAAAAAGTCTTACTTGTCAGCGTGTTACTTGGTGCCCGAAAGTGCGCCCAATTTTGCTTGCCGACGTGTCGTTCTGCAGCCCGGACGCGGGCCTGAGGACGAGTCGCTGCTCGAATTCATGGGCCGCCGCAGCCCTCGATTTGAGCAGGCCGATTCTGTCACTCGATAGCGCGCGGAACGGGCCTTGCGGAAGTGCAGCCGAGCCACACGAGCCCTCCAATTGGCCCCCATTTTTCCGACCATCGCCGGTCCCGCGCCGAAGACATCCCGAAAGCGGTGGAGCCGCCCTAACTGGTGAAAGGGCGCTGCCTCTGGTAAACAGCGATGGCGGAGAGAAAAAAGGCGGCACCGGAAGAAGCGATGGCCAACCAATCCCCCGAAGAAATTCACGTCAAGCATATCAGGGCGCCGGACTATAGAGAGATCCCAGCCGACGGCACCTTGCACAAGATCGTCGACAATCATCTGGTCATTACTTTCTATATCGAAAATTCCCGGGTGACCGCCGAAGTCCTGAAGCGCGACGGCGAGGATTCACCAAATCTCCAAATCGCCGCCATCCAGGAGGAAAGGCAGCGCCTCGATGTGATGGCGGTGCGGATCCCAACCAAGGCGATTTTGGGTCTTGCCGCCGCCGTTGCCGAGCGCCTGTCGCAAGCTTCCGAGAGGGGGCCGAAGCCGGTGAAGAAGTGACTTGAGGCCGCCGCTCCGGAGCAAGGATGCCCCTGGGGCATGATCGCCGGCCCGGGCTTGCCATGCTTGTGACAGAGTCGCGATTAATGCTACTGAGCCCTCGGAACCCGCCACGAACGGCGGAATTCTAAGAGTCGTGGATCGTGAAGCCCCATTTAGCGGGGGAGCGATTGCCGCGGCTGCCGGCCTGGGCAGAGGCCGGTCAAGGTTGAGATGATCGAGGATCGAATGGATTACGAGTTCCCGGTTCCGCCAGCATCTGGATGCGCTGCATGCCGAGGGTCGCTATCGCGTCTTCGCCGATTTGAAGCGGCGCTGCGGGGCCTACCCCACGGCCAATCACTTCCGCGGGGATGAGGTGAGCGACGTCACGGTATGGTGCTCCAACGACTATCTCGGCATGAGCCAGAGCCCCGTTGTCCGAGACGCCATGCATGAGGCGATCGAGGAAGTGGGCGCTGGCTCCGGCGGCACGCGCAATATCGCCGGCACGACCCACTTTCATGTCGAGCTTGAGGCCGAGCTTGCCGACCTGCACGGCAAGGAGTCGGCGCTTCTGTTCACTAGCGCCTATGTCGCCAACGATTCGACGCTCGCCACGCTGCAACGGTTGATGCCGGGGCTCGTGATCTTCTCCGACGCGAAGAATCACGCCTCGATGATCGAGGGCATCAGGCGGGGCGGCGGCGAGAAGCACATCTTCCGTCACAACGACATCGGCCACCTCGAGGAATTGCTCAAAGCCGTCCCGGCCGCCGCACCCAGGGTCGTCGTGTTCGAGAGCGTCTATTCGATGGATGGCGATATCGCGCCGATCGCCGCCATCTGCGACCTCGCGGAGAAGTATGGCGCGCTGACCTATCTCGACGAGGTGCACGCGGTCGGCCTCTACGGCCCGCACGGCGGCGGCGTTGCCGAGCGCGACGGCGTCATGCACCGGGTTGACATCATCAATGGCACGCTCGCCAAAGGCTTCGGCGTGATGGGCGGCTATATCGCGGGAAGCGCCGCCTGCTGCGATGCCATTCGCTCTTACGCCCCGGGTTTCATCTTCACCACCTCGCTCGCGCCGGCGCTCGCGGCCGGAGCGCTCGCCTCGATCCGGCATCTGAAGCGGAGCGAGATCGAACGTGCGCGCCTCAAGGAGCGGGTCAATACGGTGAAGGGGCTGATGGCAGAGGCCCGGCTCCCGGTGATGGACAATCCGAGTCACATCGTTCCGGTGATGGTGGGCGATCCGGTGCACTGCAAGGCAGTGACCGATACGCTCCTCACCCGGTATCGAATCTACGTGCAGCCGATCAACTACCCGACCGTGTCGCGCGGCACCGAGCGCATGCGCTTCACGCCGTCGCCGGTGCATACCGATGCCGAAATTGCGGCATTGATCCGAGCACTGAAAGAACTGTGGGCCGCTTGCCCAGTCGGCAAGGGTCAATATGTGAGGCTCGCCGCCGAATAGCGGCTTCGCGTGGCTCCAGCGCAAGGCCCCAGCGCACCTCAGACGTCGTAGCGGTAAATG
>CAWFRD010000016.1:0-59086 GCA_963818165.1 uncultured Alphaproteobacteria bacterium
TGCGACACGCTTTGATCGCCTTCTTTCCCATGTGCGTCGGCTGATGCCTTCGGCCTCCCATGGGCGCTGTCTGCTCGGCAGTGAGGCAAGGTAATCCTCTCTTGATCGGACTCCCTGGCTCGACGCCTGGTCGCTGCCTTCTTGCGCCGCTTGGCCGCTCGCTGCTCGGCAAGCTCGTCGTCGGTTTTGTCGATTGGCAGGAACCGCCACAGCTTGAGAGCTTCCCGCGTGGCATTGGTGAGTCCTAGTTGCTCGCCTAGTTCCCTCGCCGTTTGAATGCGCTGGTATAGGTCCAGGCCCCAAACGTGCTGCACGTAGGCCGCACGCTCGTCGGGGCTCATCCAAGGTGCCCACACCTCGATTACGTGGGCCATCTTCTTTTCAGGCTCGGCAGCGGCTAACGAGCAGTTGGTAACGAGGAGCCAAAGGTCGCCGCGCCCGGCGTCATCGTCGGGCAGAACGTATCCCCAACGATGCCGAGACAGTCTGAGCAAATCCCCGAAGCGTCATCTGCGGAGGGTTTCATACTTGTCGGCTTTGTCACCCATTAGGTGATGGCCGCCCACAGGATCGCTAGCAGCGTTGTGGGAATGACGATGGGGCGGGGATTGCTCATGCCCACCTCATCGCGTCTTGTATTTGGTCAAGAATGGGATCTTCAAAGTCGGAAGCCTCGTTGCCCACGGGCTTCTCTATGAATTTGCTAGGTTTATTCATCGGTCAGACCCTTTTCCTGACTAGTGGTGGAAAGGGTTTTGCCGACCCTTACCGTGTATCACAGACCCTAGCATTACTGTATGACATCATATACCTTGTCAAGGTGCCGTGTATCTGGTACCCATGTAAGACAACTAATATGGGAGGCAATGATGGCTAGGCCAAGGGGCAGACCAGCCAAGGAAGCCGATGAGGTTAAGTCGGCCACTCTCTCGGTTCGGCTTCGGCCGCATTTGCGGTACGAACTAGAATCTAGCGCCAGAGGGAGAAATATAACAATTAGTGAGGAAGTAGAAAGAAGGATGATGGAGACGTTTGCCGATGATGAGATGAGGGAACATCTTGATGGATTCTACCGTTTAGTGCGCTCATACCTCCAAACACTTGGTAAGCGTAAAGGCATAATGGTTAAGTACGAGCTTAAAGACATGACCGAGGCGTTAAACCTTGGCTTTGAACTTATTATCTCGGCCGCATTCAAGGGTGCCCTTTCTGAGGAGCGCGTTAGGCAGTTCTGGATTCAAGATCTTGCGGAGTTGAGTGCGGGGAAGAAGCGCAGCGACAGTGAAGCCGCAAATGTCGCGATAGATGCCTTCACCACCCTGACACTCGCCGGGTTGGCATCTGTTGACCCGCTCAAGCTGTCGCAATGGATTCGAGACGAAGCGGAGAAGTCGGCTTGACTCTCGAAACCCCGAAACAGTTAGCCGCCCGTTTTGGGTTAAAGGAGCGGGCGATTCGTAACCTGATTAATACGGGCCAACTCGACCACGTTTATATCGGTTGTCGGGTGCATATCCCGGAGGGTGCATTTGAGCGCTTCATTGAAGCGAACACGAGACGGAGGGAGCAATGCCAAGACGCAACGAAGGCCCAAGGCTCAAATGGCACCGTTATGGTGCCGCCTATTATATCGCCTGGACTGAACACGGTCGCAGCCGCGAGCGCTCGACTGGCACGGCAGACCGCGAACAAGCTGAAACAGTCTTCGCGGAATGGCTCCAGCTCAGAGGTCGCCGCGACGGCCCAAGTGATCCATCTCAAACCCTAGTCACTGACATCCTCGGTGAGTACCTAAACGGTCGCCAAGGCAAGGTCGTTGCCGCCAGTCGCATCGCTTATGCCGTGCTTGCGCTCACTGACTTCTTCGAGGGCCGCAAGGTCTCAGAGGTCACAGTGGAGACGTGCAGGCGGTATGCAGAGGAGCGAGGCAAGTCGGCTGGCACCGTAAGACGCGAACTCGGCGTGCTCCGCGCTGCCATCAACTACGCCCACAAGCATGGCCGCCTAACCCGCACGGTCTGTGTTGAACTACCCGAACGTCCGCCCTCCCGCGATAGGTGGCTAAGCCGCCAAGAGGCTGCCCGTCTCATTCGCGCCACCTGCACGAAACAGGCGCGGCTCTACATGCCGCTGTTCATTCTTCTCGGCCTCTACACTGGCCGCCGCAAGGAAGCCATCCTGTCGCTGCGCTGGGCCCAAGTAGACCTAGACGCGGGCGTCATCGACTTTCGCAAGCCGGGGGCGACTGAGACGAATAAGAAGCGGGGCAGGGCCAAGATACCTTCGCGGCTTCTGCCTCACCTGAGACGCGCACAGCTTCGCGGCAGCGACCTTGGCTACGTCATCCATGACAGCGGAGTGCGGATCAAGGACATCAAGAAAGGCTTTGCCGCAGCCTGCCAACGAGCCAAGCTAGAGGGAGTCACACCCCATACCTTGAGGCACACCGCAGCCACTTGGCTTATGCAAGCCGGTGTCCCGCTCTGGCAGGCGTCGGGCTTCCTCTCGATGAGCGAGGAGACTTTGACCAAAGTCTACGGGCACCACCACCCGGACTATATGCGAGACGCGGCTGATGCTATTGGTAGAAAACCCTTCCGCAGAATTTCCGCGTAATGGGTGCGTGTTTTCGCAATGTTCATGGTAATCTTGCATCGAAACATCGCGGAAACTCACGCGTTACCCTATACGCCAGAGTACTCCGAAGGCAGAGGTCACAGGTTCGAATCCTGTCGGGTGCGCCAAATGCGGCAGCAAAGAGCCTGAAACTGGCGTAAGCTGGGATTGCTGAGGGCTTCAAGGGTCGTAAACTGAACGTCAAGAATGGAGAGAATGAAATGAGGAAAGTTCTTATGGTGGCAGCAGCCGCAGCGATCGCGCTTGTCGGTTTGTCGGCCAACACTTGCGGCGAAGAGAAGCAGGCGGCGCCTGAGACGCCGCCGCCCGCGGCCGCTCCCGAGGCGCCCGCGGCAGCGCCTGAGGCGCCCGCAGCGGACGCCCCTGCCGAGACGCCGCCAGCGGCGCCCGCGGAGTAGTGACGCTTTAAGGTCGCTCCGTCGCGGCCTCCATTTTCTAGGTGGCGTCGGCCTTTGGCCGGCGCCGCCTATTTCGTTTAAGGAGACCTATTTGAGCGCGGCGGCGGCCTTAAGCGCCTCTTTGGCGTGGCGGTTCACCTTCAATTTCCGCCACACATTTCGGATGACACCCTTGCCGTCGTCGAGCGCTCGATACCCATGTACTTCTTGCCGTACATGCTCTTTTCGACCCAGACGCCATAGGCCTCGCACACTTTGCCGCCGGCGTCTGAGGCAAGCGGAAAGGAAGAGCGAACTTCGTCTTGAACTTCGCCTCCGCCGTGCAGCCCGGCGTGTCGTCCTGACTTGCCACGGCAAAGCCGCGAAGAGGGCAAGGGTTATGCCCCTATCAACTCGGTGACGGCTAGGAACACGTACACGTCAAACAAAAATGGGTCTAAGCGCGACTGAAACGCGGGCGTCTGGCTGTTGCGGACCTAGGGTTCAGTTGGTTTTGGGGGGTTGACGTTGGGGAGCGACTTTATCAAAGCTTCGGTCTCCGCCACATTGTCCAGCTTGTACATGAAGTGCCAAACAAGAACGTCACCAAATTTCACTTGCCGCCAGATTTGGCCCGTCGCCGTGTCGAGCAGAAAAGTGTCTCCACGATTGGTCTGGCTTAAGACGATGGTGTACCGACCGACTTGCTCTTGAGCCGCAACCGGCATCGCTGATGCAACGAGGGCGACTACGCCCGCAAACAAGCATCCTCTCACTGCCATTGCCTTCTCCCTTTCCGTTGTGACGCCGTCCGAGTTTTAGCGTTGATCTTGGGATAGTCGATCATGCCAGCCTTGCTGGTAGGCCGCTTGGAGTGGAGGCGAACTCATCAAACAAGGCGGCACTAAGGGCGACTAAAGGTCAGACTGCCCATTGTCAAAACAGCCCCAGTTCTGTTTCGCCGTAATCATCCGGCTCGCGCTCCGCGCATATCGTTTCGATTCGCTTGTCTGCAATTTCGTCACCGAGTCGGTCACACACCTCGGTTAACTTGCTGCCGGTTTGGTAGCTGCCGTACACCGAGATGAGGAGAAAAAAGCCTAGCAGGGCGGCGAGTGGGTTTTTCGCAATGCGGTCCCAAACTCGAACGAGCATCTTGTCCCACCTTTCACTTTACCGTCTTTGTCGTTTCAGCAAATGTTCGATTTAGCCGCGAAGCCTTGCTTAGATGCAATTTCGGAACGCTAGCTCTCCGCTTGAACTAACGGGCCCAAAGGCTGTGCCGAGTTTGCCAGCGCCAAACGGCTACGCCCGCCCATATCGCTTCAATAACCCCAAACGGCCAAGCGCCTTGTAGGAAGCCGTAGATAGACCCAAGGGCGCATGCCCCGGCGAACGCGAGAATGAACCATGGGCTACGATCTTCCAGCGCATAGAACACCAGCATCATAGTGACCGCGAATAAGCCAAAAAGAGTGAGGGCGTCCATTACTGGCGGCGTGGCATTTACGCTGCTTGTGGGGACACGTTCGAGCGCAGCTCTGCGAGTGACTGGTTCAGCACCAACCATGCACCCTGGAGAGCGAGGCTCGCCATGATTGTGGCCACCACCACGTCCGGCCAGCCGGTCCCCGTGCCGAACACGCCAACGGCAGCAAGCAAAACCGCAAGATTACCGAGCACGTCATTGCGCGTGCACACCCACGCCGACCGCATGTTGGCGTCGCCGCCTCGGTAGGCCCACAACAGACCAAATGACGCCGCGTTGGCGATCAGCGCGGCAATGCCCACCGCGCCCATCGTCATCGCATGGGGTAAGGTCGCATGCCACAAATGCCACGCCGTGACACCCAGGACCCACACGCCGAACACACCCATGGTCGCTCCTTTGAGGAATGCGGCCATGGCTCGATAACGGAGCGCCATGCCAACGACAAAAAGGCTAATGGCGTAGTTTCCCGCATCACCAAGGAAATCGAGCGCGTCAGCGTGCAGAGATGCTGACCCTGCTGCCACGCCTGCCACAACCTCGACGGCAAACATCGCCGCGTTGATCGCAAGCACCGCCCACAAAACGCGGCGGTAACCTTTGTTGCCGCGGTGCGGATCGTCGGTAGCTTGATTGCAGCAAGAAGCGCTCATGAGTCATCACAACCGCGCGAGGTGGCCTTTGCTTGCGACCGAACAAGCGGCAGACTTGGCCATGTTCGACTGGTGCATTAGAGACTTTGTGCTCATCGCCATCGCTTCCGGCGGCGTGATCGCCTTCGGAGTTTTCGCGGTCTCGAAGATCGTTAAGTGGTGAGCATTCTCACTCCAACAAGGCCGCAACCATGTTACTGGCTGACGGCGTAACCCTTCGTCTTCATGCACGCTACGTACTTGGCTGTGTACGCCCCGGGGCGCAAACGATTTAAGATGGCGACAAGCGAACCCGCGGTCTCCTTCGTAGCCAGTTCGTTGCAGTAGGCCTTCGCTGCTTCGTATTCCAGCTGGGGGCTGAGATTCTTTACATTCTCGCCATGTTGGCCTGCCTCTACCGAGCCCGTGTGACTGTCTGCATCTGCGGACGTCACTGTCGTTAGCTTTGGTGGAATAGGCCCTGACGACTCACAGCCCAATAGCAGGAGCAAGGACAGACATGCCGCGGATGATTCTCGTTGCACCGTGGGACATAGCTCCTTTCTTCGCGGCCACTCTTATCGCAATCCAAAAGCGCAAACAAAATTGTGCAGCCTAGGGGCTAAGGCGCAACGCCTTGTCCCAAGGATTATCCGCGCCGTCCGAGCGGCTTGTCCAGCACGTCTTTCAGACGCCACGGCTTCACAGACTGGACGGCCCGCCCCACTCCGCGCATCGGAGCCGTTCAGACAGTTGCGCGAGGTTGAGTCCCATCGAGATTCGTGGGAGCCAACTGATCGGCCTCAGCTTCATCATGCGGTATCGCGGGCAATAGCACTCGATGTGGCTATACCCGTCAGCGGCAAACTCCTCGATCGTGGCATGCAGCGGGTCCATCCATCGAGCATAGCCCAGTTAACTGATGCCGTCCTTGACGGCTACGGCGGCGCAAAATTACGCTACAAAAAAGGACGCCCGCCGAAGCGAGCGCCCTCTCAAAATCTTACACCAATGCGGGCTTACATCTTCGCAGAGCACTTCTTGGTGGTGTCGTCCCACACGCCGCCAGCCTTGTCGCAATGAGCCTTGTCGGTTGCTTTCGTCACGTCCTCTGCTCCAGCGAAGGCCGGTCCGGTCAGGGCAATGGCAACGGCCAGAGCAAATATAGGGACAAGAGCTTTCATGGCGTTTCTCCATATTTTACTGCTGAATTGCAGGACTCTAGAACGGCCTGATCTGTGAGAACTGGTCTCCACTTTGGCGGCGGCACTTCGGCGGACTCCGCGGCGCGGGCGGCAGCGGCGGGCACATGTGACGCTTGTGACGCTCGGGGTCGGAAGGTGGCAAATAGCGGTCCCAAGCATCGGTGAACTCCGAGGCCGTGTAGCCCTTGAAGGTTTGCTGACCGATGCGGACGGTGCCCGACCTGATGCCGAACTCCTTCAGGCGGTCGGCCAGTTGGCGGTCACTGATACCCTGCCCATTGCGCATAGCCTTCCAGGGCGACTGATCGCGCTCGCTACAATACGATCGGCAACGCCATTTATTGCAGCAACTCCCTCACCGTGGCGTGGCGGAGCGTCTTGCTTCCCGCCAGATGCTTCACTCGCACCATCAGCTTAGGTTCGCACCACTTAACATCGCTCGTCCGTGAAATCTTAAACGCAGCCCATGACGTGGTCAGGCGCTCAAGTTCTGCGATAAACTGAGCGCGTTCTTCACCCGGAAGAGCGATGAATGCCGCCCCGGCGTAATTTAGGCCATCGCTTTCAGGCTGCGCGAGCAAGGCCCTAGGCGCTCCGGTCTTGCGGTCGCGGTCGATGCCGACGACGACAAAGGTGGATTCGGTAAAACATTTGGTCTTTAGCCAAGTCTTGGTGCGGCCAGAACGATATGGTGCGATTGCTTGTTTGGAAACGATACCTTCAAGCCCCTTATCTGCACACGCCTTAAAC
The DNA here is from genome assembly GCA_963818165.1 of uncultured Alphaproteobacteria bacterium. GTDB lineage: Bacteria > Pseudomonadota > Alphaproteobacteria > Rhizobiales > Methyloligellaceae > Methyloceanibacter. Next base: position 7,091 of record CAWFRD010000016.1, read on the forward strand.
AACCCCGCACCGTCACCTTGAAATCCTTCGCTGAACTGAATGCGGCTTTCATCATCGCTACCGATCAGAACCTTTAAAACTGAACGGCGTGATGAAAGCGGCTCGCGCCGCAGGTCTGCCCCATCGAGATGCATCAGATCGAAGGCATAGAGAATGATGCTGTCGGGACGCCACCTCATAGCGGAGCTTAGTGCCTCGAAGTCCGAAGCGCCTGTACCGTCTTGAACGACGGCCTCACCATCAATGATGGCTGACTGGCAGCGGAGGTTGGCCGCGGCACGGACGAGAGAGGGATAGTTCTCGGTCCAATCGTATCCGTTGCGAGTGAATACACGCGCCTGTCCTCCCTCAAGCAGCAATTGGCACCGATAGCCATCGTGTTTGAGTTCGTGAATCCAATGCCGGCCCTCTCGAGGCTGGTCCACCAGCGTAGCAAGCTGCGGCGGGATAAACCGAAGACGGGAAACGGGGAACATGACTGCTATTTAGCAATCTCTAGCGGAAAAAGGAGTCCACGCTGAAGCGGACATAGGCGAGCGCTTGGCCATTGCGGATTCGCAGGCAGAGCAGTTGGCAACGTATGCTTCCTTTTCAGGTTCGGTAAGGATGGGCGAGACGCGACAGCGTGTAGCCAACTTTCGCTTGGACCGAGTGGCGCTCTATTCCATCCACTTCTTCGGAACTTTCCCACCATTGGCGGCGAGCTGGCGCATGACCTCCTTGTGGAGCCAAACATTCATTTTCGATGAGCCCTTTGTTGTGTCCCCCGAATAGCCAAATTCCTTGGCGAGTTTCTGTCGAGCAGCAAGACTGCTGTCGAGGTCAAGCAGCTTCAACAAATCAACAATCGACTTATCGTACTTGAGCTTCTGCTTTTTGCTTTTAGCAAGCCCGCTGAGCACGGCTTTTATGTCAACCATCGGTTGCGTGGACGATGTGCTTGATGGCGCGGTGGATGCGGACGGTGACGTGGGGGTCTGGGCAGTGCCCTTTGATGGAGCGGTTGATCCAGAAGGGACCTGAACGGACGGTGAGCCAGAAGGAGTTTCCGCCTTCGCGGACTGTCCAAAAATTTTCGACATGATGTCACCGAAAATACTCATGATTCACTCCCTGTTGGATTTCGACATCCTTATAGGCCGTCAGTGCATTAAGGGGTACTCTACTAACCACGCAGATTCTTAGGAAGGGCGTGGAATCACTGATGACGGCAGCATTCAGCCAATCGGCAAAGAAGCGCTAGGCCCCAAAACTGTTACCTTCGCGTTACAGATTCTAGCTAACCCACTGATTCCACATAGCCAAGAAATAGAGCACGACCGTTTTGCCCTTGAGGGCCTTCAAGGAAGGAGCCTCCATGAGCCGAAGGTCATCATCTCCGGCCCGCGGCCCGCTCATGGCTTGGAGGAAAGCTGCTCGACCATCGCCCAGATCGCCCTGATCTGAGGCGCATCCTTGCCGAGATAGTCGAGCCCCGTATAGCCCCACCAATCCCAGCAGCCATGCGGATTGAGTGTGCTCGCTTCGGCTTGCGGGAAGAGGACGATGAGCCGGTTCTCATCGGCGACATCGGCGAAGCCTGACTCCTCGATGAACGTATCGCCGATCTCCTCGCGCGACTGCTCGCAGCCATGGAGCACGATATGGATGCGGCAGCCGGGCTCGTCGGCGCAGGCCTCGGGAACAAAGACCATGCCTTCATCGGCGAACCCGTCGGCGGGCTCGGAAAAGCCGCTTTGGTCGAAGACGATGAAGCGGCCGGACAACCCCGGCGTCGGGGGTGTCAGCGGCCCGTAGATCCAGGAGAGGATGGCCTTGGCCTGGTCGTAGTCGCAGTCGCTGACGTAGGGCGCTGCCGAGACGCCGCAGGCCGCGCCGCCCTCCTCGGTGAGGAAGGCGTGGCCGCCCTCCTTCTCGACGAGGGTTATGTTGCCCCTTTCGACCCCGATTTCCTCAAAGAAACGCGCGGCCGCCAGCACGACAGGCCGCGTGACCGTCTCGTCCTTGTTCCCGGAGAAGAGATAGACGTTGTCGTCCTTGAGGTCGGAAAGAGGGTCGATGTCGCCGGCCTCGGCTAGCTCCTTTGCCCGTTTGACCGAGGCGGCCGGGTCCGGCTCGCCCCAATCGGTCTTCATGCAGCGGTAAAGCGCCTGCGCCGCGTTCTGGGCTACGGCGGTTGGCCAGAACGGGAAGGCCTGGGCCGAGGCGCTTTCGGCGCAGGCAAAGGGGCCGCCCGCGACGATGCCGGCGCCCACGATGTCGCTCGCATGGGCGACCTCGATCTGCACCGCCATGAAGGCGCCCGATGACAGCCCCGAAACCGAGCTCTGATTGATAGCGGCGCCGAGATTGGGCAGCGCCTCGGCCGTAAACGATCGGGTAGGCGTGGGTCCCGCCGCAGCGCACAAGAGCGGCAAGAGCACGGCGAGCAGTGAAGACGCTCTCCGCGTCGCGGCGCCGAGCGGGCGCGCGCCACGCCGCTCGGGCGGCGAAACTTTTTTTAGGGCAATCTGCCTCATGGGCCAAAAACCTCTTGCGTCGCTCGAACGTGGGTGTAAATACGCGATCGTTTCGACTTGAACATCTGCTGGTTGGGGAGGACGCCATGTCCAGTGACGCCCTCTTCCAATTGGGGATGGACTTGGATCATGGTTCAAGCACCGCCCAAACGGAAGAAAAGCTTTCCCGGTGCCTCTCTCCCAACGGAGAGGGACGCAAGGATTTTTTCTGTGAGCGTGATGGGGTTCGTTTTGCTGGTACCCATCTCATCATCGATCTCGTTCGGGCAGAGCGGCTCGACGACCTAGAGCACATCGAGCATACACTGAGACGATGTGTTGAGGTCGCGGGCGCCACGCTTCTGCACATTCATCTCCACCATTTCACGCCGAACGGGGGCGTATCGGGGGTCGCGGTTCTCGCCGAGTCGCATATCTCCATCCATAGCTGGCCGGAGTATGGCTTCGCCGCGCTTGATATTTTCATGTGCGGCCAGACCGATCCAAGGGCGGCGATCGGGGTCCTGAAGGAGGCTTTCTTGCCTCGCCGGGTTGTGGTCAGGGAGCATTTGCGCGGCAAGGAAATGAACAGATGGAACGCTGGGTCGAAGAGACGCTCCACCGAGGCTTCCGTGTCAATCTAAAGGCCGATCGCGTCCTTTTCGACAGTGAGACCGAGCACCAGCGCCTGATCATTTTCGACAACGCCGACTTTGGCCGGGTGATGATGCTCGACAGCATCGTCCAAGTCACGACCAAGGACGAGTTCATCTATCACGAGATGATGTCGCACGTGCCTTTGTTCGCCCACGGGCGGGCAAAGCGGGCGCTGATCGTGGGCGGCGGCGACGGCGGCGTCTTGCGCGAAGCGCTCCGGCATCCGGAGCTCGAGGAGGTCACGCTGTGCGAGATCGACCGCGGCGTCATCGACCTTTGCCGCCAGTATTTTCCCGAGATTTCGGCCGGAGCCTATGACAATCCCCGCGCCAGGATCGTCATCGCCGACGGAACGAAATTCGTGGCCGAGACCGACGACCGTTTCGACGTGATCATGGTCGATTCGACCGATCCGGTGGGGCCCGGCGCCGTGCTGTTCACGCGCGAGTTCTATGCCGGCTGCCGGCGCTGCCTGAAGCCAGGCGGGCTCCTTGTCACTCAGAACGGGCTGCCCTTCCTGCAGGCGGGCGAGCTGAAGCAGAGCATAGGCTTCTTCCGCGAGCTCTTCGCCGACGCGTTCGCCTATCTCGCGAGCACCCCGACCTATTTCGGCGGCCCCATGTCCTACGGCTGGGCGACCGACAACGCGAAGCTGCGCGAGCACAAGCGCAGGAAGATCGCGCGCCGCTACGAGAAGGCCGGCGCCTTCGCGACCCGCTACTGGAGCCCCGAGGTCCACGTCGCCGCCTTCGCGCTTCCCCCTTACGTGCAAGAGCTGGTGGATTAGAGCCGCGCGAGCTTCGGCAGTTCGCCCACGAGCGGCCGGCAATAGGCGTCGAAGGCTGCGCTCACGTCGTTTCCGCCCGAGATGAACGCGGCCGGCACATGCCGCGTGCGCCGCGCAACGGCTGCAAGGTCGGCGCGGGCGCAGTCGCTGCGATACGCGTCGGGCGCATTCGCGGTGCGGACGAGGATCACGGAGGCCGAGGCGTCGCCGCTGCGCCGCAAGCTCGGCGGCATAGCGTCCGGCGGCGCGCGCCTCGAGCGTGTCCACCGGCGAGGGCTCGGGCCAGCAGCGCTGGATATAGCCGAACGTGTCGGCGCGCACGCGAGGGCGCCTTGCCGCCCTTCGGGGTCAGCGCCGTCTTGACGAGGTCGGCGAGCCCGTCGCCGAGCGCGCCGGAGCCCGAGAGCTGCACATTGCCGTGGGCGTCGACTTCGCCCGGCCCCCGCATCAGCTTGGGCCCGATCTCCTCGCCATGAGCGTCGCGAATGCCTTCGCTGACCGCGATCTGGCAGCGCCCGAGCTTGGCGTAAACGGCCTCGACATCGGCAAGAAACGCATCCGTCGAGAACGGCACCTCCGGCAGGTAGATGAGATGCGGCGCGGCCCGGTCCTGGGGCGCCGCGCCGTCCGACAGGTGAGCGCGGGCGAGTGCGGCCGAAGCGGCGAGAAAGCCGGCGTTCCGCCCCATGATGACGTTGATCTTGATGCCGCCGAGGCTCGCATTGTCGAGCGCGTCGCCCATCAGCGCGAGCGCGACGTAGCGCGCGGCCGACGGAAAGCCTGGCGTGTGGTCGTTCTCGAGAAGATCGTTGTCGATCGTCTTCGGCACGTGAAAGCAGCGCAGCTCGTATGAGGCTGCGCGCGCCTTCTCGCTCACGATGCGGCAGGTATCGGCGGAGTCGTTGCCGCCGATATAGAAAAAATAGCGGACGTCGTTCCTGCGGCAGCCGTCGAGGATCTTATCGCAATACGCCTCGTCGGGCTTGTCGCGGGTCGAGCAGAGAGCGGCCGAGGGCGTGCGGGCTACGGCCTCGAGCTTTGCCTTGTCGATGGCGGTGAGATCGAGGAGCCCGTCGGTGCCCGCCTTGAGCAGCCCGCGCACCCCGTGCCGCATGCCGAAGATGCGTCCGACCTTGCCGCTCGCCGCGAGGTTGGCGCGCAGACCCTCGATCACGCCCGCGAGCGATTGATTGACGACGGCGGTCGGCCCTCCAGCCTGGCCGATGACCGCATTTCCGGAAACAAGGTCGGGCACGGCTCACCCCTCTGCCAAAGAGCGCGCACCATGCCCTGGACGCGCGCGCCCTGGCAAGGCTCCCCTCTCCCCTTGCAGGAGAGGGTGAGGGGATACCGGCTTTCGACGTATGATGGAGGAGCTCGGCCCCTATCACGGGCAGCTGTGTAGTCCATAAGCAGGAGTGTCTCATGTCGTCGCAGGATGTCTGGCCGGAACTGCCCTACGAAGCGTGGAAGGAGACTTGCCTCACCTTGCAGCTTTGGACCCAGATCGTGGGCAAGATCCGTCTCAGGCAGACGCCGTGGCTGAACCATTCGTGGCATGTGGTCCTTTATGTGTCGTCGCGGGGTCTCACCACCTCCCCGATTCCTTTCGGGGATCGAAGCTTCCAGCTCGATTTCGATTTCCTTGACCACGCGCTGTGGGTCTCGACCAGCGATGGCGGTCGGGGCCGCGTTGCGCTCTACCCACGAAGCGTCGCCGATTTCTACGCGGACCTCATGCGTTCCCTCGCGAAACTCGGCATCGAGGTCCGCATCACCGAGCTGCCCAACGAAATTCCCGACGCGATCCGGTTTAGCGAGGATCATGTCCACGCGTCCTACGACGGTGAATTCGCGCAGCGCTTCTGGCGCATTCTCGCCCAATCGGCTGAAGTGCTCGGCAGATTCCGCACCTCGTTCGATCGGCAAGTGCAGCCCGGTCCACTTCTTTTGGGGAAGTTTCGATCTCGCGGTGACGCGGTTCTCGGGACGTCGGGCACCGCCCTTTCCCGGCAGCACCGCCGTCCCGAACATGCCAGCTTCCGTGGTGCTCGACGCCTATTCGCACGAGGTCAGCAGCGCGGGTTTCTGGCCGGGAGGGCAGGGGGTCGACTACCCCGCCTTTTTTTCCTACGCCTCGCCGTCTCCGCCAGGCTTCGACAAGGCGCCGGTGCGTCCCGCGCAAGCCTTCTGGAAGCGCGAGCTGAACCAGTACCTTCTGACCTACGATGCGGTCCGCACCGCCGGCGATCCGGAAGAGACGCTGATGGAATTCTTGACCAGCACCTATGAGGCAGCCGCTTCAGCCGGCGACTGGGATCGCGCCGCGCTCGAATGTCCGCTTGGCGTACCGGGCGTCCCGCGCAAGGTCGCGTAACTGAAGCGCGATGGGTGTCACTCCAGGCGCAGGAGATGCAGGCTGAAGAGGCGGTCCGAGTCGGTCCAGGCCTTGACCGGGCGCCAGCCGCCAGCGCGGGCCAGCGCCTGGAACTCATCCTCCGTGTATTTGTGCGAGTTCTCGGTATGGATGGTGTCGCCCTTGGCGAAGGCGAAGCCGCGGCCCAGCACATGCGCCGTCTGGTCGGCGAGGCTCTTAAGATACATCTCGATCCGCCCGGCCTTGGCATTCCAGACGGCGTCATGGGCGAAGCGGGAAAGATCGAACGTGCCGCCAAGCTCCCGATTGATGCGCGAAAGAAGGTTGAGGTTGAAAGCGGCCGTGATGCCACGCGCATCGTTATAGGCCGGCAGGAGGATCGAAGCCGGCTTCTTGAGATCGACGCCGAGCAGGAATGTGCTTCCTTTACTCAGGAGGCGCGCGGCGCTCGCGAGAAACGTGCGCGCCTCGTCATGGGTCAGATTGCCAATGGTCGAGCCGGAGAAGAAGCCGAGAAGCTCGCGCCCTCGCGCCGCCTGGGGCAGCGCGCGGGTCGCGGTGAAATCGGCGATGAGCGGAAGGATGGTGAGAGAGGGATGTTGGCCTGCGAGCCAATCCGCCGCCTCCTGCAAGCTCTCGGCGGCGATGTCGATCGGGACATAGGCGTGAACGTCCTTGAGCGCGCTCAACAAGAGGCTCGTCTTGCGGCTCGATCCCGAACCGAACTCGACCAGCACGCGGCCCGCGCCGGCGAGCGCGGCAATCTCCGACCGGCATGCTTCGAGCAGGGCCGTCTCGGTCCGCGTCGGGTAATACTCGTCGAGTTTGGTGATGTCCTCGAACAGCTCGGAACCGCGCGCATCGTAAAAGAAACGGCAAGGGATGCTGCGCGGCTTGCGCGACAGCCCTGCGAGCACGGCTCCTGCGAAATCGCTCGATGCGTTCGCGTCATCGGCGCGCGATTCGGATGGGCGCGAGGCCGATCGCGGCGGGACATGAAGCGAAACGTCACTCTCCATTATGCCGCCCCGTTCACGCGTCCTGCGCCAGGCGCAAGCCTGTAAATTGCCAGCGCTGATGCGGGTAGAAGAAATTGCGATAGGTGCGGCGGATGTGCCCCTCGGGCGTCACGCAGGAGCCGCCCCTGAGCACGAACTGGCTGCACATGAACTTGCCGTTATATTCGCCGACGGCCCCCGGTGCCGCCTTGAAGCCCGGGTAGGGCAGGTAGGCGCTTCCCGTCCACTCCCAGACATCGCCGATCATCTGCTCAAGGCCTTTGCCGCGCGCGACGGCCATCGGCCGCAAATGACCGGCGCCAAGCATGCGGCCCTCGAGCGGGACACTTGCGGCCGCCGCCTCCCACTCGAACTCGGTGGGAAGACGCGCGCCCGCCCATCTGGCGAAGGCGTCTGCCTCGTAACAGCTGACATGGGTGACGGGTGCCGCGGGATCGACCGGGCGATAGCCGTTGAGGCTCATTTGCGCCGCGCCGCCTTCGGCGTCTTCCCAATAGAGCGGCCCGCGCCAATCTTGGCCGCGCACGACGTTCCAGCCGTCGGCGAGCCACAGCGTCGGCGTCGCATAACCGCCAGCGGCGATGAATGCCATCCATTCGGCATTGGTGACGGAGCGGCTTGCAAGCTTGAACGGCCTGATGAGCGCCTCATGGCGCGGCCCCTCGTTGTCATAGGCGAAGCCGTTGCCGTCGTGCCCGACCGCGACGATGCCGCCATCGAAAGACACCCAGTCAACCGGCGCAGCTTCGCCGGCCGCAACGCCGGGACCGGCATCGCGATAAGCGGGCTTGAGCGGCTCCGCGGCAAACAAGCTCAAGATGTCGGTGAGGAGGAGCTCCTGATGCTGCTGCTCGTGGTTTATTCCGAGCTCGATCAGCTCGGCCGCCGCGGGCGCGAGGTCGGTCTCGAACAGGCGGTCGAGCGCCGCATCGACGAAAGCGCGATAAGCGCGAACCTCCTCCGCACCGGGCCGCGTCAGGAGGCCGCGCTTCGGGCGGGGATGACGAGGCCCCACGCTCTCGTAATAGGAATTGAAGCAATACTCGAAGCGCTCATCGAAGACGCGATAGCCTTCGAGAAAACGCTTCAACAGGAAAGCCTCGAAGAACCATGTCGTGTGAGCGAGATGCCATTTCGCCGGGCTCGCATCGTCCATTGCCTGGACGACCTGGTCCTCATCGCTCAAGGGCCGCGCGAGCTCCGAGGACAGCGCGCGCGTCGCGAAGAGACGCTCCCGCAGCGAGGACAATTCGCTTGAGAGCTTGGCCGTGGCAAAGGCTGCGCTGTGGAGGTTCATGATCACCCTCTGGCTCGGCTGCCGCATAAGGAAGCGCCCGGATTCGCCGAACCGACGCCGCCCTCACCGCAACGCGAGATTTAGCAGCTTGTTCCGCAAGGCGGAATGGTTAAGCTCGCACAACTCCGTGAGGAAAATTGATTTCGCCGGAATCCGCCCATGCAAGAGAACCGCGCCAGGGGACGACACGATCATCTCGTTCGACGGCCGGCAGTCGCCGGCGGCCGCCGCGTTGCAGCGCGGCGTATGCCGCGCGCTTCGCGCGCTCGGGCACTCCGTCATCACCGAACTCCCGCTCGCCAATGGCAGACGCGCCGATGTTGTGGCGCTGTCGGGAGGGGGCGACATTACAATCATCGAGATCAAATCCTGCCTCCTCGACTATCAGACCGACGGCAAGTGGCAGGACTATCTTCCCTTCTGCGACCGCCTCTATTTCGCCGTTGCGGCCGACTTCCCGCGCGAGATCATTCCCGCGACGGTGGGGCTGCTGCTCGCCGATCGTTACGGTGCGGAGCTTGTTCGCGACCCGGTCGAAGAACGTCTTTCGGCCGTGAGGCGGAAGGCGATAATGCTGAGCTTCGCTCGCGCGGCGGCGCTCCGCTTGCAGCTTCACCTCGATCCCACTTGCAGCTTCGAGCTGTAATCGCCGTCGCGCCATCGACTATTTCGGCGCGCGCTTGGCGAGAATGCGCTGCAATGTGCGGCGGTGCATGTTGAGGCGCCGCGCCGTCTCGGACACGTTGCGATCGCAAAGCTCATAGACGCGCTGGATGTGCTCCCAGCGCACGCGGTCCGCCGACATGGGATTTTCCGGCGGCGGTGCTTTCGCGTTCGACGTCGACGCGACGAGCGCATTGTAAACGTCATCGGCATCTGCGGGCTTGGCGAGATAGTCGACCGCGCCGAGTTTCACCGCGGTCACCGCGGTCGCAATATTGCCGTAGCCGGTCAGCACCACGGCGCGCGCCTCAGGGCGCACCTCTTTCAGCGCTGCGATGACGTCGATGCCGTTGCCGTCGTCAAGACGCATGTCCACGACGGCGAAAGCGGGGGGACGGCGCTTGAGCGAAGAGAGCCCGTCCTCAACTGAGGCCGCCGCCTCGACCTCGAAGCCGCGCGCCTCCATGGCGCGGGCAAGCCGGGCGAGAAAGGCGCGATCGTCATCGACGATGAGAAGGGTGTTGTCCGGGGGGGCGCCAAAGCCGGTCGCAACCGCAGGCAAGGCCTGTTCAGTTTCCATCTTGCATGATCCTTCGTGCAAACCAGCCGTAAAGTACCGAAAATTCGGGGATTTTTTTGCTTCCCCCGCGATAGCGCCCTAGACCTAGGCATTCATCGATGGAACGGCAAGCCCATCGCCCCCGTCAAACGAAGGCGGCCGGCTCGCGCCTTTCGCCTGCCTTGTCCGGGGCCTGCTCGAACTTCGCCCGCGGCCAAGCGACCGTGACCGCCGCGCCGCCCTCGGGCCGGTTGGCAAGCTCGAGGCGCGCCCCCGAACGTTCGAGCAGCGTCTTGGCGATGAAGAAGCCCAGCCCCAACCCGACATGTTCTTCGGCCGTATCGGGTCCCCCGCCATGGGCGGGCCGCGTGGTCACGAAAGGCTCGCCGAGCTGCTCGAGCACGTTCGGCGGAAAGCCCGTTCCGTCGTCGGCAATGACGATCCTCACCTCGGCGTTCGACCAACGCGCCTCGACATCGACCGTGCTTGCGGCGAAATCGACGGCGTTCTCAACGATATTGCCGAGCCCATAGAGAACGCCCGGATTGCGTTCGGTTACGGGCTCGGGACGGGCTGCGCCGCGGGACGCGTCGTCCTCAGCCGGCCCGATCCTTATCGCGATCGGCACGCCCATCAGGCGGTGCGGCGCCACAACCTCCTCGATCAGATGACTGAGCGTGAGCCGCGACACGATCAGATCGCGTTGCTCGCCGCCGCCGCCGATCTCGGCAAGGATGTGGCGGCAACGCTCGGCCTGCGCCCTGAGCAGCGCGAGATCGTCGTAATGCGGATCGTCGGGGCTGGCGCCGCGCATCAGCTCCTTGGTCACCACCGCGATGGTCGCGAGCGGCGTGCCGAGCCCGTGCGCGGCGGCGGCGGCGAGGCCATCGAGCGCGGAGAGCTTCTGCTCGCGCGCGAGCACCATCTCTGCCGCGGCGAGCGCCTTGGCCATGCGCCGCGCTTCCTCCGCCGTGCGCCAGGAGTAGAAGCCGATAAACAAGATTCCGGAGACGACGGCCGCCCACACCCCCATCACATAGGGCAAGGGAAGCAGGAGCTTGGTGTGGTGGAACCAGGGCAGCGGATAGTGAAAACTGGTGAGCACCGTGGCCGCGACGATGGCAAGCCCACCGAGCGCCGCGGTGATCCTGAGCGGCAGGGTCGAGGCCGACACCGTGACCGGGGCGACGAGCAGGAAGGCAAAGGGGTTCTCAAGGCCGCCGGTCAGATAGAGCAGCGCGGCAAGCTGGAGAATATCGTAGCCGAGCATGGCGAAGGCGAAATTGCTCGTAAGCCGTTTGCTCGCGGGGTAGCGCATGCGCAAGGCCACGTTGAGCCAGCCCGACAGCGCGATGAAGGCGAGGCACCCGGCGATCGGCAAGTCGATGTCGAGCACCCAATAGGCGCCGATCACGGTGAACCCCTGACCGAGCACGGCGAGCCAGCGCAAGCGAACGATCGTCTGCAGCCTGAGCCTGGTCTCGCCCTGCCTGAGCCAGGCGGGCACGGCGGCGCGGCGGATGGTTTGACTATTGTCCAAGGCAGCCATACTCAACTCTATCACGGCGAAGCAGTCACAATTTCGACAAAGCGAGCGAGCAGCGCAAAGTCCATGAACGAGAATGTAAGTAAGCTCGCCCCGGGAGGCGACGCCCCCGCGGCCGGAGCCCTCTCTGCCGGATCTCAAGCCCCGGCCGAAGTGCGCGACCTGACCAAGACCTACGGCGCCGTCACCGCCGTCGACCGTATCAGCTTCACGCTGGCGGAGGGCATGACGGTTGCGCTGCTGGGCGGCAACGGCGCCGGCAAGACCACGACCATCGCCATGCTGCTCGGCCTCGTCGTGCCGAGTTCGGGCGAAGTGAGGGTGTTCGGCGAGGACGTGAGCCGCCATCGCGGCAGAGTGGCCCATCGAATGAATTTCCAGAGCCCCTATGTCGATCTCCCGGCGCGGCTGACCGTCAAGGAAAACCTCACCGTCTATGCCGGTCTCTACGGCATTGCCAACGCGGCCGAGCGCATCGCCTATATCGCCGAGGACTTGCAGATCGCGCCGCTGCTCGATCGTGCGACCGGGAAACTCTCGGCCGGACAGAAGACGCGCGTTGGTCTCGCCAAGGCTCTTCTCAACGCGCCCGACTTTCTCTTGCTCGACGAGCCGACCGCCTCCCTCGATCCGGACACCGCCGACTGGATCCGGCACAAGCTCAAGGACTATGGCGAGAGGCGCGGCGCCACCCTTCTCATTGCCTCGCACAACATGGCCGAGGTCGAGCGGCTTGCCGATCGCGTGATCCTGCTGCATCAGGGCCGCATCATCGAGGACGAGATGCCGGCGGCCTTGATCGCGACCTATGGCAAGGAGACGCTGGAAGAAGTGTTTCTCGACGTGGTGCGCGGCCGCGCGCGGCAGGACTCCGATCGCCTCGGTCGCGGCACCGAACCGGAACGGAAGGCATCGTGAGCACGGCGCTGGACAGAACTGGAGGCGCGGTGCCCATCGTGCTCGTCGCGACCGGATTTGGCGCCTCGCTCCGCCGCATCGGCGCGCTGCTTAAGCGCTACATGTATCTCTTGCGGAGCTCGGGCATCCGTCTCCTCGAACTGATCTACTGGCCCTTCCTGCAGATGCTCACCTGGGGCTTCCTGCAGACATATTTGGCCGAGACCAAGAGCCCGGTGGCGCAAGGCGCCGGTGTCCTGATCGGCTCCGTTCTCCTCTGGGACATTCTGTTCCGTTCGAAGATCGGCTTCTCGACGACCTTCATCGAGGAAATGTGGGCGCGCAATCTCGGCAATCTCCTGATCAGCCCGCTGCGGCCTTTCGAACTCGTCGCAGCGCTCTGTCTTTGGAGCGTGATCCGTCTCTCGGTGAGCATGATCCCGGTCGCGTTCGCCGCCTATCTCATCTTCGGCTTCAACCTCCTCAACCTCGGCCTTGCGCTCGCCGCCTTCTTCGCCGTTCTCGTTCTCACGAGCTGGTCGCTCGGGCTCATCTCCGCGGGCGTCATCTTGCGCTATGGGCTCGGCGCCGAGGAGCTCGCCTGGTCGCTCGCCTTTCTGCTTCTGCCGATCTGCTGCGTTTATTATCCCGTATCGGTGTTGCCGGATTGGCTGCAGCCGGTTGCGCTCGCGCTTCCGCCGACGCACGTGTTCGAGGGCATGCGCGCGATCCTTCTCGAGCACCGCTTCGATGCGAACGATCTCTGGTGGGCGCTCGGGTTGAACGCCGTCTATCTCATCATCGGCTATGTCGTTTTCAGCCGCTTCCTCTCAAGCGCGCGTGTCAACGGCACCCTATTGCAATTGGGCGAATAGATGAGCGGACGCCTCCTCACTGTCATTGTCGCGGGCTTTCTGATCGGCGCGCTCGGCGGCGCCGCTATGCTCGCTCTCACCGAGAGCCGCTCCGAGCGCGCGGTCGCGACCTCGGGCAAGGCGCTGATCGGCGGCCCGTTCGCCCTGACCGATCAGAACGGAAAGACCGTAACCGATCAGGATTTCCGCGGCCGCTTCATGCTTGTCTTCTTCGGCTTCACCCATTGTCCCGACATCTGCCCCGCCGAGCTCCAGGTCATGTCGCGAAGCCTCGACGCGCTCGGGCCGAAAGCGGAGGAGGTGGTGCCGATCTTCATCACGCTCGATCCCGAGCGCGATACGCCGGAGGTGATGGGCGCCTACGTCAAGAATTTCGGCGCGCGCTTCCTCGGCCTCACCGGTTCGCCGGAAGCCATCGCCGCGGTGGCAAAGGCCTATCGCATCGCTCATTCGAAATTCCAGGAGGACCCGGCCTCGAGCGATTACAGCATCGACCACTCGGCGCTCGTCTATCTGATGGGCAAGGACGGCGAATACGTGACCCATTTCGCCTATGGCACGCCGCCCGACAAAATGGCCGAAGGGCTCAAACGCTACCTTTAGCCGCGGCCGATCAGCCCCGCGACATCCTGTCATTGCACTGCAGCATAAAATCGCCATGTGATTCCGCGATGCAGCATTTATGGTATCCTCAGACAGGAGGGCGATTCGTGCTTTACCATCTCTATGAGCTCAACCAGGCTGCCTTGAGGCCGGCGCGGGCTGTGGCTGACGCTTATCGTCTCCTCTTCCGCAACCCGCTCAATCCCGCCTATCACACGCCGCTCGGCCGGAGCGCGGCGGCAGCGCTCGAGTTGTTCGAACGCACCACAAGGCGCTACCGCAAGCCGACCTTTGGCATCGAGGAGACCGAGGTGAGGGGGCGCACGGTCGCCGTCAAAGAGCGCGTCCTCATCTCCAAGCCTTTCTGCAATCTCGTCCATTTCGAGCGGGAGGTGTCCGGCTGGCGCCGCTACAGCGATCCCAAAATCCTTGTCGTGGCGCCCATGGCCGGGCATTTCGCCACGCTTCTGCGCGGGACGGTCCGCGATCTCCTTCCGCATTACGAGGTCTATGTCACCGAGTGGCAGGACGCACGCTTCGTCCCGCGCGCGGCCGGCCCTTTCGACCTCGACGTCTATATCGACTATATCATTGAGTTTTGTAGATTTTTCAGGGGAAACGTGCACGTGATGGCGGTCTGCCAGCCGGCCGTCCCCGTCTTTGCTGCCGTCGCCCTCCTCGAAGCCACAGGCGACCGCTCAAGTCCGCGCTCGATGATCCTCATGGCTGGTCCCATCGACACGCGGCAGAATCCGACCGCGGTCAATCGCTTCGCCGAGACCCGCACGCTCGACTGGTTCCGCCGCAACGTCATCACCCAGGTCCCGTGGCCCTATCCCGGTGTGATGCGAATGGTCTATCCAGGATTCTTCCAGCTCAGCGGCTTCATGGGGATGAATTTCGACCGCCATGTCTCGGCACACCGGGACCTTTTTCACAACTTGATCCAGGGAGACGGCGATTCAGCCGACAAGCATCGCGAGTTCTACGATGAGTTTCTCGCCGTCATGGACCTTGCAGCCGAATATTACCTGCAGACCATCGAAACCGTCTTTCTCGAGCACAAGCTTGCCAAGGGCGAGATGCTCCACCGCGACCGCCTCGTCGACCCCGGCAAGATCAAAAAGGTGGGGCTGATGACGGTGGAGGGGGAGAAGGACGATATTACGGGAGTGGGCCAGACCTTTGCTGCCCAAACCTTGTGCGCCAACCTCCCGGATGCCTTGCGGGCGCACCACCTGCAACCGGGCGTCGGCCATTACGGCGCCTTCAACGGATCGCGGTTTCGGGGCGAAATTCTCCCGAAAATTCAGGATTTTATCGCCATCCGCCAGCGCCGGAGAGGCTTCATGTCGCGGGCCTTCGGCGCCTTGCCTAAAGCTCGGGCGAGCGCTCCCCGGACACTCTGTGCTACTGTACCTCCCGCCGAATTGGGGGACCGTCGGCAGTAGGGAGCGTATCGATGTTAAGGCGGCTCAATCTCGCGCGCGGCGAGACCATCGAGGTCAAGATCCGCGGGCTCGAGATCCCCATGGTCCTTCGGCGGAGCGCGCGGGCGCGACGGTTCAGCCTGCAAGTGAACGAAGCGCGCCGTGGCGCAACGCTCACCATGCCGCTCTATTCGAGCTTCGCCGATGCCGACGAATTTCTCTCGCGCCATCTCGACTGGCTGAAGGAGCGTGTCGCCAGATTGTCGGCGCCGGTGCCCTTCACCCACGGTGCCATCATTCCCTTGCGCGGGAAGGCGCATGTGCTGCGCTTCGCGGGCGCCATGCGCCGCCGCGGCGTGGTCTGGATCGAGGCCGCCGAGGACGCGAAGGCGGCTCCCGCCTGGCCCGAAGGCGCGCGCGTTGGCGTGCGGCGGCTGCCGCGACTCTATGTGGCGGGTGCCGAGGAGCATGCGCCGCGCCGGCTGCTCGACTGGCTGAAGCGCCAGGCCCATCTCGATCTGAAAGCGCGCGTCGAATTCCATGCACGACGTCTCAATCTCGCGCCGAAGCGCATCTTCGTGCGCGACCAGACCACGCGCTGGGGATCGTGCTCGACCTCGGGAGCGCTGTCCTTCTCCTGGCGGCTCGTGCTCGCGCCGCCCTTCGTGCTCGACTATCTCGCCGCGCACGAGGTCGCCCATCTCGCCCACATAAATCACGGGCCCCGCTTCTGGGCTCTCGTCGAGCGCACCATGCCCCGCCACGAAGAGGCGAAGGCCTGGCTCAGGAAACATGGCGCGAGCCTGCATCGCTATAGCGGGGAAGGCACGAAACCCGTTTCGCGCACCTCGCCGAAGCGCAGCATCGAATAGCGTTTGGTTTAAGGGCGCGCGGGCTAACGTCCGGAGAAAAATCCGAGCACGCGGCCAAGGAACGGCGTATCGCCGGAATTTTCCGATTCTTGCCACGGCAGCGCCGCCATCGCTTCGGGGAAGCGCGGGCCGGTGCTTCCTGGGAGCGGGAGCGGGGCCTTGTCCTCGTGCGCATAGGCCATCAATTCGTGCCACAGCAGGGCCGGGAGCGTTCCGCCCGTCACCTTCTTCATCCGCCTGCCGTCGTCGTTGCCGATCCACACCCCGCCGACATAGTGAGACGTGTAGCCGACGAACCAGGCATCGCGGAAACTCTGCGTCGTTCCGGTCTTGCCGGCCGCCTCATGCCCTTCGATCGCGGCCTTCTGTCCCGTGCCCGACCTGATCGTGGCACTCAGCATGTCGTTCATCGCCCCGACATTGCCGAGCGCGACGACCTGACCCGTGGTCGAGCGCCTGCGCTCGTAGAGCACTTTGCCGCCGCCGTCGCGCACGCGTGCGATGATGTGGGGGAGGACGCCTTGCCCGCCATTGGCGAAGGGCGCGTAGGCGCCGGTCAACTCGAGCAGCGTCACTTCCGCCGTGCCGAGCGCGATGGAGGGCCGGTCATGCAACTTGGAATGGATGCCGAGCCGCTCCGCCGTGTTCGCGACCCGCGCCGGGCCGACCTTTGCGGTGATCTTTACGGCCACGGTGTTGATCGAGTGAGCGAGGCTTTCACGCAGGCTGATCTCGCCGCGATACTTGCCGGTATAATTGCGCGGCGACCATCCGGCGACGGTCACCGGCCCGTCATAGGCGCGCGAGTCGGGCGAATAGCCGGCCTCGAGAGCGGCGAGATAAACGAAGGGCTTGAACGCCGAGCCCGGCTGGCGCCGCGCCTTCACCGCGCGGTCGAACGGGCTTGTCGAATAGGCGCGGCCCCCGACGAGCGCCTTCACGCCGCCCAAAGGATCGAGCACGACGACGGCGCCTTCGCTCGCGGCAAGTTGTTCGCCATCGCTGTCGAGGATGCGTCTCAGAGCCTGCTGCGAGACGCGCTGGAGGCCCGGATCGATCGTGGTCTCGACGAAGAGATCGCCGCGATGCTCGCCGACGAGCTCCGGCAGAAGCTCAGCAACCCAATCGACGGCGTAGGAATAGCCGGTGTCGTCGTCCTTCGCCGAAAGCTTCAGCGACTGCTCATCGGCGGCCTTCGCTTGCTCCGCCGTGAGGTAGCCCGCCTCGACCATGTTGTCGAGCACCTCATCGACGCGGATGCTCGCACGCTCGGCGCTCCGCGTCGGCGCGTAGCGGGAAGGCGCCTTCAGCAGTCCGGCCAGCAGTGCGGCTTGAGGCAGCGTCACCTCGCGCGACGACTTGCCGAAATAGCGGCGCGATGCGGCCTCGACTCCGTAAGTGCCGCCGCCGAAATAGACGCGGTTGAGATAGAGTTCGAGGATCTCGTCCTTCGAGAAGCGCCGCTCGAGCCACACCGCATAGACCGCCTCTTCGAGCTTCCGCGAGAGAGTGCGCTTCGGGGTGAGAAACAGGTTCTTGGCGAGCTGTTGCGTGATGGTCGAGCCGCCCTCGACCACGGCGCCGGAGACGGCATTGCGGAACGAGGCGCGGGCGAGCCCAAGCGGATCGACGCCGAAATGGGCGTAGAAGCGGCGATCCTCTGTCGCGAGCACGGCTTGCACCAGGTAAGGCGGCAGCGCGCTGAGCGGCATATGCCCCCGGCGCAAGCCCCGCTCGGCGAGCACGCTGCCGTCTTGGGCGAGTACGGTGACATTGGGCGGCCGGTCGTCGAGCGGGGCGCTTCGAGGATCCGGCATCTGCGCGACAATAAAGATCGCCATCACGCCGAGGATTGCAGCGCCGCAAGCCGCGGCGCGCGCCGAATAGCGGAGAGCGCCGGCGAGCCAAGGATGACGGCGCGCCCACCGCTTGAGACGCGAGGGCCTGCGACGCGCAGGTCCCGAGCGCGGACTCGTGGCCCCGCGCTGCGCGCCGGAATTGGGCCTGGGCCCGTGGCTGATTTTCGCGCACGGCCTCCGGCTCGCTTTCGCGCCTTGCATGGTGTTTTTCGCCCCGATCCGCCCGACGGGGCGAGACTAGGCGTTCCGCCTTGACACGGCGTTAAAGGATTGGGCGACCACCCCGGTTTGGCTGGTGTGCAGCGTCGGCCGGCCTGCGCCGGCTTAGGGCGAGCAAGACAACGGACCCGACCGGGACGCCAGTCCGGCTAGACGTCGAGATTGGCGACGTAGAGGGCGTTGGCCTGGATGAACTCGCGCCTCGGTTCGACCACGTCGCCCATCAACCGCGAGAAGATGTCGTCGGCATCCTCGCCTTCCTTGATCTTGACCTGGAGGATGGTGCGGGTGTCGAGATCGAGCGTGGTGTCCCAGAGCTGATCCGGGTTCATTTCGCCGAGACCCTTGTAGCGCTGCAGGGTAAGGCCCTTGCGCCCCGCCGTCATTACCGCGTCGAGCAACTCGCTCGGCCCGTGCACGGCGAGGCTCGTGTCCTTGCGCTTGAGCGTCGCGGGCCGCGCATAAACTTCCTGCAGATGCTCTGCGAAGCCGTCGAGCTTGAGCGCATCGGCCGAGCCGATGAACGGCCCGTCGATCAGGTGGGTTTCCATGACGCCGCGCAATTCGCGCGAGAAGCGCAAACCCCCTTCCGGCAGAGCCTCGCCGCGCCAGCCCCGCTCGGTCTCCTCGGACAAGGCATCGAGCCGCTTGGCGATATAGGCGGCCGCCTGTTGCGCCTGCGCGGGGTTCTTTAGCACCTTGGGATTGAGAGCGCCGGCGATTGCCGCCTGCTCGACGATGAAGCGCGGATAGCGGCCGTGCAGGCCCTTGAGGATCGCCCCGATCCGCCGCGCCGTCTCGACGACGTCGCGGAGATCGGCGGCGGCCCGCGTGGCGCTCGTGCCGGTGACGAGCACGGCGTCCTCAAGCCCCTCGCCGATGAGATAATCCTCGAGCGCCTTCTCGTCCTTGAGATAGCGCTCCGACTGACCGCGCTTCACCTTGTAGAGCGGCGGCTGGGCGATGAACAAATGCCCGGCCTCAACCAGCTGCTGCATCTGCCGGTAGAAGAAGGTGAGAAGAAGCGTGCGGATATGCGCGCCGTCCACGTCGGCGTCGGTCATGATGATGACCTTGTGATAGCGGAGCTTGCCGAGATCGAACTCGTCATGGCCGATGCCGGTGCCGAGCGCGGTGATGAGCGTTCCGATCTCGGCACTCGACAGCATCTTGTCGAAGCGCGCCCGCTCGACATTGAGAATCTTGCCGCGCAAGGGGAGTACGGCCTGGAAGGCGCGGTCGCGCGCCTGCTTGGCGCTGCCGCCCGCCGAGTCGCCCTCGACCAGGAACAGCTCGGACTTGGCGGGATCGCGCTCCTGGCAATCGGCGAGCTTGCCGGGAAGCGAGGCGAGATCGAGAGCGCCTTTGCGCCGGGTGAGCTCGCGGGCTTTTCGCGCGGCCTCGCGCGCGGCCGCCGCCTCGACGATCTTCTCCACGATGTTGCGCGCCTCGCCCGGATTCTCCTCGAACCATCCCGAGAGCGCGTCGGCCATGACGCTCTCGACCACGGGGCGCACCTCGGAGGACACGAGCTTGTCCTTGGTTTGGCTCGAGAATTTAGGATCGGGCACCTTGATCGAGAGCACGCAAGTAAGCCCCTCGCGGGCGTCGTCGCCGGTCAGCGCCACCTTCTCCTTCTTGGCGATGCCGGACTCCGCGGCATAGGTATTGACGGTGCGCGTGAGCGCGGCGCGGAATCCCGCAAGATGCGTCCCGCCGTCGCGTTGCGGGATGTTGTTGGTGAAGCAAAGCACGTTCTCGTGGTAGCTGTCATTCCACCACAGGGCGGCCTCGACGGCAATCTTCTGCTGCTCTTTCGCAACGACGATCGGCTCCTGGATCAGCGGGTGCTTGGTGCGATCGAGGAAGCGCACGAATGCGCGCAAGCCACCCTCATAGCGCATCTCCTCGACCTTGGGCTCGACCCCGCGCTGGTCGGACAAGACGATGCGCACGCCCGAATTCAAGAACGCAAGCTCACGCAGGCGATGCTCGAGCGTCGCATAGTCGAACTCAACCATGGTGAAAGTCTTGTTGCTCGGCACGAAAGTGATGCGCGTACCCCTCTTTGCGCCTACATCGCCGACGGGCTTGAGCGGCGCTTCCGCCACGCCGTCGGCAAAGCGCATGAAATGCTCCTTGCCGTCGCGCCAGATGGTGAGGTCGAGTCTTGAGGACAGCGCATTGACGACCGAGACGCCGACGCCATGCAGGCCGCCCGAAACCTTGTAGGAGTTCTGGTCGAACTTTCCGCCGGCATGAAGCTGCGTCATGATGACTTCGGCGGCCGAAATTCCTTCGCCCTTGTGGATCTCGGTCGGGATGCCGCGGCCGTTGTCCTCGACGGTGACCGAGCCGTCGGCATTCAAGGTGACTGTGATCTCGTCGCTGAAGCCCGCGAGCGCCTCGTCGATCGCGTTGTCCACGACCTCATAGACCATGTGGTGCAGGCCGGACCCGTCATCGGTGTCGCCGATATACATGCCCGGCCGCTTGCGCACGGCATCGAGGCCCTTCAGCACCTTGATCAATTCCGCGCCGTAGTCGGAGGCGTCGGCATCCTTGCGTTTTGAGGCTGTCGTCATGGTTCCCTGAGAGCGGTTTTGGCGTCGTTGGCGGGGGTCGCCGGGGCGCCCTGAATCAGGTCCCGATCATACCCCGATTCACCCCAAATATTTGCGCATCTTCGGCGAGGGGGGCGAACAAGTGGCGGTCGGTTCCGGTCACCCAGGCCTGGCACTTAAGGGCCAGAATCTGGCCAAAAAGGGCCTGCCTTCGGGCCTCGTCGAGATGGGCGGCGACCTCGTCCAGAAGAATAAGGGGGGCGATCCCCTCAAGCGCCTTGATCAGCTCGGCCTTGGCGAGAATGAGCCCGACGAGGAGCGCCTTTTGCTCCCCCGAAGAGCACTGCGCGGCAGGCACCTCTTTCGGGCCATGAAAAACAATAAGGTCGCTCAGATGCGGTCCTTCAAGGGCCCGGGCGGCAGCCCTGTCGCGCTCGCGGCCCTCCTCGAGACGGAAGCGAAATTCGTCCTCGACTTCGGTCGCCGAGCGCGCGGCGAGCGCCGCTTCGAGCCGCCCTTCGAGCGCCACGGACGCCCAAGGGAAGGGACCTTCGCCGCGCTCGGCGCGCATGCGCTCGATCAAGCCTGCGAGCCGCCCCGTCGCGTCGAGCCGGGCCGCGGCGATCGCCACCCCCGCTTCCGCCATCTGTTCTTCAAGCCCCTCGAACAGCGCGCGCGATCCCTCGCGCATCTGGAACAGCCGGTTCCTCTGCCGCATCGCCCGGTCGTAGCGGCCAAGAGGGCTCCGCATTTTGGGATCGATGGCGAGCACGAGCCGGTCGAGAAAACGCCGCCGCTCGGACGCCGGCCCCGTGAACAGTCCGTCCATGGCGGGGATGAGCCAGACGAGATTGACATATTCGGCAAGCGCGCCCGCGCTTGGCTCTTTGCCCGCGATGCGCACGGTCCGGCCCGCAGTCTCCTCGCGCGCGCCCGCGGCAAGGCCTGTGCCGATCTCGACCTCGTCCCCGCGCGACACGACGCGGCCTGCGACGGCAAAGCCGCCGGCGCCGTCCTTGCGGCAAAGCTCCTCATAGTGGCGTCCGCGAAGCCCATGGCCCGGGCCGAGCAGCGACACGGCTTCGAGCAGATTGGTCTTGCCCGCGCCGTTCTCGCCCACGAGCACGACGGGCCGCGCATCAAGCTCGAGTTCGGCCCGCGCGTAGTTGCGGAAATCGGTCAGCTTCAGGCTGCGAACGAAGAGAAGGGTCTTGGCAGGGTCGCCCGCGATCGCCTCAACCGTCCCCTCGCCCTTCCGGTTTGCCTTCATACCCGCATCGGCATGAGCACATAGAGTGCTGACGCATCCTTGCCGTCGATCACCATGGTGGGGGATCCGGGATCGGCGAGCTGAAACTCGGCCGTGCCGCTCTCGAGTTGCGCCGAAATGTCGAGCAGATAGCGGGCGTTGAAGCCGATCTCCAGCGGATCGAAGTCGTATTCGACGGGAAGCTCCTCCGTGGCGCTGCCGCTATCCGGGTTGTTGACCGAAAGCGTGAGCTTGCCGTCGGTGATCGTGAGCTTGACCGCGCGCCCCTTGTCGCTCGAGAGCGTCGAGACGCGATCGACGGCCTGGGCGAAGGCGGCGTTGTCGACCTCCATCTTCTTGTCATTCCCCTGTGGAATGACCCGCTCGTAATCGGGGAAGGTGCCGTCGATCAGCTTCGAGGTGAGCACCACGCGGGCCGCGGACACGCGGATCTTCGAGGGCGACAGCTCGATGCGAACCTCGCCCTCGCCATCCTCAACGAGCTTGGCGAGTTCGAGCACGGTTTTGCGCGGCACGATCACGCCCGGCATGTTCTTGGCGCCCGGCGGCAGCGGCAGTTCCATCTGGGCGAGCCTGTGCCCGTCGGTGGCGACCGCGCGCAATACCGGCTTGCCCCCGCTCTGCGCGGCATGGAGATAGATGCCGTTCAAATAGTAACGGGTCTCCTCGGTCGAGATGGCGAAGCGCGTCTTGTCGATCAGGCGCTTCAGCTCGGAAGCGGGCAGGCTGAAATTGTGGCCGAGATCGTCGACGCTGAGCGCGGGAAAGTCGTCGGCCGGGAGCGTTTGCAGCGAGAATTGCGCGGGCCCGCTCGTGATGGAGAGGCGCCCCTGTTCGCCGTCCCGCGCCAGCTCGATGTCGGCGCCCTCGGGAAGCTTGCGCACGATGTCATAGAACATATGGGCGGGCACGGTGGTGGCACCTTCGCCCTTGGTGCGCACCGGCACCGTCTCGACCAGCTCCATGTCGAGGTCGGTCGCCGTGAGCTTCAGCTCGTTCCTGGCCGCCGCGACGAGGACATTGGACAGGATGGGAATGGTGTTACGGCGCTCGACGACGCTCGCCACATGGGCAAGCGCCTTGACAAGTCCGGGTTTGTCGATGGTGAGCCGCATGGTGCCCGATCCCCGAAAAAGTGACGATTCCCGCCGCTAGGCTCAGCGTTGGCCGAAGCGCTTCTGCTCCAGTCCGACCCTGACGAAAGCGTGGATGAGGTTCCCTAAGGGCTCGACCTTGACGCGAGAGCGAGGAATTTGCAAGAGCGGGAGGGGGGACGCCTTGGCTTGGGATCCAAGCCCCCCAACCCGTCTTCCCCCATTATTCGCGCAAGAGGCGTTTCAGAAGCTCGATCTCCTCGCGGAGCTGGGTGTCGTCGTTCATCAACTGCTCGATCTTGCGGATCGCGTGCAGCACTGTGGTGTGGTCGCGGTTGCCGAACCGGCGCCCGATTTCGGGCAGAGAGCGCGAGGTGAGGAGCTTCGCCAGATACATGCCGATCTGGCGCGGCCGCACGATCGAGCGGTTGCGGCGTCCAGACAGGAGATCGCCCCGGTTGACGCCGTAATGCTTCGAAACCGTGCGCAGGATGTCGTCGATGCGCACGCGTCTTGGCTCCGCCCCGCGCATCAAATCGCGCACGATCTGCTCCGCGGTCTCGATCGTCACCGGCTGGTCCGTGAGCTGGAAGCTCGCGCGCAGGCGGTGGACCGCCCCCTCAAGCTCGCGGCCGCTTTCGGTCAAGCGCTCGGCGAGGAAGGCGAGCACGATCTCGGAGATGGAAAGGCCCCTGGTCTCGGTGCAAGCCTCGGCCGCTCTCTTCTCCAGGATCTTGTGGCGCAAATCGTAGTCCATGGCGCCGATCTCGGCGACGAGGCCCCCGCCGAGCCGCGAGCGCATACGCATGTCGAGCTTGTCGAGCTGGGTCGGTGCGCGGTCCGCGGCGACGATCACCTGGCGCCCGCCGTCGATCAGGGAATTCAGGGTATGACAGAACTCCTGCTGGATGGTCGGACCTTGCAGGAACTCCATGTCGTCGATCAGGAGAATGTCGATCCTGCGCAGCTTCTCCTTGAAGGCGAGCGCATCGCGCGCGCGCAGGGCCTGCACGAAGCCCGACATGAAGCGCTCGGCGGTGAGATAGAGGACTTGCGCCTCGGGCTTGCGCTTCTTCACGTCCCAGGCGATGGCGTGCAGCAGGTGGGTTTTGCCCAAGCCTACATTGCCGTGCACGAACAAGGGATTGAACAGGGGCTGGGGCGCCGAGAACGCGCCCGCCACCTCTTGCGCCGCCGCGTAAGCGAGGCGGTTCGAGATTCCGACCATGAAGCTCGCAAAACTGAGCCGTGGATCGAGCGGCGAGCCCTCGAAGCCGCCATAGCCGGTTCGCAGCGGCAGCGGCAAGGGCGAGGCTTCGGGCGCCGGCGGCTCGGGCGTACGCCGGAGCCGCGGCTGCTCCTTGGGGATCTCGGCGCCGAAATGCGGCTGCCTCACCCTGAATTCGACGCGCTCAACGTCCGGCCACTCGGCGCGCGAGAGCCTTAGGACGAAGTCGTAATAGTGCGAGCGGAGCCAGTTGCGGAGGAAGCGAGTCGCCACGGTGAGATGGACGACTTCGCCGTCCACCTGTTCGACCTCGACCCCCCTGAACCAACTGGCGAAAACATCCTCTCCAAGCTCAGCGCGTAACCGGCTCTTGACCCTCGCCCAAGCATCGCCTGGGGCGCCCTGCTCCTGCTGTGCCACGGTTCCTGCTCTTTCCCATTCTTTTGGTTCGCGCCGTTACGCACCGCACGCCTCTTACATGAGCAGTCAACAAAGTCGACGCGGACAGTCATGACCGTCCCTATGACTTAATCCTAACCCCTAGCCTTGCTGCCAGGGTAGGCCAGCCGCTTTCCACCCCGCAAGGGCGCCGCGATGCCTGCCGTCGTCGAGCGGTCCTTCGAAGCCGCAAGCGACGTTGTGGCACGCGCGGTACCCGATTGCCGCCATCGCCTTGGCCGCAGCCAGAACTCCGGCTTCCCGAACGGCAAATGAAGAAGAGTTCGTCACTGAGACCCGCACCGAGCGCCCTGAGTTCACCGGCCAGACGTTCCGCGAAGCGCGGGTCGATTGCCTGATCGGGAAACGTCTGCCACTCGACGAGGAGCGGCCGTTTGCCGAGAGGCCCGAGGTCCGGGATTCCCACATAGGTCCACTCTGCGCGGGTTCGCACATCGACGAGTTGGGATCGAGGATCGGATTGGAGGGTCTTCCAGGCCGTCTCCACATCCACATCGTCGATCCCCTTCTCGTCATTCTGTGAGTTCAAGGAAACGCCCTCTCCCGAAAAACAAGAGTACGACGTAAGAACAAATATGGCGGGCGGTACGATGGGTAGTAGCTACCCGGCAAACAAGACCACGGCCACCCACAGATTACGCTCTAACATTCCACAAGATGTCCACTTTCTTTGCATCGAAGACAACAAAAACCTCTCCCGGCAATCGCCAGGTGAAGGTACTCAATTGTGAAGGAGGGGAACGCCCCGTTCGGATGATTGAACTATACACATGCCCAATCCGCCGATCAAGCGAGCGGCCCCGATGTGCGCGCGGATGTTCCTCCATGACGCGGTCCCGAGCCCGATCGCACAAGTCTCTGTCCGGCAAGCGTGATTCATCGAAGCATGAGTTGCGTCCAGCCTAGCGCGGACGATCTCTTTTGAGCACAGCGTTGCACGATTTTTTTTTGCAGGCGAGTCGGAAGATTCGCGCGTCGCTCATCGCCCGCTTGGCGCGCAAGACGCAAGCGGTTGAAATCTTCATTGAATTGACAAAGGGGAAGAGCGGGATCACGCGCCGTCTGTTGCCAGGGGGCAACAGGCGCGGTTTTTTTGTTAGCGCGCTCCCATCGAGCCGACGCGCTTGGCGAGCCGCGACACTTTGCGCGATGCCGACTTGCGATGGGCGACGCCTTTCTGCGCCGCGCGCACGAGGACGGGCTCGGCTTCCTTCAAGGCCGCGGCGGCGGCCTTCTTGTTGCCGGAGGCAATCGCCTCCTCCACTTTGCGTACGGAGCTTCTGAGGCGGGTCCGCCGCGCCTTGTTGACGGCGGTCCGGCGGGTTGCCTGGCGCGCGGCTTTCTTAGCCGATTTCGTATTGGCCATGAGATTTCGTCCTCGAAACGCGCGCGCGAGGATAAGACAGCGCGGCTAAAGGTTTGGGCTGATCGGGGTGCTCTATAACGAGCGCCTCGGGACGCGTCAACCGCGCCGCGAAACGGACTTGGGGGCGCGCCTTAGGCGATTGACAGCGGCACCTTCCGGTGGCTTCTGCTCTCGCGGCTCTTGGGAGAGGGGCCCTCAAGCTCAAGAAAGCGTCCTGATGCGTGTTTTGGTTACCGGCGCCGCCGGCTTCATTGGCTACCACACGGCGGCGCGGCTGCTCGACCGTGGGCACGAGGTCATCGGCTTCGACAATCTCAGCCCCTATTACGATGTGTCGTTGAAGGAGGCCCGGCTTCAACGGCTGAAGGCGCAGGAGCGGTTTCGCTTCATCAAGGGCGATCTCGCCGACCGGACCGTCGTCGAGGCGACCTTCGCCGAGGAGCGGCCGGAGCGCGTCATTCATCTCGCAGCGCAAGCCGGCGTCCGCTACTCGCTCGACCACCCGCATGCCTATATCAGCTCGAATGTGACGGGCTTTCTTCACGTGCTCGAAGGCTGCCGGCACCACCGGGTCGAGCATCTCCTCTATGCCTCGACGAGCGCGGTCTATGGCGCGAACCAGAAGCTCCCCTTCTCCGTCAGCGACAATATCGATCACCCTGTGAGCCTCTACGGAGCGACGAAGAAGGCGAACGAGCTGATGGCGCATTCTTACGCGCATCTGTTCGGCGTCCCCGTGAGCGGCTTGCAATTCTTCACCGTTTACGGGCCTTGGGGCCGGCCCGACATGTCACTCTTCCTATTCACCCGCAATATCCTCGCCGGCGAGCCGATCAAGGTGTTCAACTACGGCCGGCACTCGCGCGACTTCACCTATATCGACGATGCCGTTGAAGGCGTGCTCCGCGCCCTCGATGTTGTCGCCGCCCCCGATCCCAACTGGAACTCCGAGGCTCCCGACCCCGCGACCTCTTCGGCGCCCTACCGGCTTTACAATATCGGCAATCACAGTCCTGTCGCCCTGCTCGACTACGTCGCCGCGATCGAGAAGGCGCTTGGACGAAAGGCGAAGATCGAGTTTCTTCCGCAGCAGCCGGGCGACGTCGTGGCGACCTATGCCGATGTCGATGCGCTCCAGGCGGCGACGGGTTTTCATCCCGCGACGCCTCTCGAAGAGGGCATTCGGCGCTTCGTTGTCTGGTATCGCGACTATTACCGGGTGTGAGCGTCTCTAGCGCTGACAGGTTGGGCAGTAGAAGGTCGAGCGCCCGCCCTGGACGATGCGGCGCACCGTTCCGCCGCAGCCCTTGCGCGGACAGGGCTTGCCCTCGCGGCCGTAGACCTTGAACCGATGCTGGAAGCGGCCGATCCGCCCATCGGCCCGCCGGTAGTCGCGGAGCGAGGACCCACCGGCCTTGATCGCGGCTCCGAGCACGGCCCTGATCGAGGCGACGAGCGCCTCGGTTTGCTTGGTTGGCTTGCCCGCTTTCGTGGCGAGAGAGCCCGCCTTCCGTGACGGGGAAATGCGGGCGCGGTAGAGCGCCTCGCAGGCATAGATATTGCCGAGCCCCGCGATCAGCCTCTGGTCCACGAGGGCGGCCTTGATCGAGGTGGTCTTGCCCTTCAGGCGCTGCGCCAGCCATTCCGGCGTGAAGGCGGGGCCCAAAGGCTCCAGGCCGAGCCCTCTGAACAGCGCATGGTCTTCGAGCTTGGCTTCGGGGACGAGGTCCATGAACCCGAAGCGCCGCGGATCGTGATAGCGGAGCGTCGTGCCGTCGCCGAGATGGAACACGACATGCTCGTGCTTCGGCGCGAGCTCCTCCCCGTACTCAAACTCGCCGAGCACGAGGGGGGCGTCTTCGAAACCTCCGGGCGCTTCAGCCGCCCTGCGGGCGGAACCCTTGCTCCGGCCGGGGACATCGACGCTGAACCGTCCGGTCATGCCGAGATGCATCACCAGCACCTCGCCGCAATCGAGTCGGGCGAGCAGATATTTGGCGCGCCGCAGAAGCGCCTCGACCTTTCGGCCCGTGAGCCGCTTGGCGAACTCCTTCGGAAGCGGAAAGCGCAAATCGGGGCGCCGCTGCTCGATGCGCGCAAACCTCTTGCCGACCAGGAACGGCTCGAGCCCGCAGCGCACGGTTTCGACCTCGGGGAGTTCCGGCATGACGATCCGCCTAGAGCCGTGCTGCGATGGAGCCTTCCACCAGCGACGATAGCCTCTGCGCGGGCCTTAAGCTATTGTCCGCCCCGATGTCCGAGGATCTAAAAGTTCGCGCCGCCGACGCCGTAAAGGCGAGCTTCGGGTTCGCCCGGGTGGGCGAGGAGGCGAAGCAAGGCCTCGTGAACGAGGTCTTCGCCAAGGTCGCCCCGCGCTACGATCTGATGAACGATTTGATGTCGGGCGGCTTGCACCGGCTGTGGAAGGACGATCTTGTCTCCTGGCTTGCCCCGCCCAAGAGCGCGGCACCTTTCGCCATTGTCGATGTCGCCGGGGGCACGGGCGACGTGGCGCTCCGCGCGCTCAAAGCCGGGGGACCGGGCGCCTCGGCCACGATCTGCGACATCAGCGCCGAGATGATAGAGGCCGGACGGGGACGGGCAGGTGACGCGCGGCTCGGCTTCGTGCGCGGCAATGCCGAATCCCTGCCTTTCACCAAGTCGAGCTTCGATGCCTACACCATCGCCTTCGGCATGCGGAACCTCACCCATCTCGAGGCGGCGCTCGCGGAAGCCTTCCGCGTGCTGAAGCCCGGCGGCCGCTTCCTCTGCCTTGAGTTTTCCGCCGTCGAGGTGCCCTTGCTCGACAGGCTTTATGACGCCTATTCCTTCAATGCCATACCCGCTCTAGGCGGGCTCGTTGCGGGCGACAGCGCCTCCTACCGCTATCTCGTGGAGAGCATCCGCCGTTTTCCCGATCAGGAAAACTTCACGCTCATGATCGAGAATGCGGGCTTCGAGCGGGTGAAGTACCGCAATTTGAGCGGCGGGATTGCCGCGATCCACTCGGCCTGGCGGCTTTAATGAGGCTTAAGTGATGAGCACGATCGCCAATATGGCACGTTTGACCAAGGCGGGCGCCGTTCTCGCCTGGTCGGGCGCGCGCGTCCTTCCGGATGAGGCGAATTTGCCCGGGCCGCTTGGGCTCTTCGCCCGTGTCACCGCACCGCTCCGCAAGAGCGGAACGGGCGAGGGCCGCAACGAGACCAAGCTCTCCGCCGCGCTCACCTCGCTCGGACCCTCCTACATCAAGCTCGGACAGTTTCTCGCGACCCGGGACGACATTATCGGCCGCGAACTCGCGCGCGACCTCTCAACGCTCCAGGACCGCCTGCCGCCATTTTCGCAAGACGAGGCGAGAAAAGCGGTCGAAGAGGCGCTCGGTGCCCCGATCGACAAGATCTATGCCGAGTTCGGCCCGCCGGTTGCCGCGGCCTCGATCGCGCAGGTGCACAAGGCGAAAGTGCGAAGGCAAGGCGGCACCCTGACGCCGCTCGCGGTCAAGGTGCTCCGGCCCGGCATCGAGCAGCGCTTCCAGAAGGACCTCGACAGCTATTTCTTCGCCGCGCGCATGATCGAGCGCTTCCATCCGCCCTCGCGGCGCTTGCGCCCGATCGCCGTGGTGGACACGCTCGCCAAGTCCGTCGCTATCGAGATGGACCTCCGCATGGAAGCCGCCGCCATGTCGGAGATGGCCGAGAACACCAAGAACGACGAGGGCTTTCGCGTGCCTGCGGTCGATTGGTCGCGAAGCGCGCGCCGCGTGCTCACGCTCGAATGGATCGACGGCATTTCGATTGCCGACCGCGAAAAGCTTGCCGCCGCCGGCCACGATGTGAAGGCGTTCGGCGCCCGCGTGGTGCAGGCCTTCCTCCGCCACGCCATGCGCGACGGCTTCTTCCACGCCGACATGCATCCGGGGAATCTGTTCGTGGACGCGGAAGGGTGCATCGTCGCCGTCGATTTCGGTATCATGGGCCGGCTCGGCCTTAAAGAGAGGCGCTTTCTCGCCGAAATTCTCCACGGCTTCCTCACCCGCAACTATACCCGCGTGGCCGAGGTCCATTTCGAGGCGGGCTACGTGCCGCGCAAGCACTCCGTGGCGCAGTTCGCGCAAGCCCTTCGCGCCATCGGCGAGCCGATCATGGATCGCCCTGCGAGCGAGATTTCCATGGCGCAGCTGCTCGGCCAGCTGTTCCAATATACCGAAGTGTTCGACATGCAGACGCGGCCCGAGCTTCTGCTCCTGCAAAAGACCATGGTCGTGGTCGAGGGCGTCGGCCGCAGCCTCGATCCGGATCTCAATATCTGGGTCGTGTCGGAGCCGGTGGTGAAGGGGTGGATCGAGAAGGAGTTCGGCACGGGCGCCCAGTTCGAGGCCGCGGCGCAAGGGGCGGCGACCGTGGGGCGTCTCGTGGGCGACATCCCGAGGCTTCTCGGCCAGGCCGAGCGCACCGCCGAGGCTCTTTCGGCGATGGCCGAGGAAGGCCTCAGGCTCGACGAGCATACCGTGGAGCGGCTGGCCGAGGCGCAAGGCCGCCAGAACCGGGTAAGCCGCATCGGCATCTGGATCGGCGCGCTCGCGCTCGCGGTCATCGCGCTCGCATTGCTCTTCTAAGCATTGACCGCTAACCCTATTTCATTGTCATTGCCCGGCGTGACCGGGCAATCCAGTAACCCCCGAGAGGACGTTGCTGCTAAACTCATTTACTGACAGCGGAGTAAACGGACGTGCAAGGCAAGCGCATTCTCCTGATCGTGGGCGGCGGCATCGCCGCCTATAAGAGCCTCGATCTCGTGCGCCGCTTGAAGGAGCGGGGAGCCTCCGTGCGCGCCATCCTGACGAAGGGCGGCGCCGAGTTCATTACCCCGCTTTCGCTCTCCGTGCTCACCGAGGAGAGGACCTTCACCGAGCTCTTCGATCTCAAGGACGAGGCCGAGATCGGCCATATCCGTCTCTCGCGCGAGGCCGACCTCGTGGTCGTTGCGCCCGCGACCGCCGATCTTCTCGCCAAGATGGCGAGTGGCGCGGCTACGGATCTCGCCTCCACGGTCCTCCTTGCCACCGACAAGACGGTGCTCGCAGCGCCCGCCATGAATGTGCGGATGTGGCAGCATCCCGCGACCCGACGAAATCTCGCCGCGCTTCGCGAAGACGGAATTCGCTTTGTCGGACCCGACGAGGGCGAGATGGCTTGCGGCGAATATGGCCTTGGCCGCATGGCCGAGGCGCAAGCGATCATTGCCGCCATCGAAAAGATTCTCGGCGCCGAAGAGGCGGCGCCGCGCGCGGGCGCGACTCCCATCAGATCGCTCGCGGGGCTCCGCGTTCTCATCACCTCCGGCCCCACGCACGAGCCGATCGACCCCGTGCGCTATATCGCCAACCGCTCCTCCGGCAAGCAGGGCCACGCCTTGGCGCGCGCGGCTTATTCGCTCGGCGCCGATGTGACGCTCGTGACCGGCCCGGTTTCCCTCCCCGATCCTGAAGGCGTGCGCGTGGTGAGAGTGGAGACGGCAGAGGAGATGCTTGCCGCAGCGCTTGAGAACCTTCCCGCCGACATTGCCATTTGCGCCGCCGCCGTCGCCGATTGGCGCGCTGCCGAGGAGGCGGCGCAGAAACTGAAGAAAGAGGGCCGCGAGACCTCGCTTCGTCTCACCCAGAACCCCGATATCCTCGCGACGATCGCAAAGCCTGGGCCTAGGCGCCCGCGCCTCGTCGTCGGCTTTGCCGCCGAGACCGGGAACCTGATCGAAAACGCAAGCGAGAAGCGCCGCGCCAAGGGCGCCGACTGGATCGTCGCCAACGACGTCTCGCCGGGCACCGGCGTGATGGGCGGCGATGGCACACAAATCCATCTCGTCACGGCCTCTGGCGTCGAGGATTGGCCGTCTCTCAGCAAGGACGAGGCCGCGATGCGCCTCCTTGCCCGCGCGGCGGCCATGCTCGCCGCCAAGCGCCCGGCGGCGGAATGAGCGTCACGCTTCGCGTGAAGCGGCTCCCGCATGGCCAGGGGCTGCCGCTACCGTCCTATCAGTCGAAAGAGGCCGCAGGGCTCGATGTGGTGGCGGGCGTGCCCGAAGGGGCGCCAGTCGCGATTCCGCCCCGCGCCCGCGCGCTCATTCCCACGGGCTTCGCGCTCGAATTGCCGCGCGGCTACGAGGCGCAAGTGCGACCCCGCTCGGGGCTTGCTCTGAAGCACGGCGTGACGCTCCTCAACAGTCCCGGCACCATCGATTCCGACTATCGCGGCGAGCTCATGGTGATCCTCGTCAATCATGGCGATGAGCCGTTCGTCGTGCGCCGCGGCGAGAGGGTCGCCCAGCTTGTCGTGGCCCCGGTGTCCCACGCCGAGATTGTCGCGGCCGAGGAGCTTGCCTCAACGGTGCGAGGGCAGGGCGGGTTCGGCTCCACCGGCTGATGAGAGGGACACCACGCGCTTGTCCGCGCAAGCGGGCATCCAATAAACCCGGTCTTCGCAACTTAACTTCGGAGAGTGGTTACTTGATCGCCCCGTCAAGCCGGGCGATGACGAGGTTGAAGATAGGGCATACATTCCCAAGATGCTTATTCCAGACGAGATCGAGCGCTACAAGCGCCAATTGGTGTTGAAGGAGATCGGCGGCGAGGGCCAGCAGAAGCTCAAGGCTTCGCGTGTGCTTGTGGTTGGCGCCGGCGGGCTCGGCTCCCCGCTCATGCTTTATCTTGCAGCCGCGGGCGTGGGCGAGATCGGAATCATCGACGGCGACCGGGTGAGCCTCGACAATCTCCACCGCCAGATTGTCCACGATACCAAGAGCGTAGGCCGGGCGAAAACGAGGAGCGCCGCTTCGGCGATCGAACGCCTCAATCCGCATGTCGTGACGCGTCTCTACTCGACGCGCCTCGTGCCCGAGAACGCGCTTGCCATCATCGGCGGTTACGACATCGTCGCCGACGGCTCCGACAATTTCACCACGCGCTATCTCATCAACGATGCGTGCTATTTCGCGAAGAAGCCTCTCGTCTTCGCGGCCGTCGGTCCCTTCGACGGTCACATCACGACCTTCCGCGCCTTCGAGACCGACGGAAGCGGCAATCCACGCCCCTCCTATCGCTGCCTTTTCCCCGAGCCGCCCCCGGAAGGCACGGTCGCGCCCTGCTCGGAGGCGGGTATTCTCGGACCCGTCGCGGGCGTCATCGGCTGTCTTGCCGCGGTCGAAGTGGTCAAGGAGCTGCTTCAGATTGGCGAAAGCCTCGTCGGCAGGCTGCTCCTCTATGACGCGCTCCAGGCGCGGGTGAGCACGGTCGCCTATGGCTGGGACCCCGACAATCCGCTGAACGGCTGCAATCCCCGCTTCCGCGATCTCTCCCATCACCGCGCCGCCGCCGAGGCCGACGCTTGAGCATGGCCGTCGAAACAATCACCACGCATTGCGCCATCGCCGGCGGCGGACCTGCCGGGATGATGCTTGGGTTTCTGCTCGCACGCGCCGGCGTCGATGTCGTGGTGCTGGAGACGCACGCCGACTTCTTCCGCGACTTTCGCGGCGACACGATCCATCCTTCGACGCTTCAAGTGATGCACGAGCTTGGCCTGCTCGATGCGTTTCTGAAGCTGCCGCACCAGAAGGTGCGCGAGCTCGGCGGCATCATCGGCGACGAGAAGATCACATTGGCCGATTTCACTCATCTTTCCGCGCGCGGCGGCTTCATCGCCTTCATGCCGCAATGGGACTTCCTCGATTTTCTCGCAAGCCAAGGCAAACGCTATCCGGGCTTTCACCTGCGCATGCAGGCCGAGGCCGACGGCCTGTCGATGGACGGCGACACGGTAACGGGTCTCCAGGCCAAGACCCCCGATGGATTGCTCGAAATCCGCGCCTCCCTCGTCGTCGGCGCCGACGGCAGGCATTCGACCGTGCGTGCTCTCGCCGGGCTCGAAGTCGAGGATTTCGGCGCGCCGATGGATGTGCTTTGGCTCCGCCTCTCCAAGCGGGCCGGCGATGGAGCGCAGACGCTCGGTCGCATCCAGGCCGGGCGCGTGTTCGTGATGCTCGATCGCGGAGACTATTGGCAGTGCGCCTTCGTCATCCCCAAGGGCGGCTTCGAAGCGCTGCGCGCACAAGGCATCGATGCCTTCCGCAAGGAGATCGTGGCGCTCAATCCGGCGCTCGCCGACCGCGTGAGCGAGATTGCATCGTGGGACGACGTGAAGCTGCTCACGGTCCGCGTCGATCGCCTCAAGCGCTGGTATCGGCAGGGTCTCTTGTGCATCGGCGATGCCGCTCACGCCATGTCGCCGGTTGGCGGCGTCGGCATCAATCTCGCCGTTCAAGACGCGGTCGCCGCCGCCAATATTCTATGGGAGCCGCTCCGCGAGGGGCGGGTCGCCGAGGACATGCTGGCCAAGGTGCAGGAGCGGCGGCAATGGCCGACCGAGATGACTCAAGCGTTGCAGCTCTTCGTGCAAAAGCGCGTCATCAGCAATGTTCTCGGCATGACCACGCAGCCGCGGGCGCCCTTCGTCTTCACGCTGTTCAATCGCTTCCCCGTTCTCCGGCGTCTCCCGGCGAGGCTCATCGGCATGGGTTTCCGCCCCGAGCATGTGAAGTCGCCCGCCATAGCCTAAGTGCGATCTTTCCCTCTCCCCTTGAGTTATCGAGTGTTGATTTCCTCGACGTGGAAGTTTGTTGACGGAGATGGATACTGCACTGATCTTCCTTGCGTTCTCTGAGATCGGCGGTCACGCTGATGCATCCTGATTCTCCCTCCGAGCTACCTATTTGGGATCGAGGTAGCGCGCACCTGCAGACGGGACTGCGCCATGCCGAGAGTGAAGCTAACCAAGAGCGCGATCGATGCGCTGCCGGTATCCGCCAAGGATATCGTTTGTTGGGATAATGGCTGTCCCGGCTTCGGCGTCAAAGTCACCCCTAAGGGCCGTAAAGTATTCATCGTGCTGTATCGGGTGGGGGGAGCAGGAACGCGTCTACGCAAATACACGATTGGGCCTTATGGGCGCGTCACGTTGCATCAGGCGCGGGTAGCAGCCCTGAAGATCTTCGCGGCCCGAACAGAGGGACGAGACCCTGCAGCTGAGAAACAACAGGCTCGCCGCCGGCTCGTAGCCGACCGGGTGGCCGATCTGGTCGCCCGGTACCGCCTTAATTTGAGGCTTCACCTCCCCTGTCCTTAGAGCGCGGTCTCGAAACACGAACCCCACGTGAGGGACAACGTTTATTCCGAGAAAGATCTTTTCGGAGAGGACGACATCTAGGGCAACCGCTGGCTGGAGGCGCCATGGCTGAAGCACGAAAAGCTCGCGCGGTCGGTTTCAACCACGTAGCGCTCGAGGTCGGTGACATTGAAGAGGCTCTGGCTTTCTACGGTCGAGTGTTCGATTTCGAACTTCGCGGCAAGAGCAGCACATCAGCCTTCATTGATCTTGGCGACCAATTCCTTGCTCTTCAGAAGGGTCGCACCCAGCCTGCGGACGAGGGCCGCCATTTTGGACTTGTGGTCGACGACAAGGATGCAGTCCGCAAAGCTCTTGCCGATGCGGGAATCCAACCGCTGCCCGGTCCATTTCTCGACTTTCTCGACCCTTGGGGAAACCGCATAGAGATTGTTGGCTACGACAACATTCAATTCACCAAGGCGCCGAACGTGCTCCGCGGCATGGGATTGACGCATCTGTCAAAGAGCGCGAAAGCAATCAAAGAACTCACTGAGAAGGGCATGGCACCGAACTAGCGACGACTAGCGGAGCGGGTCGGGACGGTGAATTGTGCCCGGACTGGAAAAGGGGATGCAAACTGTCCTAATTACTGGTGCCAATCGCGGGCTCGGGTTCGAGTTCGCCGGACAGTATTTGGCCGACGGCTGGCAGGTATACGCGGCATGTCGTGATCCGGATTCCGCTTCAGAGCTGCACCGACTGGCTGATACGAGCGGCCACAAACTGCGGATCATGGCCTTGGATGTGACCGACCCCACGAGTGTCAACGCGGCTGCCGCAGAACTCGACGGGCAAGCCATTGACCTCCTCGTCAACAATGCCGGCGTCATGGGAGCTCGGGGCCAGACCATCGGAAACATCGATTACGAGACCTGGGCGAAGGTGCTTGAGGCCAACACCATGGGTCCGATGCGGGTTTCAGAGGCGTTTGTTGACCATGTGACACGAAGCGAACGCAAGCTAATCGTCACCCTTACCAGCGGCATGGGATCACTTGCTGACAATACTTCTGGCGGCTCGATCGCCTATCGCAGCTCGAAGGCCGCGGTGAACATGGTGATGCGCAGTTTGGCAATCGATCTTGCTCCACGCGGCATTACTTGTGTGGTCGTCAATCCCGGCTGGGTGCAGACTGACATGGGCGGCCCGCACGCCACCATAACTGCATCCGAAAGCGTGACGAA
Organism: uncultured Alphaproteobacteria bacterium; assembly: GCA_963818165.1. Taxonomy (GTDB): domain Bacteria; phylum Pseudomonadota; class Alphaproteobacteria; order Rhizobiales; family Methyloligellaceae; genus Methyloceanibacter. The sequence continues at coordinate 43,635 of CAWFRD010000016.1, forward strand.
GCTGAGACGTTTGATCGAAACTCTGGGACCTGCGAAGTCCGGCAAGTTCTTCAATTACGACGGTCGCGAATACGCCTGGTGAGAGCAGGCCGACGTCCGCCGCCCTGTATTTCGGCACCCGCTCGAAATCGCTGCCAATTTGAAGCTACCCGTGAGGCCAGGCGGTCTAACCGAAGAACTGCGGACCGGCGTCACCCGTGAATGTCTGTTAGGCTACGATCAGCAAACGTAAATCTGCTATCCTAAGTTCTAGCAGTGCGCTGCGGCACCTTCACATCGCACTAAGTCGGCCGTGCTTCATAGCAAGAAGAAGAACTAAAATGCCGCAAAGGCAAGCAAGCCGGATTGTCATGCGGGGACTAAACCTAATTTGTCGGCTTAGTCGGGGCAGCCTCTTTCTGGGAGGCGACTATGATGACCTTTGCTCAAGCCCGACAGGCGTTTCGCCTCCATAAGAGCTGCGAGAGTGCGGGCGTCTACTTGGAAAATACCTCTGCACTTAAGACTGCCAAGGCAATAGGCGAAGAGACGTTTTTTAACGCTGTCGGCGAAGTGGCCAACTGGCTGTCTGCCTCGGACGAATGCTTGCGAGCTTTTGAGGCCGTAGGCAGCTAGTTCGAGAAGTTTACCACTAACCGCGAGCCTAAGGTCGTTTTCGGCGTCGGCGTCACGTGAGGAATCCAGCACGGTGGTTGCCACCGGTCCGTCGGGCGCTAAACTAGCCAGGCATCTTTCTGCGTTGTCGTTAGCGACTGTTCAAGCCAAGCCTAAAACTTTGAAAGCTGACTCTGCGTCTCCATCCTGCAACCTTAGGGCGTGGATTCCCAGTCCAACCGGCCGCGATGACGAAGCGGGCATGAATCGCGTGCGTACCCTTGAAGACCGCGCCCTATTGCTGCTGGTCATCGTCGTATCGCTGGCCTTCGTGTGGATTCTTTGGCCTTTCTTTAGTGCCATACTATGGGCAACCGTTCTGGCGATCGTGTTCGCGCCGCTGTACCGGCGGATCCTACGCTCGATCGGACAGCACCCCAATCTTGCCGCTCTCGCGACCCTTGTGATCATAGTGACGTTGGTGATCCTGCCGTTGTCACTGACGGCGACTTCTCTCGTGCAGGAGGCCACAGGTTTATACGACAGAATTCAATCGGGAGAACTCAACCTTGGCAGAATATTTCAGAAGTTTCGCGACGCGCTGCCGACATGGGTAACTGGTCTTCTCGATCGCTTAGGGCTGACCAATCTCGGTGCAGTGCAAGAAAGGTTATCCAAGCGGCCCAAGCAAAGACGGCCGGGAGTTCACCTGCTCTCAGCGGCGATCGTCGGTAACGCGAACCCCCTCGTGGCGCAGTTGCACGACAGAATGCTGGTCATGCTCATGCCAAAGGACTACTGGTAGCGTGTGCTACAACCATCTTCCGCCAAAAGGTTGGGCCGTCGCCGCTTGTGAGGAGGATCTAGAAGATGAAAAAAGGCATCTGCCTGAGCTTGCTCCTCGCCGCGATGTCCTCCGCTTATGCGGCTCAAGCCGACGAAATCTGCAAAAAGATCGTTGCAACTGGCCATCCCGAATATCCCGTCATGGCCTTCAAGGAAGGGGGCTACATTGAAGGCGCGGCGCCACGTCTCGTCGGAGAGATCGCCAAGAAGCTCGCTGTCCCGTTTAAATCTAAGTACATGGGTTCGTGGTCTGAAGCGCAATCAGCCGCTCGCGCGGGCAAAGCCGACATGATTATTGGCGTGTACTACAATGACGAGCGGGCGAAGTATTTCGACTACCTCGAGCCGCCATTCGCTTACGATCCGGTTGTGGTTTTCGTGGCGAGCGACAAGTCGTTCGAGTTCAAGGGGCGGGACGATCTTGTCGGCAAGAGGGGCGTTACGAATGAAGGTGAGAGTTTCGGTACGACGTTTGACGCCTTCCTCAAGGACAAGTTGACGGTCACGCGAGTGGACGGATTGAGCGCTGCCTTCGACGTGCTCCTGTCAGGCAAGGCGGACTACGTGATTGCGCCTTTCTATCCGGGGACTGCACAGCTGGCGCGGCTGAATAAAGGGGACAAAATCGAGTCGCTGGAACCGCCGCTGCTGTCGGAGGAATTGTTTGTGGCATTCTCGAAGAAATCCCCCTGCGCTGCGCTTTCACCGAAGTTCGGTGCGGGCATCATGGAGATGAGCGAGGATGGTCGCTTTCAAGACCTGGTACGTGACGTCCTCGCAGAATGGGAGGTCGAAAGTCCTCAGGACTCAAGATAAGACGTCTGGCCATATGGCTCCCATCATGCGCGGTAGGACTGCCGCAAGGGGGCCGCTCCAGTTCTCCGTCAAATCAATAGAGGTTGCACCACTGCTCCAGTGGAGCAGTGGTGCGAAACCCGTGGACATCAGAGCTTCGTCCGAGCTGTTGCATGGAATCAGGATATCGCCGCCGACAGGCTGATGTTTCATCGGCGTGTCGCTCTCTTGCTGCCCGAAACATCGTGGAAAGCTCAATCCCGAGTCGAGTTGGTGGGGTCAGAAATGCCTGCTGACGGGAGATATTGCACGGCTCCCTTATTATAGGCGGGGCCTATCTGGCGCGCCTTCCTAACGATCTCCTTCACCGTAGAGGCCTTTTCCTCAGAGCCCCGTTTCCATCTGTGCGCATGCATGAGATCCTTCACTGGGGCGGAACCGGGAATTCGATCGGAAGTAGGCGCGGGACTCGGCTTCCTCTCCCATCCCTTCGTCACCAGCGGACTGGGCGTTGCTCCTTTCAAAGGTTGAGGGTGCCCAACACCGAGCCTTCGCTTGGTTTCCTCTAGGGCTCGCGCAGCCCTCTCCCCTGCCTCGCGTTTTCTCTGTGCTTCCGATTTCAGGTTACTTCGCCGTCGATACCGTTTCATTGACCGGTTCAATGCACTCCTCTGTGTCGTTCTTTACACTGTTAACTGCGCGGCTCACGGCGTAGGCCTCCATGAGGCCTGCATCGTAGGGGCGCAACATGGCTCGCAATCCGTCGAGATCGGAGGTGGCGCCAAGCCATCGATCATAGTCCTCCATCATCAACATGACCGGCATGCGGTCGTGAACTCCTCCAACCAGAGGGTTCGGCTCACCGACAATCATTGCGGCAGATAAGATGTCCTGGCCGCCGAGCCGGTTGAACTCCCAGATACCTGCAAAGGCGAAGGGTTCGAGATCCTTGCGACGAAAGCGATACGGCTGCTTCCCGTCGTTCCGCTGTTGCCACTCATAAAAGCCAGTGGCTGGAATAAGGCAGCGGCGTTTTGCAAACGCCTCACGGAAAAGCGGAAGCTTGTGTACGGTCTCAGCCCGCGCGTTGATATGGGGAACCTTGGGCTTCTCTTTCATCCAAAATGGGATAAGACCCCACCGGGCCATGACAAGCTCCCGCTCTCCGTCTCGGGGATCGATGCGTACTATCGGAATCTGGTCAGTCGGCGCGATATTGTATCGCGGCGGAAAATTCGAGCGCGGAATTCGTGCCGCACGAAACAGCGCGCCATAGGCGTCGCGAGGAATGAGATTGTCGTATCGACCGCACATGACCCAAGAGATAAGGCCGGCCGGTCTTAAGTAAAGGCGGGAATGGCGTGGAGGCGTAACCAATGACACGACCTCAGGGGGCCTGCGTGACTTGCTTGCCGCGCTGTGGGCGTCGATGACCGGCAAGGGTGATCGCGGGCCTGCGGAAGAACGGCCCGAAGATGTCGGTACTTGGCCAAACTTGCGAAATCCGGAGCACTGCGGCTTGTCATCGACCGGCCACACCTTCGCGCAGATGCGCGAGGCCCACGCCTGTCGACACCGGCCGCAAGCGAGGTAGCGTGGTCGTAAGCATTGCAGAAGAGGTTTAGCGCACCTCGGTCAAAAATCCCGGAGAACCGCGGCATTGCTATGGCAAGGCCACTCGCCGGCCGGTCTGTAAGTCAAGGCCTGGGGCGGCCTTACGGGTTAGGGCTTGAAGACCATGAAATAGAGATTGGCCAAGGGGAGCAGGGTGGCAATCGTTCCCCAAATGGCCCAGCGTCAAGGGACGGTCAGCCGAGGTCAATCCTCTCTGGGAGAAACAGTGGCGCAGCCTTTTGTGGAGCCTTGCAGTCGCGGCATTATTGCAGCCGAGCCGTGTCCACGAGAGCTTGGGCGGGAGATATCGCCTCTGCGTCGTCGCATGGTGCTCGCCGCCTGCGTGCTCGCATCCTCGATGGCGTTCGTGGATGGTTCCGCGCTGACCGTCGCGCTGCCAAGGTTGCGTGCCGATTTCGGCGCCGATCTTGCCTCTGTTCAGTGGGTCCTCAATGGATACCTGCTCGCGCTTGCGTCTCTCACGCTGATTGGTGGCGCACTTGCCGACGTCCACGGAAAGGCACGCATGCTCGCGGTCGGCTGTATCCTGTTCGGCTTGGCGTCGGCGGCTTGCGCGCTGGCTCCGTCGGCGGTTTGGCTGATTGCGGCGCGCGCTGCGCAAGGCATTGCCGCGGCGATTGTAGCGCCTGCGAGCCTCGCCCTTATCGGCGCGACCTATCCGCGCGACGAACGAAACGGGGCGATCGGCGTCTGGGCAGCAGCATCGGCCCTGACCACCGCCGGCGGTCCCGTCCTGGGCGGCTGGCTGACCGATACCTTCGGCTGGCCGTCGGTGTTCTGGATCAACCCGCCGCTCGCACTTGTCGCTGTCGGCATCTTGCTGGTCTTCGCACCGGAAGATCGCCGCGAGTTGCGTCAGTTGGACGTGATCGGTGCCGCGATTCTGGCGGCGGCGCTTGGTGCGCTCGCCTGGGCGCTCAGCCAGATCGGCCCCAGCGAACCTCAGGCGTCCGCGGGCACCCTGGCGCAATCGAGTACCACCATCGCCGTCGTCGCCGGTCTCGGCGTTGTCGGACTCACCATCTATGCATTCTGGGAGCGCAAGAGTGCGCATCCGATGACGCCGCCGCGCCTCGTGGAGAACCGCAGCTTCCTTGGCTTGAATCTGGCGACGCTGATGCTTTACGCGGGGCTTTCGATTATGTTCTTTCTACTGCCCTTTGACCTTATTGATCGCCGCGCGCTGACATCGACCGAAGCCGGGCTGGCATTCCTGCCCTTCACGCTCGGCGTCGGCCTCCTCTCAAGGGTCTTCGGCGGCCTGGCGGATAAGATGGGGGCTCGGCCCATGCTCATTGCGGGGCCGGCAGGTGCGGCGCTCGCGTATGTCTGGATGGCACTTGGCCAGGAAGCTTCCTTGATGGTCGGCGTGATCGGCCCCATGGCGCTGCTGGGCCTATCCTTCGCCATTCTTGTGGCGCCACTGACGGCGTCCGTTATGTCGAGTGTTGATCGAGCCGATATGGGGCTCGCGTCCGGCATCAACAATGCGGCGAGCCGGATTGCACAACTTGCCGGCGTAGCCCTGGCCGCCGGCGCCGCATCTTTCCCTGGCAGCTACGAAGTTGGCCTCACAACAGCAGCGCTCGCCTCGATTGGCGGAGCCTTTACGGTTGCGGCGACAATGCCGCCGATCGCGGGGAAATCGGATGGCTTGCGACAGATTTAGCCGGCAGCGCGCGACCCACGCAGTGCATGCGTGACGAGCAGCAGCCCGGACGATGTGCTCCTTGAACTTCTTCACGGTCTCAGGCAGCCCCTGCTCGCTTTCAAGATCACCGTTGCTGAGCGGAATGCCGTCGATACTTCAAGCGTCGCACCTTCGGGCATGAATTCGGCTGCGCGATCTAGCCTGACTTTCCGCCTTTGAGGCGGCGGCTTCTTAGGGCGCGGAATATCGTTTCCGTTCAGTGACAGGAGGTATGCCGAGGTCTTCTGCTTGGCGCCAAGCGTCGATGCTCCATCTGCCAGGACCCGCGAAAACAAGGAACAAGAACACGAAGCAATAAAGAATGGCCGCGTCGCCACCGTTATTGACAGGAAAGAAGTTTTGCGGCGCGTGCGCGATCCAGTAGGCAAAGGCCATCTCGCCTGCGGCGATAAAGGCAGCCACCCTCGTGAACAGCCCCAGAGTGATCAAGGCACCCAAGATGAGTTCGAAAACGCCAGCCCACCAGGCCAAGGTCATGGCATCCACGAAGGCTCTTTCGCCTGAGGGGAATCCCAAAAGCTTCTGTGTCCCATGCTCCAGAAAAATGAGGCCAGCAACGATTCTGAGGACGGCAAGAGCATAAGGTGTCCAGTTTGAGAGACTTTTGGGGTCAATCATCTTTCACCTCCTACCCAACGGTGTGGCAACTGGCATTTTAGGCGAGGGAAGTCATCACGTCCCGAGTTGCGAGAAGCCCGCTCCCTCCCTGTAAATGAGCGTGCAGCGATTGATCCTGGGGGCGTGCGGTCATGGCCGTCGTAACTTCTCTCCTTCCTCAGTCCTAGCGATTCGCGAAAAATCAGGTCATAGAGGGGTCAAAAAGCCAAGCCGATAAGCCCTGCAGGCGGCGTCGACAATAGTGCCTTGCTGCTTTGCGCACAGGTTGTGGTCACCCCGCATGCAAGAAGACACGTCATGCAGTAATCCGAATTCCAGCCCAGGCCCACCTTCTGTCCAATCTGGAGCTTGTGTCCGATGGGAGTGATCAAAGCACTGCAACCGGCCCGTGAGATTAACGCGGCGCCAGGGCGGGGACTGTCCATCGCGGCACTGATCGTCGCCGGCGAATTTGTTTTTCTGCTGCCCTTTGTTCTGGCTCGCGTATTTCGGCCCACGCTCCTCGATGTTTTTGGCCTGACCAATCTTGAGCTCGGCACCGCCTATTCCGCTTACGGCATTGTTGCAATGGCCGCGTATTTTTTTGGTGGCCCGCTCGCCGACAAATTCCGTGCTCGTACCATGCTGGCTGTTGCATTAACGTCCACGGCCGCTGGCGGTCTTGTGATGATGAGGGTTCCGCCCCTGTCGACGCTGGTGATTCTGTACGCGTACTGGGGAATTACCACGATTGCCCTGTTCTGGGCGCCATTGATTCGCGCCACACGTGAATGGGGTAGCGACGATTCCCAGGGTCGCGCCTTTGGCTTACTCGATGGCGGCAGGGGGCTGCTGGCAGCGGTGATGGGCTCGTTCATGGTGACCTTATTCGCCGCGCTGCTCCCCGCGGACAGCGAAACGGTCAGTCTCGCGCAACGAACCGAAACATTGCGGCAGATTATCCTGCTGTTGTCCGCCATAACGTGTGGAGCCGCCCTGCTGGTCTGGCTAGCGCTCCCGAACCGCGATTTATCAAGGCGAGGCGAGGAGCCACAATTGTCTCTGAGTGGTATTGCCCACGTGTTCGCCATGCCGTCAGTCTGGTTACAGGCGGCGATTATTCTGTGTGCGTATGTTGGCTTTAAGGCAATCGATGACTTCTCACTGTACGCGAATCAGGTCATCGGCCTGAATGAGGTAAACGCCGCCCGGGCCGGCGTTGTATCGCTCTGGATACGCCCAGTTGCGGCCATTAGCGCCGGTTACCTGGCTGACCGGATTGGCGCGCCCACCATGACTACCAGCTGTTTCGTAATGCTGGCGGCCGGTAGTGTCGTGCTGGCCTCCGGGGTCGTTGGCTCGGGCATGGTCTGGATGTTCCTGCTGACGATAATCTGCAGCAGCATAGGTATATTCGCGCTACGCGGTCTTTACTTCGCGATCATGCAGGAAGGCAAAGTTCCTATGGCATACACAGGCTGTGCGGTTGGCCTTGTATCTGTTATTGGCTACATGCCGGATGTATTTATGGGGCCGCTAATGGGCTATCTGCTGGACCAGTCGCCTGGAGCCGCCGGTCACCAACACGTGTTCTGGCTAGTCAGCGGTTTCGCGCTGCTGGGACTAATTGCCAGCTACCTGTTTGCCTGCATCACCCGAGCACCTGATTAGTGTAAGGAGCGCCGAACCGACATCGGTAGTTCCTAGAAGCCAAACCCTTGTCTCATTCGCACGGTTTAGGTAGCCACGCGCTTATTGACCATTCAACGCTGAATCCAGGCAACTAGCCAGCCTCTGATCGCTAAACGGCTTGCTCAGAATGTCAATCGCCTCGGCTTCGAGCACCTGATTGCGAATTTGCTCATCCAAGACAGCGGTAACGAAGATGATCGGCGTTCGCCGACCCTCGCCGATCAGTCGCTCCTGCAGCTCGATGCCGCTTAGACCCTTCATTTGAACATCGAGAATAAGACAACTGGTATCATCCAAATTTGAACGGAGAAATTCCTCGACCGAAGGAAACGTGCGGGCAGTGTAACCAAGCGACCTTACCAGCGCCTTTGTCGACTTGCGAACTGACTTATCGTCATCAACAATTGAGATCATGGTGGAGAGGCCCTACGGCAGTTTCAGTAGGCCGAACATGGGCAACCTCTCTGCGAAAAGCTTGATATTATGTGCCAAAGAATTGTCTTGAGGGGTCAGGCCGGGGTCCGAAGAAATGTCGACGTAGATCGGCACAAGCCGCGGGCTTTTGTTTTTGGGGCGTTCGCTTCCGCTGACTCCAGAGGAACGCGCGCGATGTATAGGCGTTTTTCCCAACAGAAGTTTAAGGCGGAGATTCGGAATGCCAGCGAAATCTAAGGCGCAACAAAAAGCGGCTGGGGCCGCTCTTGCCGCCAAACGCGGCGAAACTCCAGTGAGCCAACTCAAGGGCGCGTCCAAGAGTATGTATGAGTCAATGAGCGAGAAGCAGCTGGACGAGTTCGCTTCCACCAAGCGCAAAGGTAAGCCCGAGCGCGTGTCGAAAAAGAGATAGCAACGCATGCGAAACCGCTATCGCGCTCGTCGCGAGGAGTGAAGGAAATGGCTGCGGAGGTGTGTGAGTGCCCATCAGGAACCCACGGTCATGAGCCGGGTAGGTGTCCTAATTCAGCAAACTCGCTGCCGAGCTTGGCGCAGCCATGCTGCAACCATTTCTGATTTCGATGGTTGGCTCATACTCTGATTTTGATAGTTGGCTCACACATGCTGCCGACGTCTAGATGCTAAATGCCGAAATTTGGGATCATCCTGCAGGAGAGCGTGCGTCCCGGGCCAGCCCGCAAGAACTGCCGCGTTCCGTCGGTAGCAACACCATGGCAGATATCGTCCTTATCAACCCTCGCTTCGACATCTCCTTCTGGGGATTAGAACACTGCCTGCCGCTTTTCGGAAAGCGCGCCAACTTGCCTATCGCCTGCCTCGCCCTACTGGCTGCATTGGTGCCCGACCATCATCGGGTCACGCTGATCGATGAAAATGTCGAAGATATCGATTTCGAGAGGCTGAGTCGCGCCGACCTCGTTTGCCTGACCGGCATGAGCATCCAGGGGCGGCGGCTGATGGAGATTCTCGAGGAGGTCAAGTCGCTTGAGGTCATGGTGGTTGTTGGCGGACCGATGGCGACGGTCGAGCCGGAATTGCTGGTAGGACACGCCGACGTCATCTTCGTTGGCGAAGCGGACGCGACTTGGCCGCAGTTTCTGAGCGAGTGGGAGCGAGGGTGCCACAAAGCGCGTTACGACCAGCCCGAGAAGACCGACGTCACCAATTTGCCGCTCCCCCGCATCGATTTGTTGAAGATAAACCGGTACATGTTTGGAAGCTTGCAGATCTCCCGCGGCTGCCCGTTTACGTGCGAGTTCTGCGACATCATCGTGACCTTTGGCCGGCGGCCTCGCCTCAAGACGAGCGAGCAAGTCTTGGCGGAGTTGGAATCGTTTCAGCGCGCAGGGATGAGGATTGTCTTTGTGGTTGACGACAATTTGATCGGCAACAAGAAGGCGATCAAGCCGGTGCTCCGCGACATCGTCCGCTGGCAGCAGGAGCGTGCCTACCCGCTCACGCTTTTCACCGAGGCCTCGCTCGATCTCGCCGAGGACGAGGAACTCATGGAATTGATGGGCCTTGCCAATTTCCAGAGCGTCTTCATCGGCATCGAAACGCCGAACGAGGACTCACTCAGAGAGACGAAGAAGCACCAGAATGTGCGGCCGAACGCCGGCACGCTGCTCGAGCGTACGCACCGTGTCCAACAACATGGCATCGACGTCTGGTGTGGCATGATCGTCGGTTTCGATCATGACGATGCTTCGATCTTCGACGTGATGCCGAAATTCCTTGCAGAGGCGCGCATCTCGGCCGCGCTCATAGGCATGCTGCACGCGATACCGACCACGCCTCTCTATGATCGGTTGAAGCAGGAGGGGCGGCTGAACGACGACGAGGCAAGCGACAGGTGTGGAACGAACGTCGTTCCACTCGGCATGTCGCCGGAGGAGTTGAGCGACGGATTTGTTCGCGTGATGCAAGCATGCTACTCGGCCGACGCCTATTTCCGGCGGCTCGATGCGCAATTCATTGATGAGAAGTTCAAGTTCGCCGTGCATCAGCTCGCGTATTGGGGAAGCCACCGCTGGGCCTGGGCGAAGCGATGTTTCCTCAACTATTGCCGGTTTCTTGTCGTGGCCTCGCGGCTACTTCGCTTGGTTAGAGACGAGCCGCTGCGGTCGCGATACGGACAGCAACTCTTGCGCGTGCTCGCCGCACGCTGGCGTGAGCCGCACATTCTGTTTATTTATTCACTCAAAGTCGCGATGCATTATCACTATGCTGCGGTCGCACGCGCCTTGGCGCAGGTCGAGGAGGGGAATGGTATGCCCGATGCGGGGCGCTCCTTCTCGCGGGTCAAGCGGCGGGCGGACGAACGGGCCGCCGCGTAGTCGGCGCTGAGAAGCTGGGTAATCAGCCCGCGTTCGTTGGGCAAGCCGCTACGGCGTTCCAGTTAGGGAAGATGCGGCTGAAGCGCTGAAGGCTGCAGGCGATCTGACGAACAAAGTCGTCGTGGACATCTCGAACCCAATCACAGCCGACTATAAGGTGCTTACGATTGGTCATTCCACTTCGGCCGCAGAAGAGATTCAGAAGCTTGCCCCAGGGGCTAAGGTCGTGAAGGCGTTCAACACGATCTTCGCCGAGCTTCTCCCCGCCGAAAGCCGCAAAGGGCGCAAGGTGCAGGTGTTCATCGCAGATGATGATGAGATCGCAAAGCTAAAGGGCTCGGTTTCTTCCTGGGTTGGGGCACCTCTGGAGCGTTGGGCTCTGCTCGCCTTGCGCGATCCGGCATCGTTTCTAATTCGCAAAAGAGCGCCCGCCGAAGCGAGCGCCTTTTGACCCACAGCGGACTTCAACTTGGACACGTGTTTAGTAGCGCTCGCGCGTCTACTTACCCTGTTCCGCGCCACCTGGGCTCATTCGGGAAATGGTCGGATGTCTGCCTGGGAAAATGGCAGGTGGAAGTATGCGCATTGCACAAGCCATGCTGTATGACGGTGCGTACGCGCTGGTACCATCGACGAGGAAATAGGCGGGCGGATCGGCAGCTCATCGAGTTTCATTGATGCGCAGCTTGGCCTTGGCGTCGGCCAAGATCCGAGCATGATCAAATTCGAGGTCAACGTCGCGCATTTCGACCCATTCGGCGCTAACCGCGTCCGACCCCACGCGTGGCCGAGTCTCGTTCGCGAGTTCGGTCATGAATGCCACGCTAACAATATGGCCTCGAGGGTCACGATCGATATCGGAGTAGACGCCGACGAGGGTGATCTCGGCGACGTTAATTCCGGTCTCCTCCCTGACTTCGCGTCGGCAGGCGGACATGACAGTTTCGCCGATCTTCACGAAACCGCCTGGCAATGCATGTTTTCCCGCGCAGGGTTCATGCCCGCGGCGAATGAGCAGCACGCGCCCAAACGGATCGAAGACGACACAGTCTGTCGCCAGAGCAGGAGTTCGCGGTAAGGTCATGCTTGGTCCTTGATTGAGAGCCGAGTAGAGGCGGAGTATTGGAAGCGGGTTCGCTTGCAGAGACGACACAAAGCTCTAAGAGCCCACCCAAACGGAAGAGTGTGGACGTGGAGAGGGATCTTATAGGCGTAGGCGCAGGCCCGGCAAATCTAAGCCTGGCTTCGCTGCTGACGACTGCGAGGGAGCGGGGACTGACGTCGATCACCGCGACCTTCTTCGAGTGCGAGGCGACGGTATTTTGGCACTCGCTACAGATGTTCCCGGGATCTTTGATGCAGACGGAATTCTATCGAGACCTCGTCACTCCCATAGACCCGACTAGCAAATTTTCCTTCCTGAACTATCTTAAGGCCCAAGCGCGCCTCGACCAGTTCTTCTGCTCATCGACGATCTTTCCGACGCGCCGCGAGTTTGAAGACTATTTCAGGTGGGTTGCGGGACAGATCGGCGAGGTGATTTTCGGGGTGGATGTGAACTGCGTCGACTACGACGCCAAAAAAAACTTGTTCGTCGTCAATGCCGGAACCCACGGACGCTGCGTGACAAAGCACATCGTTTTTGGAAGCGGTGCTCGGCCAAAGTCCGGAGTTGAAGTGGGCCGGTCGGATAGAATCGTCGACGTCTCCAGGCTTCTCGCTTTTACATTCCCGGAGTCCCTGAACCGGATTCTCGTTGTCGGCGGAGGACAGTCGGCTGCAGAGTGTTTGAGCTATCTGCTGGACAAATTTTCAGAACGACCGGTGCGGATTAGTTGGGTCACGAGCGAAACGTCATTTCGCGCCTTGGATACCAGCAACTTTTCGCGTGAGACGTTTTCAACCGCTTACGCACAGATGTTTTCGAGTCTCAACAGCGAGGCGCGCGAAACAATCAATCAGGACGACAAGAGCGTGGCCAACGGCATGCCGCCTCTTTATGCCCAAACGCTCTACCAGCAGCTTTACCGCTTGCGGCACTTTCCGCCGTCGGACAAAGCTTTCCCAGTTGTGGATGTTCAAGCGAACACCGAAGTCGTCGAGACGCGCGACGAATCCGCCGGGGTTTCAGTCACGGCCCATATCGTCTCGACTGGCAAGACGGATGTTGTCGTCTACGATTGCGTCATCTTGTGCACCGGCCTGGATGACGAAACCATACTTGAGTCGTCGATCATCGGACCGGAGTTGAGGCGGCGCTTGCATAAGAACCAAGATCGAGATGGGTACGCGGTGACTTGGGATGGTCCGCCCGAACGCATGATCTTCGTTCAATCGCAGAACAAGGTTACGCACGGGTTGGGGGATGCAAGCTTTGTTACGGCAGCTGGGAGGAACGCGGCCATTCTGAATTCCATTGCCGGTCGCGAAATTTACAAGATCGATGAGAGCGACCTATTGGTCGCCTTGAAATAAGTGGCGGCGGACCCGCTCCCGTCATGGAACGAAGGCGCGGCAAGAGCGCGTGTTGTGGATTTTGTGAAACGCGTCACGAAGGACGGGGCGCCGGATTTAGTGCCGCCGGGCGATCGCATCGCCGTATTCGACAATGACGGCACGCTTTGGCCAGAGCAGCCAAACTGTATCCAGTTCATCTTTGCGTTCGACAGGCTGAAATCGCTGGCTCATGCGAATCCGGACCTGAGGAAAGCGGAGCCATTCCGAACGGTGCTCGAAGGAGGCTTGGATAGCCTGGCGACGATCGATGCGGACTGGATCATCGAGATCATCAAGGCCACGCAATCGGGGATGAGCACCGAGCAATTTTCCGTCATAGTTGCCGAGTGGCTCGATACCGCAAAGGATCCGCGCTTCGGTCGCGTGTATACGGATCTTGTTTATCAGCCGATGTTGGAGCTGCTCGATTATCTGCGGGCGAACGAGTTCAAGATTTTCATTGTTTCGGGAAACGGTGCGGATTTCATTCGCGTCTTTGCCGGAGAAACCTATCGCATTCCGCCCGAGCAAGTGGTGGGGTCTACGAGCGTCACCGAATACAGAGTTGGGAAGGCTGGCCCCGTGTTGATGAAAATGCCGGAGGTCGAAGTCTTGAGTGACGGGCCAGGCAAGCCGGAGGCTATAGAGAGATTTATCGGCCGGCGGCCGATTTTTGCTTTCGGCAATTCGGATGGCGACAAGGAAATGCTGGAGTGGACGGCAGCGGGACCTGGAGTGCGCTTTGTCGGGCTCTTGCATCACACCGATGCAGAGCGAGAATGGGCTTACGCTCGGGATTTAAAAGTCGGGCGTCTGGACAAGGCACTGGAGCTGGCGCGCGCCGCGCAGGATTGGACCATCGTCGATATGGCGTCTGACTGGAACATTATTTTCCCGTTCCAGCGTGATACCGCGGGAACCTGATGAGTACCATCGCCACCGTAATCGGCCTGGCGGCGGCGGTTTGCACGACCGCCGCGAATCTTCCTCAGCTCAAGAAGGCCTGGACCACCGGCCATACGGATGATCTCTCACTGAAGACACTGTTCATCGAGCATGCCCTGTTGGCCACCTTCGCCGTTGGCCTACCCACGCCGCCTGGAACTGTCTGCCTAGCGGAAGCGTTCTAACATGCGGGAAACCCTGGAGCGCTAACATGCCTTACGTCTCAGGTGTGCTGACGGGTATCGTTGTCACCATCCTCGTCGTCTTCCTCATCGATCATCTTGAGCCAGAATCCGACACGCGCGACTTCGTCAACTGGGACTACGTTGGTACGACGCTCGGCGCCTCCGTCGAGAAGGTCGGTGAAGAGGTGCGTCAGGAGGTGCACGAAGCGACCGCACCCGATGCCAAGGATGACAAGAACGCCAGCCCGGCGCCGAACACTGACACCCAATAGTTTGCGCCAGAGTGGCCGCCTCGGCAACTAACTCGAACGTCGTTTCGGCACTGCCGTGGTCGAGCATTCATCAATTCAATTCCTGCTTCTGGAACTTGAGCCGGACCACCTCGGGGAAGCGCTCGTGCAGCTCCCCGAGATAATGCTGAATCGCAGCGTCTATAATTTCGGCCGACTTGCCGCGGACTGCATCATTCGATCGGCACCGGAATTGGCACCGGACACCAAAAGACAAGACGGCATCGACAGTGACGGCAGTGCCGACTCGATCTTTGGAAGCCGTTTGAAAGGGCCCTTTTGGTCACGTGACGGGATGAAAGAAAACGGTGGCTAACGCATTTCGAGACCGCCATCTCAGATGCTCACGGGCGGCAAGGTGAATTCTCGGTGGTTGCAGGCCCGAGATTTGAACCTACTCACACGTCCCTGATATCCGCGGGATCGCAAGTGTCTAAGCCTTAACCCTGGCGAAGCCCACCCACAAGCGCTCTGAACCGTCAGGAGGGCGTGCCGGTTGGCGGAAAGCTACCTAGGTGCAGCCTACCTAGTCGGCGTCGCAAAGGGTGGTCACCAATTACCTGAGTTTACTGGTTTTTTCGTCGACCTATCGATCTCGCCTGATCCCCTTGAGGGAGAGGGCTCCCCGCCCGTCGCGCGAAGCGCGGCGAATGGCGGGAGGGGTGAATCTTTTCGGCGCGGGCTTTTCGCCCGCTTACCCCTACCGCTCGCGCTCATACAGCGGAGCTGTAGCGTACCGGACACGCCCTCGCGTGCTCTCCCTCAAGGGGAGAGCAGGAAATGAGAAGAGGAGAGAGCGGCGTAAACGAGACAAGGTTGGCCAAGAGGGAAGTTCGCTCAGAACATTGCCGGGTGAACGCGGTCCGGCGGCGCA
>CAWFRD010000017.1:0-19298 GCA_963818165.1 uncultured Alphaproteobacteria bacterium
CTTACCAAACTCGATTTATGAGTACGCGGCCTAATCCTCCGAGAGAGGCTCGCCGCTCCTTTTAGTTCCCTCCCGTTGCGTCGGGCGGCCTCACTGTTCCTCACCTAGTTGCATTTCGTTGGGCTGTAGGTGTGCTCGGCTCCGCAATAAGGGCATAGACCTTTCCAGCTATGGCTTGGCGGGAGTGGTTCCTGTGTAGCGAGCTCACGGCCAAGATTAAGCTCTCGGTGTCTAAGGATTTGGTCGCGTCGAATAAGCGTTACCGCCACAAGCGGCCCCAACTCAAGATCGTGGTCAACAACCCCCCGCGCGACACAGCCAAAGAGGAAGCTGCTTAGGCTTTCCCGCTTCGTGCTGCGCGGTTTTCGCGCTCCGTCTCGGCCTCCAAGCGGTTAGTTCTTTGGCTTGCCGACCTCGATGTCCACGCCTTCCTTGGTGATCTCGCCGGAGACACCTGGAACGTCGATCTTAACGACCGGCTTGGTCCTCTCGTAGTATAGATATGCAACGCCGAGAGCCACAAGAACAGCCGCCAGAAGTACACCGAGCAATCGATTATTCATCATCCGTTCTTCTCCATCCTCGCTCTGAAATCCCTAGGCTCACAAAGCGTTTGGGGTGCTAACCATGAACTCCAGCAACTTGCTCCTGGTTTCCAGTGGGGAAGGGACCGGACGTTTGTTTTCCAGGTTGCGGTCCACGAAATCGGGTGAGCCATCACTCCTATTGCCCACAAATGTCCGCTTAGGGTCAATAGCGGACATCAGCTAGCGGATCGGGGATGTCCGCTGAACCCCCGAAAGCAGACATGTTCAGCGTCGAAATGAATGTCTGCTTTGTGCCATTAGCGGACATCGGGTCGGTGGCACGAACTGAGGAATTGGCTTTTGCGCGGCAAGCTCACCGAGAGCGGTTCGACACCTTTCATAAGTTACTGCGCGGGATTATCCTGCATGGGCGGATAGGCCGTCCATGGGGCAGCGGAGCAACGGCCACGTCGCGCGTTGTGAGCAGCATGGAACAGCGACGATTTTTTGAAGTGATAGGTGAAGAAAGCGGTGAATGGCTCGTCCTGGACGGCAAGCGCCATCCGCCGCGTGTGATTTGTAGGTGCCGCGGCTGGAACGCGCCGAAAAATGCAGCGCTGATCGTGGCTGCTTTGGAGGCGCACCATTCGGAGCTCCACTCAAAATTTCCCCTCGACGGTTCGCGGCGGCCAGCCGTCAAACCTGGCTTGCCATCAAGCGAGGCTGAATCTGCGCCTGCACCCAAGCCTGCAACCCGAAAGTCCCGGGCAGGACACCGGGGCTAGGCGGCGATCTCGATCAGATCAGATCAGAAACCCAGCTTTTGCAGCCACCACCGAACCGGCCCCGGTGGTTTGTCGGTCTCTCCGCTTCAGCTGGCGGCAAACGGATGATGTGCCGAGTTCCTTCTTCGCGGTGACCTCGGAGGCCTTGGGCTCGCCCTTGACGGCGCGAGCAAGAGCTTCCTTCGTGGCGCGATAATTGAAATCCTGGATCTTCTTGTCGTCCTTGGCTTCCCAGTGAATGAACACGCCGACGGTGACAAAGAGATCGTCGGCCTCGTTGGCGGGGATCACGCCTTCTGCCACGGAGTTGGCGACGGCTTTGGCCACTGCGTGTTGCGCCGGACCGAACATCTGCACCGCCTGGCGCGCGTCCTTGATAGTCACCTTGTTGTAAAGAATTGTTGGGGGTTTACACATAAGGTTCGGGGCGACCAACGCGAGAAGCGTGGTGAACCCGTCCTTATTGTTAGTCAACGCATGGCAATAGGCCGTCTCGACGGCGCTGCCGCGGGGACCGATTAGCAAATCGACGTGAGCAACTTCATTGCCGTCACCAACGAGCGATTTACCGACACATACACCACTGATCTTGGCCATGAACTAACCTCCTCTTGGGTTCTCTGAGATGACTTCCCCGAGTTGCGGGTCAATGGCAAGCTAAGGAAAGCGCTAGCTGAACGCGTTGGCTCGGTCAGAGCTACGCGACGAGTAGATCCGCCGGAGATGGAACGACCGGCAAGGTCGTTGTAGGATAGGACCGTGACGCCGATTGAGCCAGCGTAGAGTTGAGCCTTGACCCAAGCCTTTGACGAAACCCCCTCCCTCTTCCCCCAAAGGACATGGCGGGGGCAGTCCGCGCGAAAATTGCAGCAGTCGTCTATCTTGGCCGCTTCTGGCAGCTCGTCGCTTCCCTAAAAAGCTTTTGGCCTCAAGAACAGTCCCTCGTGGGAAGAAGCGCGCGGTTCAGAATCCTGCAGAAACTCATCTCCAAACCGTTTCGGGCAACGTCCGCTTTGGGTCATTAGCGGACATTAGAGCGCGGACCGGCCATGTCCGCTTCACCCCCAAGAGCGGACATGCTCGGCGTCCGAACCAATGTCCGCTAAGTGCCAATAGCGGACGTCGCCTAATTGCCTCGCTCAATGGTCAGATGCTGAACTGAGCTGGGCCGCGACAACGCACGCCCGCGCTCCCATCAGCAAACCACGTTGGCGACGCCCTCAGCGTTGCGACAGCGTGTAAGCGATGACGTAATCTCCGGGCGGGGTTCCCATGAAGTGATGCCCGCCAGCCATGATGACGAGATATTGCCGGCCGCCGCTCTCATAGACCATCGGGTTGGCTTGACCGCCGGCCGGCAAGAGATCCTGCCACAGGGTTGCGCCGGTTTCGACATCGATGGCGCGGATGAGATTGTCGGTCGCCGCGGCGATGAAGACGAGTCCGCCCGCGGTGGCGACCGCGCCGCCATTGTTCGGCGTGCCGATATTGATCGGTAGCATGGAAGGAATGTCCCATGGGCCGTTGCGACGCGCCGTGCCGAGCGGGCGATCCCAAATGGTTCGCCCCGTGCGCAGATCGATGGCGCGTATGCCGCCATAGGGCGGCTGTTTGCAGAGGAGCCCCGTGGACGGCATGCGCCAGCCGGCGTTGACATCGATGGCGAACGGCACACCCATTTGCGGATCGCCGGCGCCTTCGGCGCCTGAACTCATGTCACCGCCGCGCGCCTGATCCCGTGGCGCCCATCCGCGTCGGGTTGCTTCGTCACGCGGAACGAGGCGGTTGTAGTTCGGCAGGTCGCTGTAATTGGCGATGATCACGCCGCGGCGGGGATCGACGGCGATCCCGCCCCAATCGGAGCCGCCATTGTAGCTCGGATACTGGATCCAGCGCGTCTCCGTCGTCGGCGGCGTGTAGATGCCATGATAGGTCGCTTGGCGGAATTGGATGCGGCAGATCATTTGATCGATCAGCGACATGCCCCACATGTCACGTTCGCGCAGATCGGGCTTGCGCAATGTATGATAGCGCGAGAAGGGCTGCGTCGGGCTGCGCAATTCAGGCTCCAAGCCGCCGCCTGGGACCGGGCGCTCTTCCACGCCGTGGAGCGGAACGCCAGTGCGCCGATCGAGAATGTAGATCTCGCCTTGTTTGCTGGGAAGGATAACGGCGGGAACGACACCCGCCTGGGTGGGAAAGTCGATTAGGGTCGGCTGCGAGCCCAGATCATAGTCCCAGACGCCCATGTGGACGGTTTGAAAGCGCCAGACCTCATGGCCGTTCTCGGCATTGAGAGCGACCAGCGCGGCGGAGTGTTGGTTCTCTGCTTGCGATCGGTGCGAACTCCAATAATCTGCCGCAGCGTTGCCGAGCGGCAGATAGACGAGCCCCAACGCCTCATCACCGGTCGCGGTGGTCCACATGTTCGGCGTGCCGCGGGCATATGTTTCGCCCTCGGACGGACGACCCGTGCGCTCCGGATGCTCCATGTCCCAAGCCCAGCGCAGCGCGCCGGTGATTGCATCGAAACCCTGCACCACGCCCGAAGGCGCATTCGCGCGCTGGCCGTCGAGAATCTGCTGGCCGGTGACGACCACGCCCCTGACAATGGTCGGCGCCGAAGTGATCGACACCATGCCCGGTCCGGTTTCGCCCATACCGATCGTGATATCGATGGCGCCGTTCTCGCCGAAATCCGCGCACGGCGTTCCGGTGCGCGCATCGACAGCAATCAGCCGCGCGTCGAGCGTTCCCGTGATGATGCGCGTCGCGCATGCGCCGGCGGGATCGGTGTTTGGCGCCGCGTAATACGCAACACCGCGGCACGCAGCGGTATAGGGAATGCTTGCATCGGCGACCTTCGGATCGTGGCGCCAGCGTTCCGCGCCAGTGGCGGCGTCGATCGCGATAACCATGCTGCGCCCCGTGCACAGGTAGAGCGTATCGCCGATCTTGAGCGGCGTCGTTTCCGCCCCCCAGCGCTCCTTCGGCATGTCGCCGGTGCGGAAGGTCCACGCGCGTTCGAGCCGGCGCACGTTCTCTCGATTGATCTGATCGAGCGGCGAGTAACGCTGCGCGTTGTAGGTCCCGCCGTAGGCGGGCCAATCGGCGCCGACTTGCATAAGCGAGGGGTCCGCCATGGCTTGCGCGAATGGCTCGGGCATAGCGCCGGGACTGTCTGGCCGGTTGGCCTGCGCCACTGCAACTCCTAACACGATCACAATGAGTGCAAAGCTGCCGAGTCCGAACAGCCTTCGCCGACGTCCGCGGTTCGCGTCCAGTACAGGCAAGGACAAAATGACAAGCAGCAAGAGAACGAGAGGCCCCACCAGACGCGGCACCAGCGCCCAGCCGTTAAGGCCGACTTCCCAAAAGGCCCAGAGCGCGGTCACCACGAAAGCACCGGCATAGATCCAGGCGCCGAGCAGCTTGAGCTGCGCGACCGCTAAGCCGGCGACGATCAGCGCAAGTCCAGCGAAAAGATAGTACCAAGAGCCGCCGGCGCCGATCAGCTTGGCACCGCCCAAGGCGAGAATGATGCCGATCAGAGCGATGACGCTGCCAAGGATCCCGACAGACCATTCGGCTCTGCTGGTTGGCTTTCGCCAATCGTAAAAGAGGATGTTCTGCAGCTCACGGAGCATGGAAATTCGCAGATTTCATCGCCGCAACCGAACCGATCATGAGAAGCCAGCTGGTTCCCACGGAAAGGGTAAAAGGTAATCCGCTACGGTGAAACTGGTCCCTGTGACTGACGCTTGCCCCTTGCCGCGCGGTTGTACATGACCCCCGCTACGTCCGCTATGGGTCAAAGCGGACATCGGCAAGCGGATCAGGGATGTCCGCTTTACCCCTAAGAACGGACATGTGGAGCGGGGAAAGCGACGTCGGCTAAGTGCATTCCCCAATAGGCCAATGCGCATCCCTGGATGTCGGCTTTAGGTCATTAGCGGAAGTGACGGCTATAGCTGCCAAGATCGGCGCTTCCTACCTACCACCGCCCCACCCCAGGTTGAAAGGGGAACCACGGTGGATAGTAGTGACGTCTGGGGCGTGGCCTCGAGGCGCGTATAATGCCTTTGGCCACCTTGGCGGTGTCCTTGGCCACCACAAGAAAATCGCCCCCTTTGGGCAGGCTTACCGAATTGATACTCGTGTCGGCGATGATGAGGGTGGATCCGGGGGTTAGCCTTTCCTCGATCTTCTGGCGAACCTCGTCCGGAAATTCGATGCGGTCGAGCGTGCTTGCGGCATCACCTCCCTCGACAGTGACCGCCATCCATTGTGTCGTCGAGTGTCGCGGTGCGAATTTCAGCGCCGTATAAACCTGGATACCAAGCGGAAGTTCGGGGTTCTTGAAGGTGGCGGGAGTGTCGAACACACGTTCAAACCCTTGACGAACAAAAACATGACCCGCTGGCGGCTCGCTCTTAACCGCCGCGTAAACCTGCCTCTCCAGATCGTCGGTGAAGGCTCCCGTCTCGTCCAACCCATGCGCTTTTTGAAAAGTCTTGATCGCCGCGACGGTGAGTTTGCCAATGGTCCCGTCGAAGTTCTGATGCTTTAGATAACCAAGCGACGCGAAGACGTTTTGGAGACCGATAATCCGATCTTGCCGGGTTTGGCGCGTCACCAGTATGCGTAAAGGTGCAGTGGATCGGGGTTCGGCAGCTTGAATAGCTGCAGCCTCGATGCCGGCATCGACGCTCTTTCCTTTCGAAGCAGCAGTCGATTCCCGGCTCTCAGTCCGATCGTGCGGCACGTCCTCGGCCACCGCCAACGATACTGCCGCGGCAGAACCGGAGGGGCCGCGTGCTCCATTCTCGTGGTTTACATTGGGCTTGGAAGCTAGCGTTCTCGGCAGAGGCTGGAAGAGAGTCCGATGCTCAATGATTACAGGCGCCGGTCTGTCCCGGGCGATGACTACATTCTCCCCTCCGTTGGTAATTTGGAACAGCTGGCTTGCAAAGGAAGAGTACAAGCGAACGCAGCCATGGGACGCAGGATAGCCCGGCACCACTCCACCATGCAGCGCCATCCCGGACCACGTAAGTCGCTGCATCCAAGGCATCGGCGCACCGCTATAAATGTTTGAACTCGTGCCACCTTCGCTTCTCAAGGATGCTGTACACGCCCACTGGAGTTGCGTAGCCAGGCTTGCCTGACGAAACTTTAGAGCTCGCGACCAGAGTGGTGCCGCGGTACACATCCACTTTCTGAGCGTTCAAGGAGATGACAATCGTAAGCGGTTGGCCGTTTGAGATGTCTACGATCGGCGGCGGGGTGACAGTCTTCTCTCTGGTCTTTGCTTCTGCGGGCATAAAGCTCAGGACTGCCAACATGGCAACAACGCCGAGCCATGCGGGCGAGCTCCCCGACAGGATAGCATCCCAAGTTACGAGCCAAGGCAGCCGTGCCAGCATGACCCGTCCCCACGTTTGAAACAATAATTGGCTCGGTTAGTGGCTAGAGTGAGACACGTGTCGCAGGAGCGTGACTGCAAGATGATCAAGGACCAACAGCCCCTTATCAATTTCGATTTATGAGTACACGGCCTAGATCGCGGAGACCGCTTAAGGGAGTTTCATACCAATAACCCTGGTCCTTCGTTGCTTGCTTGATTGGAACGCACTGTCACTTTTCAATGTCCCACGGCATTTTCATCGCCTCCCGCAGGCGACCGGCACCGCGTGCATCGAGCCGCGAGTGCGGCGTTAGTCTCAACCGCGTTGCCAAGGTCGCGACCAGCTTCGTGCTTTCAATCCACTGGCGATAAGAAAGATCGTAACCTTCCGCTCTGTCCTGCGCGAGCGCCGCCGCAGCGCACCGGCTCACAACCACGGCCTCGCAAAAGCTGCACAGCAACGGAAGCTCGGCCTTGCGGAATGCCTTCGGGTCCGAAGCGCCAACGACCTCGGTAAACACTGAACGTGCCGTGTCGCTGAGATATGGCGGCGGTTTCAACCGCTGATGATCGACACAGATCACCTTGACAGTGCTCAGTTCCGCTGCGCTCTTTCTTCCACGCTGCGCCATAAAATCGTTGCTCCTGATAAATCGCTGCCGATTAGCAAAACAAATCCACCCGCGCGGTCCCCAAGGCGAAGGCCTTTTGTCTTTTTCGACCCCCCGTCATTGCCGCGCATCATTGAACCACGTCTTCGCAGGTTGCCTTATGACGCGTCAGACATCGCGCGACGAACAGGCTCAAGGCTGTAGCGAGTTCATGTCGCTGCACCTCCTCAAGCCAATCGGGTATCAGGCCAGCGTCCCGCAACATCAGTTCGAGATCGACGAGGTTGCCGATATGCGTGTCCAGGACGCCGCCGCCATGCTTCTTCCTGCGGTAGTATCGGGCGCTGCGTCGAGCAGCCTTGCGCTTCCGCTTCTTAGCCACAGCTCTGGCTGTACTCCTCTTCGACAAGGATCGTCACTTTCGGGCTGCGCTTGCCGCGGTTCCTTATGGCGATGAGATGGGCGCGCTCAAGCGCGATCAAGGCACGGCTCTTGGCGTAGCGATTTACGCCCCACCTATGCATGTGAAGATTAGAGATGAGGAATGTGCCAGACCTTTTGAGCCCCGCTAAATGCCAGAGCACACAACCCACCCAAAGAACGCTTACGCCTAGCCTGCTGGCATCGTGCAGCCATCGCATGGGAATAGGGCCACGAAGAAATAGACCGTGAACCCTACGCACCATGCGACGCTTCCTGCGCGATGGTGCTGACGCAATACGATGCGCCAAGCCGTCGTCCAGCTTGAACCTGTGGGGGTCCCAGGGGTCTACTATTATTATTAAAAGAGGAGATCATAGAAGATACCTGACGTATGTGCGCCTACGCGACATTCTGTTGCGCTGGTGCGACATTGCCCTCGCCGATCAACCCCATGACCAGCGCCCACATTCCGGCGCCGCGTCCATCCTCGTATCGATCGGGATAGCAAACCGTCTTCACGTCCGATAATAGCTCGAACCCGTCCAGGACTACTGAAGACGCTTCGCGCATCGCTTCGCGCATCGCTGCCACGTCCTCGTCAAGGCGATACAGTGGGGCGGCGATCAACACAGCATCGTGTATGGGCGCACAAACTTCAATGCCGCGCTCCGTGGCGAGGCAGCACGCCAGGCGGAGCATCTCGGCGCCGTTGGCTTGCATGGGAAAGTTTCGGAAGGATCTCGGATTGAAGCCGGGAGAAGAATGCACTCGCCAGCCGAAGACCGTCGCAATGCTTCCCGAAAGTATCGCCTGGTCGACAGCCGCATCCGACCAGCGCCAGAATGCTCGATAGGTTTCTTGATGCAGCCGGATTAGCCCGCGTCCAATGATGGTCGGCTGTCCAATTCGATCGGCGAGCGCCTCGGGCCCCATGCCGTATAGCACAGCCAACGCGCATGCCTTGAACTGCTCGCGTTTTGCATGATGCGTGCGCTTAGTGGCGTGTGCCGGCACGGCGCCGGCTTGCTTGGCGAAGCTGAGATAAGGATCGCCAGACCTATAAGCCTCCGCCATTGCCGGATCGCCAGACAGTGCGGCCGCGATGCCGAACTCTTGCTGAGACCAATCGATATACGCGAGCCCATAGCCCGGCGGCGGCTTGATTAACCCGCGCAGCCACACGCTAGGGCCGAAGATAAACTTGGAATTACTTGGCTGATTTCGTCCTGTTCTTGAGCGAAAAGCGGAGAGCAGACAGCGATTGCGGCCATCGGCTCCAACGGCAAGATCCGAGAGGCGCAACTCAGACAGCGAGGATCTCAACTCGCGCAGTGGCGCCACGGAAGGATGTGCGCGGGCTGCTTGCCGGAAAGCATCATCGCTAAGGTCGAGCTTACCGCTCTCTAGCCGCGGCCAGGGGATCTCCGCCTTGGCGAGCCATGTCGAAAACCGATCTGCCTTAAAGGTGCGGCAATCGAAGACGCCATAATCGCGGTCGATGCCGGCGATCAGCTGGTCTTGTATGTCGGCCCACTTCTCCCGGAGCCGATCGAGTAGACGAGCATCGAGCGCCCTTGACGAGGGACTTGCACTTCGGCCACAGGCCCAAGGCCTCCAGGCGCTTGAGGTGCCGGTCGCTGTAAGTGACGCCTTTTTCTGAGCGCAGCTGTCGCTTAAATGAGAAACCTCATCTGAAGAACTCCGTGTTTTGGTTGGTGAAATAAAAAAGCCCGCCAAAAGGGCGGGCCGGTGCGAGGTAGATGGGTTGGAGTTTTATGCTGCCTTGGGCGGCGGCGGGTAAACGGGTCAATGATCCGCTCAAGCGCGTCCATTTCGCGCCTTGTCTCTAGAGCGGTCTCAAGCGCGCGGCGATGCCGCCGCTCGGCGGCGTGCCAACCCTCCATGGCTCTGCGCGTCACAGCTACAATTCCGCTAGCCTTAGGTCTCATAATTTTCCTCCTTCTACCCTTTGCAAGAAGTGTTGGTATCCTCCCCCATAAAATGGCGCGTTTAAGCCGTTTTTCTAGTATGAGGGGGGACAAAAGGGGGGACATTTTCAGCCCTCCCGGCGCTTCCTTTTCAGCCAGTCGGCCTTCTTGACCAGCCCGCCCTTGTTGGGCCGTACCTAACTCGCCCACTTTGCGAAGCCCTTGGGGCCGCGTCTCCAGCATTTCGTTAAGGCTATGGAGCTCTCCAAGGCGCCATAGTCGGCAAAGCAGGTGGAGCCAGTTCTCGACTGCCATATCGAGATCAAGCTTTGGCATATGCGGCCACAAGGTACGCTGTCCAATAAGACCCTTCAGCTATGATCGCCTTCATTGCTTCCGGATCATAGATGCGGGTGGTGATCTCAACATAAGCCGCATTGGCCTTTTTACGCTCCTCTGTCTTGCCTTCTTCAGGCGCTCCCGCTCCCGCTTCTTCTGGAGCCGGTCAGCTTCATCCTGTAGCTTCTTCCCTATCGTCATGGCCGCACCGCCATTTGCAAGACGTTGCTCGCCTGCTCGCCGGCGATGATCTCGCGCAGGCGGTTGGCCCAGCGCTCCATAGCCGCCGCCCTCTCCGGGTCTAGGGTGTATCTGTCATAAATTGCGTGTGCCGCCTTCGGCGTGATTGAGCAGCTTGGAGACGACTAGGCGGTCTATGCCAAGGGCGCGCAGTTGCGTGGCGAAGGTTCGCCGCAAGTCATGCACCCTCCAAGGCTCCATCGGCCGAACAAGTCTATGCAGCCGCTCGTCAGCGTCACTCCAGCCCTGAAGCGGTGCGTCCTTATGTGACCTGAAGACGAACTCGCCGATCTGCGGCACGCCGTCCAAGATCTCACGAGCCAAACTCGACAGCGGACCAAGATGCCCCTTTCCTTTTGGCTCGCTCACTCGGCAGCCGCCAGCCCTCGGCTTTGATCTCATCCCACTTCATACCGGTGACTTCGCCGCGCCGCTGACCGGTGACGAGCAGCATCTTGAACAGCGGCCCCCATGGATAACTGAGTTGATCGAAGGCCGCCCATACGGGTTCTAATTTCATCTGCCGACAACGCTCGCTCGCGCTCGGTCTCTTGACCGGGGCGGTCGAGCTGCTATGGCCGGTGAAGCCTCGATCGAGCTCCTCCTTCAAGCGCCCAGTTGAAAATCTTGGTGATGAGTGACAGCAGTCGGTTCGCCGAGATAGGCGCCGTTCGTGCCTTGAGCCGGATCAGCTCCTTGATGTCCACCACGCGAAATATCTGCGATCTGCCGATCATGCCAATCAGCGAGATCACCGTCGATCCTGCGCTGCATCTGTCTCCGGGTTCGGTGGCTATGCGCGAAGTCCGTCATGAAGGCGGCAGCGACGGCGCCGAAGGTGCCCTTCTCCTCGCGCTTCTTTCGTAGCTCAGGGCCAACGCCGCCCTGTGCGTCAGCGATGATGTGGCGCGCCTTCGTGCGAGCCGCCGCTAATTCCAGTTCAGGATACGCCGGCTTCAGAGTGATACGCCGGTATTTCCCATTGATGCGGGTGCCGACAAAGAAAGACTTGCGTCCCGTCTTCCCAATACGAACACCGAAGCTCGGCAGCACCTCGTCCCATATATCTATCTGCCCCGACTTCGGCGGCTTCAGTCCCTTTATCGATCTTGTCAGTGAGCTTCTGAGTTGGCATCAGTAGGCCCCGTAGGTTGCAAAAGGTTGCACTCAGCTCGCGTGCTTAATGTCCAGCCATGTCCATTAGGTAGCGGGCAAAGGGACAATTTGCAAGGAGTTTACAGGGCCTATGTCAGTGGCTGTCCACCCTTGTCCAGGGTACCTCAGTTGATGCCGGATCAGTCCGTGGCGATCGAGCACGAGCAGATAGCTCGTCGTGTTGGTGGCCTCATCGACGCAATCCTGCTGGCTCGCGTCCCCCGATCCCCTGAAATCCATGCTGGCCCGGTCCGTCGCGGTTCCGGCCGCCGGCGCCACGCGCCGCTCCATCCACCCGATCGCATTGGCAATGGCCCGGCGCTCCTCGCGCGGGCTGTCGTCGCGCGGGACCGTCGTCATCACCATGAACAATTCGGCGATGTCGCTTGGCGTGAAGGTGAAGGCCATTTGCCTCTTGCACCCATAGGCGTGACAGACCGTGACACTGTCGCCTTGAGGCGGTTTCGCTGCGATTGTCTTGAAATGGGCCTCGGGCGGTCCGGCCTCGCGATAGACGCAGCCGCCAAGGAGGGCGAGCGTCGATCCGAGGAGACCGGCGAAAGCGCCTGCAGCGAACGCAACAACACTTGGGAATCCCGCCTACGCCAACAAGACAATCAACCGGCGGGAAGGAATCCTGTTCGTTGAGGATTGGTTAGGACCGCGCGCGCGGGTGATCTAGGTCAGGCCGAGCCCGCGGAAGCTCGCATGGCCCTTCTTGCCGACGATGATGTGGTCGTGGACCACCACCCCGAGCGGCTTGCCTGCGGCCACGATCTGTTTGGTCATCTCGATATCGGCCCGTGAGGGAGTGGGATCGCCCGACGGGTGGTTATGCACGAGCACGATGGCCGTCGCCGATAGCTCCAGCGCCCGCTTCACTACTTCGCGTACATAGACCGGGGTGTGATCGACCGTGCCGGTCTGCTGCACCTCGTCGGCTATGATCTGGTTGCGCTTGTCGAGGAAGAGAATGCGGAATTGCTCCTTGTTCTCGAATCCCATGGTGGCCCGGCAATAGTCGATCACAGCCTGCCATGAGGGCAATAGCGGCCGGTCCAGCACTTCGCCGCGCATGAGCCTGAGCGCCGCGGCGCGCACGAGCTTGAGTTCGCCGACGGCCGCCTCGCCGATTCCGGGGACCTTGCGCAAGAGCTCGTCGGGGGCGTTCATCGCCTCGGCGAAGGTGCCGAAGCGGGCGATCAGCGCCTTGGCCATGGGCTTGGTGTCGGCGCGGCGCGAAACAGGATCAGCTCAAGCAGCTCGTAATCGGGGAGGGCGTCGGCGCCTCCCTCGCGGAAGCGGAGCCTGAGCCGCTCGCGATGACCGAAATAATGCGGCTTGCCGGCATCCTTGAAGCCCATTCAGCCCGCTCAGTTTTTGTAAGGAGGCCGGTGCAACCCTCGCGGCGATATTGTGAACACTTGGCAGCCCGTCTCCGTCACCCCGACGGTGTGCTCGAACTGCGCCGACAGCGACCGGTCGCGGGTCACCGCCGTCCAGCCGTCCGACAAGATCTTCACATGCGGTTTGCCGAGATTGATCATTGGCTCGATGGTGAACAGCATGCCGGGCTTGAGCACGAGCCCTTCGCCCGACTCGCCGTAGTGCAGGATGTTCGGCCGGTCGTGGAAGACGCGGCCCAGGCCATGGCCGCAAAAGTCTCGCACCACGCTGCAGCGCTCCCCCTCGGCATAGGTCTGGATGGCGGCGCCGACATCGCCGGTGGTGGCGCCAGGCTTCACCGCGGCCACGCCCCGCATCAGCGCATCATACGTCACCTCGAGCAGGCGCTCGGCGGCGCGGGAGATCTTGCCGACCGCGTACATGCGGCTCGAATCTCCGTGCCAGCCATCGACGATCAGGGTCACGTCGATATTGAGAATGTCGCATTCCTTCAGCGCGCGCGGGCCGGGAATGCCGTGGCAAACCACGTGGTTCAGCGGAGGTGCAGATCGACTTGGGAAAACCACGATAGTTCAGCGGCGCGGGAACGGCGCCGTGGTCCATGGCGAATTCGAACACGAAACGGTCGAGCGCCTCGGTGGTCACCCCGGGCCTCACTTCGCTGACGAGGAGATCGAGAGCCTCGGCCGCGAGATGGCCGGCCTTGGCCATGCCGGCGAAGTCGTCGGCGCCGTACAGCCTGATCTTGGTGTCGTGCGCCTGAGCGCGGGCAAATTCGAGATTGGACATGGGATACGATTATAGGGAATTGAATCTCACTTAGGGGGAAATATGCCAATTGCAACTGGGTCGTCGCCGACAGGACGATTGAAGACCGTGGCAAAAGGACGGCAAGCCGCTTGGCGGCAGGCCGCTCTACGGCGAGCCTCTGGACTTATCGTTTGCGCAAGCGTTTCTTTTCGCCATGACCGCCGAGCAGGACAAAAAGACAATCACCGCCGCGCTCCTCGTGATTGGTGAGGAGATCCTCTCGGGCCGCACCAAGGACGAGAACATCGCCTATATCGCGGCCTATCTGACGCGGATCGGCATCAGCTTGCGCGAGATCAGGGTCGTGGCCGATAACGAGGCCGAGATCGCCGCCGCGGTGAACGCGCTCCGCCAGGAATACGCTTACGTCTTCACCACCGGCGGCATCGGCCCGACCCACGATGATGTGACCACCGAAGCCATCGCCATGGCCTTCGGGGTCGAGGTCGAGGTCGATCCCTTAGCCGTCGCCGCCATGCGCAAGCACTTCAGCCTGGAGGAGCTCACGCCGGCGCGGCTGCGCATGGCGCGCATCCCCAAAGGGGCCACCCTGATCGACAATGCCATCTCCAGGGCCCCAGGCTTCATGCTCGAGAACGTTATCGTCATGGCGGGCGTCCCCCGCATCATGCAGGTCATGCTCGACGCGGTGTCGCCGCGTTTGGCGAGGGGGAGGCCCATTCTCACCCGCGCGGTCCGCCTCGACGTGCCCGAAGGCGATGCCGCTCCGGGGCTCTTCGATCTCCAGGCGGCCCATCCCGAGGTTCAGATCGGAAGCTATCCCTTCTTCGAGAACAAGCGTCTCGGCACCTATGTGGTGCTGCGCTCGACCGACGAAGCGAGGCTTGCCGTCGCCGTGTCAGAACTGTGGAAAATGATCGAGCGGGAGGGGTTCCATGCCGTGGCGGCGGAGGGCGAATGAGCCAGAACGCGCAAAAAACGAATCACTTGGCCTCCCGCGCATAGCGGCTTGAGCCGGTCCCAGGCGCCCGCCCAGCGCTTAGTTCGGCGCGCCGATGCCGGTGCGTTGGCGCTTGAACGACACCGCGGCATGTCTCTTGCGCGCATCGTTTGCGCGCGCATCGCGCGCAACGCGAGGAGGGTTTGCGCCCGTGAACGGAGCGCTACTTCATCGCGGCGGAAGGAGAGAACGAGGCGGGGGCGCGGCGAAAACTCTCGGCGGCTGCGCCCTGAAGGGTGCGCCGCTTGGGTCAGGCAATCTATTGTTTTGGAAGGGAAATAAAGGAGGCGCGGGGACGAGCCCCGCGCCTCTGCAAGTCTATCTCTTCTTGCTGGCCTTACGGGCGGTCTTGCGCGCCGTCTTGCGAGCGGTCTTGCGCGCCGTCTTCCGGCCCGCTGCCGCTGTCTTCGATGGTTTTCTCTTCTTTGCTGCTGCCATAGTGCATCCCTCCTTCGGGTGGCTGGCTGTTAATTCACTCTAACTACATCCGCTCGTCGCTCCACAGGTATCGCATTTGAGACACGTGCCGTTGCGAACGAGGGTGAAGTTCCCGCACTCTCCACAAGCTTCTCCTTCATAACCCTTAACGCGCGCTTCCGCCACAAGTTCTGTAGCGCCACGTTCAGCGAGCGTCTCGACGGCGCGAGCGACATGCTCGGTCGTCTCGGCTGAAGGAGATTGAGAGGGCGGGGTGGCAAAGCTTGTGGTGCGCGGCTGCGCGTCGTCTTGGGCTTCCGCCTGCAACGCACGCGCATGCGCACCAGTGCTCTGCGCTTTGCTCGGCACATGGAGCTTCCGTTCGCCGAGACGTCCACGGGTGAACCCTGGCGAGACGAGAGCTTCGGTGGAACGCTTGCCTTCGCCCGCGTCACCGGAGCCGAGTGTTGTGCTGCCGATCTCACTTGGATCAACATGAGCAAGCTCGTAGCGCCCCAAGTAAGAAACTGCAAGCTCTCTGAACAGATAGTCAAGGATCGAGGTGGCGTTCTTGATCGCCTCATTGCCGCGCACCGGGCCTGCCGGCTCGAAGCGCGTGAAGGTAAAGGCATCGACGAACTCTTCCAGCGGAACGCCATACTGCAAACCGACTGACACCGCGATCGCAAAGTTGTTCATGAGCGAGCGGAAGGCGGCGCCCTCCTTGTGCATGTCGATAAAGATCTCGCCCAGACGCCCATCGGCATACTCTCCAGTTCTTAAATAGACCTTATGACCGCCGACGACAGCCTTCTGAGTATAACCTTTGCGCCGATCAGGCAAACGTTCTCGTTCCGCCCGCGCCCGCATACGCTCGACCACGCGCTCGACGATACGTTCGGCGATGACCGCGGCCCGTTGCACCTGCGGCTGATCAGACACGAGCGCGGCGAGCACCTCCTCCTGCTCTTCTTCCTCGTCGGCGAGGAGCTGCGCGTTGAGCGGCTGCGACAGTTTGGACCCGTCGCGATAGAGCGCGTTCGCCTTGAGCGCGAGCCGCCAGGAGAGGAGATAGGACTCCTTGCAATCCTCGACGGTGGCGTCGTTCGGCATGTTGATCGTCTTGGAGATAGCGCCGGAGATAAAGGGCTGCGCCGCCGCCATCATGCGGATATGGCTCTCAACCGAGAGGAAGCGCTTGCCCGTGCGCCCGCAGGGCGAGGCGCAGTCGAACACCGGCAGGTGCTCCGGATTGAGCCCGGGCGCGCCCTCGAGCGTCATCGCTCCGCAGGCATATTCGTTGGCGGCCTCGATCTCACGCTTGCCGAAGCCGATCTCGGCCAGGAGGTCGAAATCGGGCTTGTCGATCCGCTCCGGCGAGAGGCCGAGCGTGCCGGTGAGGAAGTCCTCGCCGAGCGTCCAGCGATTGAACACGAACTTGATGTCGAAGGCCGAGACCACCGCCTGCTCGACCGCGGCGATCTTCTCGGGTGCGAACCCCTTGGCGGCGAGCGCCTCGTGGTTGACGCCGGGAGCGCCCGAAAGCGAGCCGCGGCCTACGGCATATTCGACGATCCGCTTGATCGCCTCTTCGGGGTAGCCAAGGCCCCGCAGCGCCTCGGGCACCATGCGGTTGATGATCTTGAAATAGCCGCCGCCTGCGAGCTTCTTGAACTTCACGAGCGCGAAATCGGGCTCGATGCCGGTCGTATCGCAGTCCATGACGAGGCCGATCGTGCCGGTCGGCGCGATCACGGTGGCTTGGGCGTTGCGGTAGCCGTGCTTGCGGCCGAGCTCGATCGCCTTCTCCCAGGCATGCATGGCGTGGGCGAGAAGGCGCGGATCTGGGCATGAAGCGTGGTCGAGCGGCACGGGCGCCGTGGCGAGGCCCTGATAGCCCGCCGTCTCACCCGCCGCGGCGCGTGCATGATTGCGCATGACCCGAAGCATGGCCTCACGGTTCGCTGCATAGCCGGGGAAGGGCCCGAGCTCGCGCGCCATCTCGGCGCTCGTGGCATAGGACACCCCGGTCATGATGGCGCTGAGCGCGCCACAGAGCGCGCGCCCCCGCGGCGAATCGTAAGGAACGCCCGAAGCCATCAGCAGCCCGCCGATATTGGCGTAGCCAAGCCCAAGCGTGCGGTACTCGTAAGAGAGCTGCGCGATCCGCCGCGACGGGAACTGCGCCATGGTCACCGCGATCTCGAGCACGACGGTCCAGAGCTTGATTGCGTGCTCATAAGCTTCGATGTCGAAGCTCCCGTCAGCCTTGCGGAACGCCATCAGATTGAGCGAGGCGAGATTGCAGGCCGTATCGTCGAGGAACATGTATTCCGAGCAGGGGTTCGACGCCTTGATCGGCCCGGCCTCGGGGCAGGTGTGCCAGTCGTTGATGGTGGTGTGGAATTGGATGCCGGGATCGGCGCAAGCCCAGGCGGCGTAGCCGATCTGCTCGAATAGGGCCTTCGCCTTCACCGTCTTGGCCACGGCGCCGTTTTTGCGGAAGATCAGGTTCCAGTCGCCATCGGCCTCGACCGCGCGCAGAAACTCGTCGGTCACCCGCACCGAGTTGTTGGAGTTCTGGCCCGATACGGTGCGATAGGCCTCGGAATCCCAGTCCGTGTCGAAGGTCGGGAACTGGATCGAGGTATAGCCTTGGCGGGCGAACTGGATCACCCGGCGGATGGAATTATCGGGCACCTTGGCCCTTCGCGCCGCCCTGACCTCGCGCTTCAGCGCCGGATTGCGGTTCGGGTCGAAGCAGTCGCCGCCGTCGCCCTCGCAATTGACGCAAGCCTTGAGGATGGCGTTGAGCCGCTCCGCCAGGATCTTCGAGCCGGTGACGAGCGCCGCCACCTTCTGCTCCTCGTTGACCTTCCAGTTGATGTAGTCCTCGATATCGGGGTGGTCGATATCGACCACGACCATCTTGGCCGCGCGGCGCGTAGTGCCGCCGGATTTGATCGCGCCCGCCGCCCGGTCGCCGATCTTGAGGAAGCTCATCAGGCCGGAGGACTTGCCCCCGCCCGAGAGCGGCTCGTTCTCGCCTCTGAGCTGCGAGAAATTGGTGCCGGTCCCTGAGCCGTATTTGAACAGCCGCGCTTCCCGCACCCACAAATCCATAATGCCGCCCTCGTTGACGAGGTCGTCGCCGATCGACTGGATGAAGCAGGCATGAGGCTGGGGGCGCTCATAGGCCGAGGTCGAGGCTTTGACCTCGCCGCTGTCGAAATCGACATAATAGTGGCCTTGGCTTGGGCCATCGATGCCATAGGCCCAGTAGAGGCCGGTATTGAACCATTGCGGGCTGTTGGGCGCCCCCATCTGCATGGCGAGCATGTAGCGGAGCTCGTCAAAGAAGGCGCAAGGGTCCTCCTCGGTCGTGAAATAGCCGCCCTTCCAGCCCCAATAGGTCCACGTGCCGGCAAGCCGGTCGAAGACCTCCCGCGCGTCGGTCTCGCAGCCATAGCGCTCGGCCTCGGGCAGTGAGGCGAGCGCCGCCTCATCGGGAACCGACCGCCACAGCCAGGACGGGACCGAATTCTCCTCGACCCGCTTTGCCTTCGCTGGCACGCCCGCCTTGCGGAAATATTTCTGCGCCAAGATGTCGGCGGCGACCTGGCTCCAATGCGCGGGAACGTGGAAGCGGGCGAGAGAAAACACGACCGAGCCGTCGGGATTGCGGATCTCGCTTCCGCTCTCCCGGAACGGGATGGCGTCATAGGGCGATTTGCCTGACTTGGTAAAACGTCTCTCGATCCGCATCGCTTTCTTCCCCCCTAGCCCTGCGCTCTTTGCCGAGCGCACGCGTAACCGCTGAAACTGGGGCGATTTGTGTGAACCATCAACATATATGCACTGACTTCTTACTATACCACTAAAGGCTGTGGGGGAATCTGGGGAAGTTATGTGGATGGGGAGGGGACAAGGCTGTGGCTGTGGCTCTGGCCCTGCCGCCTGCCTTCGTCCTCTTTCGCGTTTCCGCTGGGTTGTCCCGCGCGGGGCCAATCAGCGGGGACATAATAATGGTGCTGGACATAATGGTGCTGGACCATAATGGTGCTGGACCATAATGGTGCTGGACCGTTCAAGCGCCAAACGCGGGGGGCGCCCTGGACAGGTGCTTGGCCTTAAGGCCATAGTCCAGGCACATACGAAAAAAGCGGCGAACGCTGGAATGGGACTCTTCACCGAAATCTTCGCGTGGTGGACCGGCAACACCATCGGCACGCGCTTCTATACGTGGCGCAAGGGGGAGCTCGTGGGCGAGGACGGATTGGGCAACGTC
>CAWFRD010000018.1:0-75343 GCA_963818165.1 uncultured Alphaproteobacteria bacterium
AAAGACCAACACGATCTCACTCTTATTGCTGTCCGCGGAGTGGTAGACGCGGGGATTGCTGAGACCCGCCTCCTTCTGCCTTGCGATATGCGCATCGAACATTGGCCGCCACTGACCGTAGTCCCTCACTTTGTGACGGATGATCATCATGCCCATGACAGTCCTCCTCGAACTCAAGTTTCCAGGACGGGATATGTGTGGATTAAGCGGTCGGACTACGCGTCTGACGCCTTGATGCCGGAAGTCAGCCGCCGATCACCTCAAAGGTCAGATCTTCGTATGAGCTTCCTCGACGAGCTTCTCAAGCTCGGCCCGCGGCAGGCTCTTGTCGTCGATGCGCAACTTGACGGCGAGGCCGAAGCCGCCACCCTCGCGCGGACCGATGGACACAGCACACGTCACCTCGGCCTTGCTTGCGTCCTGCTTGTGCTGCTTGCCGACAAAGTCGAGGGCACCGCCAAAGCAAGCAGCATAGCCGGCGGCAAAGAGATGCTCGGGTGTGGCTGTTCCAGGCCTGCCTGGTCCGCCCATCTCCTTCGGCAGAGAAAGATCGGCGGCGACGACAGCATCGCTCGACTCGGTATGCCCATTGCGGCCGCCGGTTGCCATCGCGGTCGCGGTAAACAATGGCTTGATCTTGTCCATGACAATCCTTCAGAGATCAGCGCAATATCAACGCTCTACTCCGATACACGTTTCCGGTAGAGCCGCCAGCAGCGCCGTCCCTTGGGCGAAACGGGCTGGTCCGGGGCGAAATGGGGAGCGCCCAGGGGCGCCGCAAGAGCCGTTAAGCGTCGAAGTATTCGTGCCGCATTTGTTTTTATTACTTCTTCATGGCCATCGTCGTCATCAGGTATGAAACTAAGACCGCCGCACGTCGGGCATTGACGTTCATTGTCCGTATCTTTGTCAGCGACACCATCGCCATTACAGTCTGGACAAGTTTTTATTTTCATCTTGCGCCCATGTGCTGCGGACTACGAGAGCCACTCCGACGGCGTGTATCAGATGGGCGACGTGTACGCCCCCTCTCTTCCATCCGCAGACGCTGCCGACGAGCTTGTGAGCGATCCTAGGCAGACGACCAACGTTAATATTCTCGCCGCGCACATTATTCGTAAGAAGCTGGTCCTTGAACTTTAGGGCGCGCCGGATCTTCGGCGGGTGCCGCTTTTGTATTTTTTGGGATGGCCGCGCGGCTTGGCGGCAGCCTCTGGAGATCACACAATACACAAAATTCGATTGTATTTCGGAGCTAGGTTGGGGCGCCCTGTTGTACAGCGTAGGGAGCATGCGCCATGGAAATCTTGGATTTGGTCGAAGGCAAACCAGGCAATGGTCCTCTGGACAAGAGTGATTTCATGAACCTGCGGAGGCTGCGGCCCAGGGATAGGCTAGCTAACGCCCAAGCAAATCCCCCCTCGAAATATCAGCCGGGATCAATAATCTCATGCGCGGGCTAGTGGAGCTGTTGCCGAACTCCGACGGCATCTGGCCGCTCGATGATCGTGTGAAATGGCTTCGCCTTGCGGCTGGCATTTTTGACCTTGGCTACGTGGCGGGTGATGGCGAGCACAAGACGATCAGTATTGCGGTCGTCAAAGCAGAGCCCGGCAACCGTAAGTCCCAGGCGACAGCCGCCAGCCGAATCCTCGACATTCGGAGCGGGCTTTGAGAGTCCGCTATTGGCACTTAGCGTTTGAGCAGGTTGGCCACTCGTCCGCTATTGGGGGTGAAGCGGACATGGCTGATGCACTCGCAAATGTCTGCTAATGACCCAAAGCAGACATCTCCGTTTGGCGTGCTAGAGCCCCAATTCGTGGACACGGCTCCATAGTCGGGACGCGACAGGCAAGCCCTGACGATGGCGCTCAGCGCTTCGCGCTTTTTCGCTGAGACACTCTGCTTCGCTGCGATAGCCACGAAAGCCCGCCTGAGCCGGCTTAAGCCCAGACTTTTGGGAAGCGCAAATAGCTCAGAGGCTCGCACGTCCGCTTATGGCACTTAGCGGACGTTTAGCGCCGAGCCACGCACGTCCGCTTTTATGGCAAATCGGACATTCGGTGACGGTTCACCGCTCAAGCTTGGGAGCTGCCCGTCCCGTCTTGGAGTCGGGAAGCATGAGGCAGCTGTTCCTCGCTGACATGCTCCCCACAAATATCCTTACCCTTTATTCCTCGGGAGTTTTCGGCGTTTTGATCGCGCCTCGAGGCAAGCTTCCGCAATTGCCGCCTGGTCGCGTCGGCATTCAGAGGGGAGGCATTTTTGCAGTTCACGGACGAACTGAACGAATGGGTGGTCGACGTTACTTTCACCACTGCCCTCGCCACGCAAAGACTTAACCTCCTCGACAATTTCAGCCAGCCTATTGAGCCAGATTTTCCACGGGTTGCCCCTTAGGTCAGATGACGGGTCGGTCAATTGTTTGATTGCGGTATTGCAGGCAATGTGAAACCCACGAAGAAAGTCCAGGAACGCATCAAGATCTGCTTTGTCGCTTCTCAATCGAGCAGGCTTGAAATTATCGTCTATCAAATGGTGCGCATAGACCCCAGCGTCGGAAAGAGATGAAGCGCCGCCGAAGAGTTCGTTGAAGAATCGCGTGGCAGCTTTGTCGTGGGCTTCTAGAATCACCTTCACCTTTGCTATAGCTTCGTCCGTCCGCTCAAAGTTTTGGGAAAAGAGAAACACTTCGGTAGCTCGGATAATGTCGTCCTGAATATTTGGCTGCAACGACGCTCCGTAAGCCTCTTCGATTAGTCGCCAATTGGCAGCATCAATCTCGAAAAACGCATCCGGGGTATTGTTTTCAGAATGCTTAACCATGTTCACCCCATGGACTGGCGGCTTGGCCACGGGCCTGTATGGCTCAGACTACTCGGACTTGAAAATCACAATAAGGCTTCTCCGGGAGCCCCGGTGCACCTTCGGTTGCGCTGGGGCTTCTTTTAACCTCCCAGGAGATGCAGCCTGAGCAGGGCGCCGGGGGATCTGGCTTGGTTGGTCGGTGAGAAGCTTCGGACGCTGCGTAGATCGCCCTTAAACGATCCAATCCAATTCACGAGCCTTGTCGTTCGCCAGGCGCCATGCTCTGGCGAGAAATTCCGCTTGCGTGAGCCCGGTCCGAGCGTCGTCTTTGGCAGGTAGGTAGGCAGCGAGAAGCTGAGGCGAGACGGCGGGTTTGTGATAGGTGACGGTGTAGCTGGTGCCCGGCAGATCGACGATTATGTCGCCGCCCCTCACATCGAGGTGAATGTCTGCTAGTCCCCGCATCTGAGAATCATAGCAGAAAACGTCTGTTCAGTGCGTTGCAGCAAAGGCACAGCATCCGCAAATTCAACTAGCGATGGGTCGAGTGATCCTGACGGAGACTCACTAGAATGAATGTTCGTATAGGGGGGTAAGCGGACGCAGATCACAGTCACGCTCACGCCCGTTAATGACCCATAGCGGACCCTCTGGCTCTTGCTCTCTCCTCAGCGAGCGAAGACCTTGTGCTGTCCTGGAGATCGTATGGCTTCCAAACCCAATTACCGTCAGCAACCCGCCCTCCCGCACCGCCGTCCACTGAAGGATCGCTACCCCTAGCTTGCAGCGAAAGCCGGTGCATAGTCGTTGCTGATCCAGGAGCATCTTTTCACTCGCTATTCGCCTAGGAAAGGCGCAGGCTGGATTATCGCCGGTAAGAGCAATAACAGGCACCGACGGCTGAGAGCCTAAGACTCCCGCCTGCACAGCATGGAGGGGAGGAATGGGCTCTCGAAACCCCCCACCTGACTTATACGATCACGATCCTAAGTCGCTTGAAGCACTGGGACAGGCATTCAATGCCACCTGGGTGGAGATACAGGCTCGCGATCCGTTTCGCGATTTCGAAAGGGATTCAGAACTCAAAACTGCCATCAGCGAGAAGCTATCCATGCTCGCCGCGGATGGCGTGACCGATCCCATCGAGCTTCGCGAGTGGGCCCTTGAGAGCCTGCTGCTGAAATAGCACCGAGAATCTGCTCAAACGAACGCCCTTATAGCCTCAAGGCTCCGGGCTCCCTGCGACGTAACCCCAAGAGGTCTACCATGAACGAGCCCTTCAACCCCCAAGTTGTCGCCGAGAAGGTGCGCGACGCAGTTCACCAGACCGCCGTCCAATTCGAGGATTTCAACATCCCCCTGTCAGAGGCGATGCGTGCCCTTGCCGAGAAGAATGTAGCTCAGACGCGCGAGCTCTATGAGCACTCCAAGCATGCCCTCGAAGCCGCATTAGAGACTCTAGAGAGGTCTTTCGACGCGATGGGCCGGGGCGCGACAGTTCTAAACCGTAAAGTCATGGACATTGCCCAATGCAACATCGATTCGGGCTTCGATCTTGCGAAGAGCCTGGCCGGGGCAAAGAACCTCGCTGAGGTCATCGAATTGCAAGCCGCCTACTGTCGCAACCAGTTCGACGCGATCGCGACCCAAGCTGAGGAGGTGCGCTCGTTATCGATGCAGGTAACCGCGGATGCGGCCAAGCCGGCCAGGGACCAAGTGACGCGCGGCATAGATGAGCTATGTAACGCGGGCTAAATCGGAAGCGTTGCCAACGGTTGCTTCACCGTAGTTGAAAGGCAGTCCGATAATGGCCGCTCCGATCACATCGGCCGTGGACCTTCAGGCATGTTTGGCACCCGGCTTTGAGACCGTGGCACTTCCGGCTTCAGTCAAAAGTTCATTCAGCTCGGCGAGTCTCACGTGCCGATGTCGGTTTTCGGCACTCAGCGAACATTGGCGCGGATCCCACGGCATGTCCGCTTTTTGGAGTTAAGCGGACAGGCGAACAAACAGGAAATTTCTGTGGGGGCCGGTGTGCTTTGGGTAACAGCGGGGTGACCAAAGTCGGTGTGGTTGAGCGTGGCACGTTGCAACGAGATGAGGCGCGTGAGGATCAAGCAGATAATCGAAGCAACGTCTTCAAGGTGCAGAGTGAGGCAGAGGGTGGCGAGCTACCACGGGAATGAGCCTCACTGAAAATCCGCGTGTCGGTGGTTCGAATCCGCCCTGGGCACCATGCTTTTCATTTACAAAGCAATGCCTTGAAGATGAATAGCCGTGCGCGACGATGATGCATTTTGGCGTTTTGGGTAACATTTTGGATAACAGCAAAGCTTCTTAGTCATTCTCGGAATCACAATCCGCGTGTCGGGATTCGAGTCCCTCCTCCGCTACCAATCCAATCAATGAGTTGGGACCGTCGCCGCACTGCCTCTGAGCCGCGAGCAGATCTTCCCTGAAAACCCGTTGCGCTACGGCTTGAGGCCAAGCGAGCAGCGATCGCACGTGTGGCGGAACTCGGACAACGATGTTGAACCTCAGCGAAATGCGTCGTAGGTTTAGTGTAAGACGGGCTGGCACTCCGGTGTTGGAGCGCCAAATGAAACGATCCCTCGCTCGGTCGTGGCTGATCGGTGCCGTGTTGAGCGGTCAGCACCTGGCTCTCTGCGGACGGGGTTCTGGTGCTTGGCGCTGCGCTGGCTGCTGAGCCTGCGTCGCTTTCAGGTGACGAGCTCCGCAAGGCAGTGAGCGGCAAGACCGTCTATCTTAGAATTTCTGGTTTCGAGCTTCCCATCCGCTATTCCCCGGGTGGCAGCATGTCGGGCAGGATGGGTGCGGTGGCAGCGACTCTTGCACGCGGCGACGCCGCATCCGACCGCGGCAAGTGGTGGGTCTCGGGCAGTCAGCTCTGCCAGCGCTGGTCGAGCTGGATGGATGGGAAGTCCTATTGCTACACGCTCACCCGCCGGGGCAATAGCGTGAGCTGGGTGCGCAATGACGGGCGCTCTGGCAGCGCGCGGATCGACTGAAGGCTTCTGAATGTCCGCTTTCAGGTGCAAAGCGGACTTGGCGCCGGTGAGACCCGTGAAAAGCGAACAAACAGAAAATTCTTTCGAGAGAGCCGTGCGGTTTGGGGAGCCCTGCGAGCTTGCTGGGCATCCCATGACGCGACACACAAAGCAGGTATGAACGCTTCGCGTAATCTAGACCTAGGTCTAGGTCAATCTGCTAGAAGGTCCAGTTCGAATTCGAGGACGTTGAGTCCAGGATAACGACGGGGGCCGGGTGAGGAGACCTGGCCATGAAATGGTTCCTGCAGTTCTTGAGCATTGGGAGCGCCGTCCTCTACATGCTCCTAGTCATTATCGATCACCGTATCCGCGACGGCACTGCCGAAAATATCGTCGCTAGCGAAGCTCAGCCCAATCAGCGGCGCTTGAGTGTGTGGGGCCCCTACCTTCCTAACCGGTCTCTGGGTCAAGATCGGCGGGCTTCATTGACCACTCAGCCCGCCCATCAGCAAAAAGAGGCCCTTGCACCAGAACCCTATAGGCAGGGCTCCGAGGCAATATTTCGACGACCAGCCTGCTTTAAGGATAAATTAGCGGCCTCAGCAATTGACGATGACCAGATTGGGAAGGGGCCGACGTCCTTGCCTATTACCGGCGCCTCATTTGAGCCATCAGTGCCAATGGAAGGTAAGGAGGCGATCTGGTTGGTAGTATCTCGCGCAGCTCGGTTGCATGCCGGTCCGTCTGTCTCTTCCCCTATTACGCACCTTTATCCGGTCGGCACAGAATTGAAACTAATCGGATACGCGCAAGGTTGGTTTCAAGTTTCCGATCCCGCGACATTGCGGCAAGGATGGATCTACGAGAAGTACTATCTCCAGGCGATCAGTGGTCCCGGCCAGACGCGACTCGCAGTGCAAGATTTGCCAGGCCCCACACGAGTGGCGTTCGCGGCATCGAAGCCGAAATCTGTAAGCCGGGTATCTCAACAAAAGATCACAAAACCAAGGCGCCAACAGCCCGTCCGCATCGCCCGTGCTCGCATCCAAATGGTGGAGAGGGCGTTTCGAGGCTACTATTAGGGAGCGATTCCTGCTCAACCAGCACGCAATCGCACTGAATCCTGCCTGAACAAGGCACGACGAGCCATCAGGATGCTTCCATCCAAAGCGTCGCTTTGCGGTTCAGTGACGAGGTCGCGTATTCGGGGCGGGAGCCATGGCAGCAAAGGCTCGGCGAGACCTCCGACTAGGCTAATCGCGGACGCGCCGGCATCCGTAAGCCTGTCAACGATAGCGACGGCGGCCTCCGCGGTTTCCTGCACCAGGGTGACAGCTAGGGGATCGCGCGCCGACGCATATTGGAGGACCAGTGGTGCTAGCTCAGCATAAAGAGCCGGCGTCGCTCTTGATGCAAAACGGACGATCTTAGCCGGGTCCCCACCGAACCGATCAAGAATAGCCGCAGATAGCGCCGTCTTGTCCGCGCGACCGTCGAAGGTCCAGAGTGTTCGGCGGAGAGCTTCCCGACCCATTCTTTGACCGCCCGCCTCGTCCGAAACTTCGGCACCCCATCCAGCAACGCCTATGCGCCGGCCGTTGATCAAGGCCAAACCACAGGAACCGGTACCCAGAATGACGACTGCGCCATCGCCGCCTTGATGTGCTCCAAGCCACGCAACATAGGCATCAGTCTCGAGCACCATCGATGCAAATGGCAGTTTTTCTGAAAGCAGGCGGTGGCAGGCGTTCTTCATGCCCGCACCTGCCAAGCCCAATCCCGCATGCGAATGTTGCAGGGTTTGCTGGTCGAGACCGGCACACCGTAGGGCCGCCTCGCAAGCTAGCCGAACCGACTCCGTTGCGAGGCGGAAATTGGAATGAATATTAGCCGGCCCACTCCCGCCTTGGCCGAGCAACTTCCCATCCATATCGCGGATGCGGGCACGGCAAGAAGTGGCCCCCCCGTCAATACCTATGAAGAAGGGCTTCGCCATACGCTTTGAAACAGGATTGCCGTGTGATGGTTAACGCAGGGTTAACAATAGGTCAAAGATGGCTAGAGTAAGTCAGCGCTCAACAGTCCCAGTAAACTTCACCCTTTCGGAGCGAATCAGAATAGGCAGCCCTAAGCAGCATAATTGTTATTCTGTGCCAAAGAGTTGTTCTGTTGACCATTGCCCCAATTGATCCCAAGATTGCTCGTTTCTCGTCATGAAATCAGCGCGTTCTTGCGCAATCCGCATTCTTCCTCCCCGACATCCGCAAGGAGCAAAGAGTGCGTATTCCACGCCTGCCGTTCGTGTTTGCCTTTTTTCTTCTGGGCGGCTCGACAACTCTTCATGCCGCGCTCGGCGATGCGCACCGTTGTCTTCTGCTAGCAGCCCGACAAGGGACGGCGGAGATCGCCGACGCCAGTCTGCCCATGCCCAAACTCCGCCAGGCAGTTCCAAGCTATGACCCCGTGGAGCGCGACTACTTGATTAGGACGATCGCCTTCGAGGCTTCCGGCGAGCCCGAGGAGGGCAAGGCCGCAGTTGCTCATGTGATCCTCAATCGCAAAATGAGCGGCAGATGGGGTCACACTATCAGGGACGTGGTGACGCATCCGTGGCAGTTCGAGCCATGGATGACGAGGCGTGGAGAAATGGAGAGCCTTTCGCCGGCTGATCCTCGTTATCAGAAGGCAGCGTTGATCGCGGACGCCGTACTCGCGGGACAGATACCGGATCCTACTGCGGGCGCAACTCACTTCCTGAATCCAATAGTCGTTCGGCAGCGGCGCGGCGGCTCACTGCCGTCATGGGCGCATGGCGAGGGCCAGCCAATTGGCAGGCACACCTTCTATTCTCCAAATGAGGGTTATGCCGCCCCGCAACCAACTGTGCTGTCCATAGGCTTGATGGCGGACTCCAGATTCACGCCAACGCCCCGAGAGAGCCGAGAAGCCCTATCCGGACGCGGTGATGGCGGATGTGGGCAAGACGCACTCACCGTTGAATCGCCATCGCCTGACTCGCCTACGGATGATCTCGTGCAACTCGATGCTAGGTGAGATGCTCGGATTTCGATGCGCCTAACCACAAAGTCGTGGGGCTTTCTGGCTCTCTTCGACGCGCCGCTCTGGCCTCCTTCAAGGCTGTTGAATTCTTCGGCCATTCCCACGTGTGTCCTGGCGTGTGCGACTTTGCGAGTTCGGGATTCTTCTTAACGTCGCGCACAGCGAGGCGAAGTCTCTCGCGTGCTTCGCGCGGGTCGACCTTCAGCTCGGCACACAGCTGCTTGAGGGTCACCATCTCGATAGCGGGCTTTGGTTTATCGTTCATCGATCGTCCTCCTGTAGATTTGGGCAATCGTCATTAAGATAGGCGTAGCACGTCAGGAGAAATCCTCGTAAGCGTCGCGAACAAAACCCCAACGTCACGAGCGACGCGATTTTGATGCTCCAGCATCGTGAGCATGATTGCGCTGAGCCGCGTTGAGACGCTCTATAGGGCGGTTGGCGCCGCGTCTAGTCCGCGTGTCGGGTCCAAATGTCCGCTTAGAGTCCTTTTCGGGAATGGAGAACCCAACTCTGCTTTTGACCCCAAAAGGACATTTTCACCGGTAGTGCCTCGCCGACCTCAAGCGCGCTTTGATCTCTTCTGAGACCGAACGGGGCGAGTGGTAGCTCGCGCCGACGCATTCAGTGCCACGGCGGCGCGAATGAGGGCCTTCAACGCCTTGTCATCAATCTTGTCGCCCTCATGGAAATCGATGGCACGCCTGGTGTTGCCTTCGAGGCTGGAGTTGAAGAGGCCTGAGGGGTCCTCCAACGAGGCGCCCTTGGCGAAGGTCATCTTCACGACATTCTTGTACGTCTCACCGGTGCAGATCATTCCGGCGTGCGACCACACCGGAACTCCTCTCCACTTCCACTCCTCGACCACCTCGGGGTCGGCTTGCTTGATCAATGCGCGGAGACGGGAGAGCATCTTG
Organism: uncultured Alphaproteobacteria bacterium; assembly: GCA_963818165.1. Lineage (GTDB taxonomy): Bacteria > Pseudomonadota > Alphaproteobacteria > Rhizobiales > Methyloligellaceae > Methyloceanibacter. The sequence goes on from CAWFRD010000018.1 coordinate 9,797, forward strand.
CCTCGCCAGTCACCCAGCTCCCTGATCCTCTCGTCAATCATCTGAGATGGAGACTTCTCCTTTTGAGACCCGCTCTTCCTCATGACGTTCTTTCCGTTCTCATAGACCCGAAGCGGACCTTCTCAGACACCAGCGCCTAATCCATCAGGTTGGTGGCCAGGAAATCCGAGAAGGCCTTCCAAGATTGCTCGTCGGCACGCTTTTGGTATCGGTCGGAGCCGAACTCAGTGAAGCCATGCGGCGCCCCGGAATAGACCTGAATTTCGTAAAGGACCCCGGCGCTCTCCAGTTCCCGTGCAAGCGCCGCGACATCGTCCATGCTCACGGAGGTGTCGGCCCCGCCATGGGCAATCAGGATAGGCGGGGTATCCGACGGAAAGGTTTGACCCTCGGGCGTGTCAAGGCCGCCATGGAAAGAGGCGTAGCCCACGATGCCTTCCGCCTGTCCAGAGCGGGCAAGTTCGAGCGTCGCGGCACCGCCGAAGCAATAGCCCATCACCACGGTCTTTTTGTCATTCGACTTGCGCGCCTCTTGGAGGCCGCCCACAATGAGAGAGCGCATGCGATCTCGGTCCTGGTAGAGCTTGCCCGTTTCCCTCTTCTTGGCGGCGGTGTCGGTGGGGCGGTTGCCCTTGCCGAAAAGATCGATGGCAAAGGCGTCGTAGCCCGTGTCAGCCAGCATGTCGGCCCGCTTCATCTCGTATTCGGTCAAACCATCCCAGTCGTGGATAATGAGGACCAATCCCTTGGAGTTGGCCGGTGCCGCGGAGCGATAGCCCTCGAAGCTCTCGCCATCGACGGCGTAGGTAATGGCTTCGCCAGCATGGGCGGCAAAGGGGACGATGACTAGGCCGACTGCAAAGATAAGCGATTTCATGGCCGCTTCCTGTTTCGTTGTGTCCAACGATCAATCGATGGCGAAGGCGATCAGACGCCCACAGGCAAGCGCGCCGACCCAGCACCCTAGCGAAAAAAGCGCGTGAATGCTAAGCCGGCTCTCGCTTGCCTGGTCGAGCGTCAAGCCATGGGCGCGATGGATCGCCAGGGCGGACAGGAGTCCGAGCAACACCAAGGCGAGCTTCGCCTGTAGATAGCCAACTGCTGCGTATTCCTGCGCGCGAACTGAGAATAGCAAAGTCCCAGTGAGCACAGCGAGGGCGAGGCCGGTGGCCGCGACAGGGACCAGTACGCGCAACAGATTTGCTCGCGGGATCGAAGGCCAGAGTCCGAGAAGACGCAGATTCAAAGGCAGAATGGTGCCGACGAGAAGAGCGATTCCAAGAATGTGCGCGCCGCTTATCGCGGCATAGCCCCATCGAGATGCCCGGAGATACTGGGCTGGCGCAGTCGCCTCAAGCGCCGCGAAGAAAGCCTCCATCAGTCGCGGTCGGGGTAGAGGTTATATTCTCGGTCGCCCAGGAATAGACGCTCGACCTTTAGGCGCCTGTCGGACTTGTCGGCTGCTGGCTCACCAATCACCTTGATCTCGACGCCTTCCGTCAGATCCCCATCCTTGAGGCCAGCGCGTTCGTTGCGCCACGGTTGGCCCACTTCGATCGTCCACATTTCGCCGCCCACCTCGACTTCGAGTATCCCATGAGGGTTGCCAAGCCTGACCTTTTTGATGACGCCGATGAGCTCCATGTTTTCGCCGGTCGTCCAGGACCATCCGTGATGGCCTAATGCTGCACCGTTGGAAAATGCGAAACCCAGTACGAGCATTGCGGTGAAAAACATCTTCTTCATGATCTATCACTCGAGAAAAAGGACCCGAGACTATAAGTAGGAAAGCGCTTGGGCAGAAACAATCGTGTAGAACTCTTCCGGTAGAGGTCTAATGAGCAAATCACCTAATTGGCCTGCGGCACTTAGAAGGATATCGAGAGGGCGATCCGAGACGTCGCGATGACGCCCGCGCAAAACCCGACAATTCGCGTACACGTACTACGGATTGTCTGGAATCCAAGCGGGTTGCCGGCAGACTGATGTCTGATCCGTGTGTCGCTCCAATAGTCAGCTTCGATCGGTGGCTGCTCAAGGGGCCTAGCCAAAGGCATTGTAACCTAGGCATAAGCCCCCATATGGCGCGCGTTATTGGAGCTTGAGGCCAATGCCTGCACAATCAAAGACATCCGTGAAGACCGTTGGCAGTCCACCAGAGTCCCAACGTTCTAGCGACGCTGAGGTCCAAAGCTTCCTCGCTCGTCTAAGCACCGTGGCTCCAGTGAGTACAGGGGGCCGCGGGAGGCTCATCTTTGCAATGGACGCCACGATGAGCCGGCAACCAACCTGGGACCTCGCGCTGAAGCTTCAGGCAGACATGTTTCGTGCCGTGAAGGAGCGTGGGGGGCTCGACATCCAGCTGGTGTATTTCCGAGGGTTTGGCGAAACCCGGGCGAGCAAGTGGGTGAGCGATCCAGAAGGGCTGGCGCGGCTCATGACGCGCGTTTCTTGTCAGGGAGGCTATACCCAAATCCGTAAGGTGCTCACCCATGCGCGCCGCGAAACCGAGCAGAGGAAAGTGAACGCGGTCGTTTATGTCGGCGATTGTATGGAAGAGGACATCGATGAGTTGAGCCAACGGGCGGGGACACTCGGGCTGATGGGTGTTCCAATGTTCGTGTTCCAAGAGGGCAGGGACCCTAAAGCCGAGATAGCGTTCAAAGAGATCGCTCGCTTGACGCAAGGCGCCTACTGTCATTTTGATGCAGGGTCGGCGCGCCAGTTGCGCGAGCTATTGGCGGCGGTCGCCGTGTATGCGACCGGGGGCCGAAATGCTTTGCGTGATTACGGAGAAGCAACAAAAAGCGCCGCCGCAGTCCGACTACTTGAGCAATTCAGCTGACGACGTCCATGCCCGTCTTTATCGCCTTTGCTGCTTTCTTACTCTTGGTTTTCGGACATCGTTTCGGCCTGTCTCTCCGCTCGTGGGTCGTTACAGGCGAGCCATTTGGCGCCAATCGCAAGTCGCCTGGACAGAAGTCGGGCGTGCGGACCGCGACACTCGAAATGGTGCTCGACCACGACAGCGGTCGCATGGAGGGGCGATGTTTCAAGGGATGCTTCACCGGCCGCGAGTTGTCTTCGCTCGTCGAACGCGAGCTGATTCAATTGCTCGACGAGCTTCGATCCACGGACCCCCAAGGCGAAGTTCTGGTGGAGGCTTATCTCGATCGGCGCTTCGGAGGTTGGCGCGATCGGAAGAGTGAAAGTCGCGAAAAAACCAAGCGTGGTCCGAGGGGCGCGACCATGACAGCCAATGAGGCTTACGACGTGCTGGGCCTCAAGCCGGGAGCCAAAGAAGAACACATTCGAGCCGCACACCGACGGTTGATGATGAAGTTTCACCCCGACCAGGGCGGATCAACATACCTCGCAGCACGAATCAATGAAGCGAAAGAGGTCCTGCTCGCGAGCCGCTAGCAGAGCCAGTGGTCGGCACTCCCCGAAGCGCTTGCGATTCCCACGCGAAACCCACAGACCATAAGCAAGTCCTGATCGCGTTGTCCGGCATCCGTTTCTGCATTCTGACAGGCCGATGTTTCATCAGCGTATCGCTCTCTGGCTGCCCGACGAGAGAGCTCAATCGGGCCTTATGTTGATGCATGCCAACGTGAGGCGTAACCAATGACACGATCACAAGCGCTGTCGATTACTATCGATGTATAGCCACGCTGCGTTATCAGTTTCCCTATATGGAGCAGGGGCGGAAGCGGCCAGATACGCCCAAACTTGCCCAGGCCACGGTACGCGCGGCAGTCGCCGAAGCGTCGCTTTTGCTTCCGAAGCTTGCCCTTGTCGCAGGGGGCAAATCCTTTGGCGGCCGCATGACCTCCCAAGCACAGGCCGAGTCTCCCTTATCCGGGGGGCTCGCGTTCCTCGGGTTCCCGCTGCATGCCGTCGGGCGCCCGTCGGACGAGCGCGCGAAACACCTTCTTGAGTGGAGATTCCGATGTTGTTCTTGCAGGGGACGCGTGATGCGCTCGCAGAACTGCCTCTCATGGAAAAGATGGCCCATCAGCTCGGCCTGCGTGCAACTCTCAGGCTGCTCCCCGATGCCGATCATTCCTTCCATGCCCCTGCGCGCACCGGACCTCAGAGTCGAATTGCTGGATGCGTTAGGGGCTTGGATCGAAACCATGGTCTAGAGTGTCTCGGGAAACATATCGAACGCCGTCGAAACTCCTAGTGGCCGAGCAGGCGTGCGACCGTGCCAACTCTTGAACTATCAGACGGCGTAACCATATGCTTGATCTTGACTCAGCTATTTGGCTGAGCATCAGCATTGGCGGCTCCCTTCATTGGTTGAGCCGCCTTTGCTTGGGCCGCTCCCTTCGGGTCGAGCGGCCCTTCCTCTCTGGTGCGAACGCGCGACTTGTTGATTCGTTTTCGGCTTGGCTTTCTAATGGGGGGAAGTATGTTTGCTGCCTGGATGAAATTATCGGTGGATGCTGCGCGTCTCTATCAGGAAACGCAGCAAGTCATTGGACTAAGATTGATCAAGCTGACTCTCGGCGGCCCCGCAAGCCGTCTTGAGGCGCACCGTATGGTCACGGAGAAGGGCTTTGCCTTCGCAGAGGCCGCGGCTAGCCTTGCGGCAGGTATGTCTCCGGGAAAAGTCGTTCGTCGCTACCGCAGCCACGTCCGGTCCAACAAGCGACGCCTCTCGCGTAGGTGAGATCGTCATAACCTCCCGAAAAAAGTCTGCAGCCGGACTTGCACGAGTCACATGCTTGTCACAGTAAGAATGGATGTGTGTTAAGGGCGATTCGTGTTCCTCAAGGTTTTCGTGGCGTCTCCACAAACTTAGAGGCGCTTTGGACGGAGATAGATCAACGCATGAACTCAACGCAATCCGCGGACCCGTCAGTCACCTTTATCATTCCGGCTTTCAATGAGGAAAAGCTAGTCTCCTTCGCCATCCGCTCGATCCGTGCAGAGATGGGGGGGCGGCCAAATGAATATGAAATCCTAGTCGTCGATAACGCCAGCACCGATCGAACTGCCGACGTGGCGTTAGAGCAGGGCGCCCGTGTAGTCCAAGAACTCAAGCGGGGCATCGTGACAGCCAGACAAGCCGGATATCGGCATGCCAGGTATGACCTGCTCGCCAATATCGATGCCGACAATACGATTCCAGCAGGTTGGCTGGACAACGCCCTTGCGGCACTAGATCCCGCTACGGTCGTGGTAACGGGTCCGCTCGTTTACCCCGAGTTCTCGCGTTCCTTACAGATATTCACGCGGGTCTTTTACTTGTTCGGGCGACTCAGCCATCACGCGCTTGGCACTATGGTCCAGGGAGGCAATTTCATTGTTAGGAAGTCAGCTTTGGACGCCGTTGGAGGCTACAACACCGAAATTGCTTTCTTCGGCGAGGACACTGATTTCGCCGTCCGGATCGCAAAGGTCGGCAACGTGAAGCTTGTTCCAAAGATGTGGGTCTACTCCTCAGCGCGCCGCTTCCAAGTTGAGGGAGTCATCCTGACGACATGGCGGTACATCCTCAATTATCTTACAGTGACCTTTCTGGGTAAGCCCGTAACCACAGAGTACCAGGACATCCGTCCTTGACTATCGTAGGCCTTGCTGTCGAGCCTTCGAGGGCATCCCGAACATCGTAGCCAATCAGAAGCGGTACCGGTAATGGCGCCTTCGGGTTGTGCGAGGCACCAGGACAGTAGTGCGGGGAACCACCAGAGGACTTCGCTGCGTCGTAACGCTCGGCAATCCCTGCTAGGCATCAATCGTTGTGATCGCGCCTACCAGGCGTACTCGCGCCCGTCGTGATTGAAGAACCTGCCAGAGTCCTTCGGCGTGAGCCTGTCGATTAAGCGCCGTAGCCTCGTCACACTCTCAGCCGGAGACGCGGTGGCGTGTGGACCCCCCATGTCAGTTTGCACCCAGCCGGGATTGACGACCACGCAAGTAACACCGCGGGGAGCCAGATCGATTGCCAAGCTACGCATCACCATGTTCACCGCGGCCTTTGAGCTGCGATAACCAAACGAACCGCCAGAAGTATTGTCGGCTATAGAGCCCATCCCGCTGGTAAGGGTAACGATAAGCTTGCGTTCGCTTCCTGCCACATGCCGGACAAACGCCTCTGAAACCCGGAGGGGTCCCATCGTGTTCACGTCGAGCATCGACGCCCAGCTGTCATAATCGATGTTTCCGATCGTCTGACCGCGAGCACCGCCGACGCCGGCATTGTTGAGGAGGATGTCAATGGCCTGCCCCTCGAGCTCCTCCGCCGCCGCCCGTACACTCGCGAGGTCAGTGACATCCAACTGTAAGATCCGCAGCTTGCCGCCGCTAGCGTCAGCCAGTCGGTGCAGCTCGGAAGCGGACTCGGGATCACGACAGCTCGCGTAAACCTGCCAGCCGTCTGCCACATACTGCCGAGCGAATTCTAGTCCGAGCCCGCGATTGGCTCCCGTGATTAAGGTACTCGGCATCGCATTCTCCCCAGCACAGAAATTGCTCTTACGTTGCCAACTCCTCGAGTTCGGCGTGCGAGCTGGTTCAACTCCCATTTCCGCGCCAATTCGGCGGCAATGCTCCAGGTTGGCGTTTGATTACGAAGGCTCGGCAGCGGTGCTTTACTGTTCATCGTGGCGATTTGCCGGAAGAGGCGCAAGCTTTCGGCTTGGGCGGGAAACCGGCCGGCCTTGAGCGCTGCTTCGAGGCTTCCAAATCTTTGCAGCAGCGTCGCGGCGCCGACTGCGCCGACCCCAGGAGCGCCGGGCAACTTGTCAGACGGGTCGCCTCGCAACGCTATGAAATCCGGAACCTGCGTGGGATCGACGCCGTAGCGTGTACGGACCTCAGCGGGACCGACGCGCGTCATGCCCTGACCGCGCGCCGGATAAAGGATGGTCGTGCAAATTGAAGCGAGTTGGAAGGTATCGCGGTCGCCGCTTGCAATCAGTACTATGCCGCCGCGTCTTTCCTCGGCGGCAGCCGCGGCAGCTAGAAAGTCGTCGGCTTCGAAGCCCGGCACTTTGGCATTTTGGAAGCCGCAGGCGGTAACGAATTTCGGAATGAGGTCAAGCTGCTCAAGCAGGGCGTCGTCAAATTCTCGACCGCTTTGGTAGGCCGGAAATTCCTCGTGCCTGTAGGTGGGCTCTTCCGGCGTGTCCCAGGCTACCAGAACGGCGCGCGGCGCTTCTTCGCGGTAGAGACGCAACAGAAGATTAGCAAAGCCGAGGATCGCACCGGCGGGCTTGCGGCCTCGACGCAGAATCGTCTTGGGCAAAGCATGGTAGGAGCGATGCGCAAATGAGTTGCCATCGATGACCAAGAGAGGCCGGCGTGCGACCGGTGCGGCGCGCCGCACGCGTCGTTTCGCCTTGTCTGGCGATGGCTTCGGGGTCGTTCGTTGGATTTTCGTGCGTACTGCTCGCGGATCGCTGAGCACGACCCAGGCGGGAGCATGATCGCTCGCGTTCTCTAGGCCGCGGATTTCACGATCCACACCGGAATCGACGAGGCGGTTCGCGGCGTGTCGATTCAGCAGCAGAAGATCGATCCTAAGGCCGGCATCGCGCGGCCAACGGTTTCGCTTGTAGTCCCAGAACGTGTACATCGGCGCCTCAGGATGCAATGTGCGAATGGCGTCAATCCAACCTTGATCGAGCAGTCGCGCAAATAAGGCACGAGGTTCCGGCTGCACGAGAGCATTGACCTTGTAAGATCGCGTCGGGTAGATGTCGGCATCGGTCGGCACCACATTGTAATCTCCCGCCATCACGACCGGCGCATCAAGCGCGAAGAGTTCGGCCGCATGCGCCAAGAGAAGCTTCATCCATAGGAGTTTGTATCTGAATTTTGGACCCGGCTGCGGGTTGCCGTTCGGGGCGTAGAGCGTGCCGATCAGCACCCCGCCAACGGCAGCTTCGATGTATCGGCCTTGCGTGTCCTTGCTATCGCCGGGTAGCGCGATATTGGTAAGTACCGGCTCGCAACCCCGTGCCAGGAGCGCGACGCCGTTCCACGATCTTTGTCCACGCCATACTGCGCCGTAGCCGGCTTTTTCTAATGCGGCAACGGGAAATTGAGAATTTGAGGTCTTTAACTCCTGGAGACAAGCTACGTCGGGCCGCGATTGGTGCAGCCAGCTTAGAAGGTTGTCGAGGCGCTTGTTGACGTTGTTGATGTTGAAGGTAGCAATCTTCATAGAGATCCGAGGGTCGGCGGGTGCGGGACCCACGCGTGCGGCGGTTCCGACTGCCAATCCATCCGAATCAGACCTAGCGCAACATAACGTTGAGGAGGAAGTCGTAAACCTTGCCGAAGGGAGGGCGGAAGAGGTCGGCGAGGTTGAACCGGGCCTGCTGGAACACTGCCTTGGGGTGACTCAGGGTTCTGAAACCCTCAGTACCGTGGTAAGCGCCCATGCCGCTTGGCCCGATGCCGCCAAACGGGAGATCGTCCTGCGCGTAATGCAGGATGGTGTCGTTGATGAGTACGCCGCCGGAGGTGGTCCGTTCCACAACGAGACGCTGCGAGGTTTTATCGGTCCCGAAGAAATAAAGTGCGAGCGGCCGCGGTCTTGCATTCACGTAGGCGATCGCATCGTCCAGACCGTCATAGGTCACGACCGGCAAGATCGGGCCGAAAATCTCTTCCTGCATCACCGCCATCTCGTCCGTCACGCCGATCAGCAGTACCGGCGGGAACATGCGCGAGTGCGAGCCGCCTGGCTGCCTGGTCCCGAGTTCGATGACGCGGGCACCTTTGGCCTTCGCGTCCTCTACCAGTCCTGAGAGGCGTGCGAAGTGTCTGTCGTTGAGAATAGACGTGAAGTCAGGGTTGTCGCCAATGTTGGGGTAGAGCGTATCGACCTCTTTCCGGTAGGCCGAAATGAAGTCCTCCGACTCGCTCTTAGGCAGGAGAAGGTAGTCGGGCGAGGTACAAATTTGACCGCCATTGGCGCACTTGCCGTACGCGATGCGGCGCGCGGCGGTAGGCAACGAGTAGCCACGGTCCACAATGATGGGAGACTTGCCGCCAAGCTCCAGCGTCACCGGAACCAAGTTCTCGCTGGCCGCGCGCATGATGGCACGACCGACCGGAATGCTGCCGGTGAAAAAAATATGGTCGAAGGGTAGGCCCGAAAACGCGCTGCCGATCTTGGCGTCGCCGGTCACGACGGCGACCTGCCCCTCGTGGAACGTCTGCGCGAGCATGGAGGCAAGCAGACCGGTGGTGGTGGGGGTCAGCTCCGACGGCTTGAGCATCACGCGGTTACCAGCGGCAAGGGCAGTGGCGAGTGGAGTCAAGGCCAGGGAAACAGGGAAGTTCCACGGCGAAACGATGCCAACCACACCGAGCGGCTGATATACGACCTTTGCTGAGGCTGGCGTGAAGATGGCTGCCACGTGACGTCGCTCGGGGCGCATGAAGCGGCGCAAGTTGCTGTGCAGATAATTGATGGCGCCAACCGTCGTGCCCAAGTCAAGCATTAGAACTCTTGGCGCGCCCTGTGGCCAAAGTCGGTATCAAGCGCGGCGACGAAGGCATCCTGGCGCGCCAGAATGGCTTCCTTGAGTTTCACGAGGTCAGCCCGGCGTTGCTTTAGCGTCGGCGGACCGTCGCGCAAGAAGGCCGCGCGCTGAAGCGCAAGCGTGGCGTGCAAGGACCTATCTGTGTCCGGGGTCGGCACGCTTTTGTTCGACGCGCTCATTGAGGCATCTTTCGCAAAGACTGACCCGCTTGTGTCTAAATTGGAAGGAACTCCACGACACCATTCAGTCCCTTGCTCTCAGGGGTCAACGGCCTGCGCGGTGCGCAAAGTCATGGCCACGGATCTTAGGGCCTCGGTATCACTCGTCATCGCCGGTCTTGCCGTCCAAGGAGAGACGACGATCGGCCGTGTCCATCACCTCGACCGCGGTTTCGAGCGGATCGAGCACAAGCTCCGCCAGTGCGGCGCCCCGATTGCGCGGCTTTCGGGTTAGCCGGCTCGCTGCATCACCGAGTCGAGCTTGAGAAAGCCCCGGCGGGCCATCAGGATCGCTCCGTCAGCAGGGTCAGTTTGCGGCGGAGTTATGAAGCCAGATAACCGAGCAGGTAACCACGAGAATAGAGGCTCGGCAAGCCCGCCAATCAGGCTTACCGCTGGCGCGCCAGCAGCGAGAAGCCGGTCGATAATGCTTATTGCGGCCTCAGCCGCATCGCTCACGAGGGTGATCGCGAGGGGGTCTTGAACCGAGGCGTATTTGAATATTAGTGGCGCGAATCTCGCGTAATCGGCTGAGCTGGCGCCTGCGGCAAAGGATACAATTCGGGCGGGATCCCAGTTGAACCGCGTCAGAAGGGCGTCGCTAAGTCCGGATTTCTCGGCTCGGCCATCATAAGCCCAAAGCGTACGCCGGAGCGCTTCACGGCCCATCCTTTGCCCGCCGGCCTCATCTGATACTTCCGGCCCCCAACCGGCGACGGCTATACGCTGGCCATCTACGATCGCCAGACCGCAAGACCCGGTGCCTAATATGGCAATGCCGCCATCACCGCCCTGATGCGCTCCAAGCCAAGCGACGTAGGCGTCGGTTTCAAGTTCGACTGACGCAAAGCACGTGAGTTCAGAAAGCAGGCAATCGGACGCGGTTTTCAGGCCCGCGCCCGCAAGGCCAAGCCCAGCGTGCGCCCGCCTTAGGCTTTGCTCATCCAGGCCGGCAGCGGCCAAAGCTGACGTCATTGCGCCGCGAATTGATTCTTTGGCCAGCGGAAAATCTGAGTGAATATTAGCCGGCCCGCCTACCCCTTCGCCCAGCAAATTGCCGTCAAAATCGCGAATGCGGGCTAGGCAGTGGGTGGCGCCCCCGTCGACGCCTATAAAGAATTGCTTCGACATAAGTTAAGGCAAGATTACCGGTCAGGCGTTAGTGCGGTGCCAAGAGCAAGCCAAACATGGCCAGAGTAAGTCAGCGCAAAAGAATCGGAACGGCTCAGGCACTACTCAAATCGCCGATTTGCGGTCGAAAGTCCAGGGATTAACACTTTTGCGCGCCTGCCACCCACGTTCCTAGAACGACTACAGTTTCTGGATCGATGGCCACCATGTCGGCGCGGTACCCCGGGGCGAGCCGGCCGAGCATGTGCCCAACTCCAATGAATTCCGCCGGATTCCTGGAGGCAAAGCGGAGGCCTTCCGGCAAAGAGACTTGGAGAAGGTTCACACAATTGCGGACGGCGGTCGCCATATCGAGCGCAGCCCCGGCCAACGTGCCGTCGCCTCTGAGACAGCGTCCGGCATCGACCCGGATCTCGGTTTCATTTAGCTGAAAGCTTGGCTTACAGCCTCCAACCGGCGGCATGGCATCCGTGACCAGCATCGGATGCCCGCAACCTCGCAAGGCAAGGCGAAGCAGCGCGGGACTGACATGCCAACCATCAACAATCAGCCCATATGAAGCAACAGGTGATTCTAGGGCGGCAGCGATGGGCCCCGGTTCCCTGCTAGCAAGGGGCCTCATGGCGTTGAACAAATGCGTGAAGCCCCTAAGGCCTTCGGCCATCGCCGAGCAGGTTTCCTCGTAAGTGGCCATCGAGTGGCCTAAGGACACTCGACGTCCGGACCTGGTTAATTTCGCGATGAAGCCCTTGGGAACGCGCTCCGGAGCCAGAGTAACGAGCATCTGCCCTGTCCACTTGCTGCAAAGAATTTGCACGTCTCGCTCATCCGGCACCCGCATCAGGTTGTGATCATGAACACCCGCCTTTTCCGGTGATAGGAAGGGCCCCTCCAGGTGAATCCCGAGCACGCTCGGATCTTTCTCGGCAGTCTGTAGAACGGCCGCCAGAGCTGCTCGCATCTTTTCACCAGTATCGGTGATAAACGTCGGCAGAAATGCAGTGGTGCCATACCTTCGATGCGCAGCCGCGATGGTCGCGATGGTCTCGGAGGTCGGTGAATTGTTGAAGAGAACGTCTCCTCCGCCATTGACCTGAAGGTCTATGAAACCTGGAGCCAGCCAGGCGCCCGCGGGGAGATGTTGCGCGGCAATCGTTGTGGGCAACCCGGATTGCGGTATCACGCACTTGATCTTGGATCCTTCAATGACAACCGCGGCATTTTCATGCCTTGTGGCGCCGTCAAAAACATGGTCGGCGGCAACGGCGTAAAGGTCTTTTCAATTCATCTAGTCCGGGTGACCTTCTGCAAATTCCTAGGTTCATCCACGTTAATGCCGCGACAAGTCGCCATGTGAATGGCTAGCGCATAGAAGCTTTAAATCAAGCAAACGGCATCGGTTTCCGGACGATCTTGTCGGAGGACCGGCAACCGCGTCCCACTAGGCAGATTGTCGTGACCCGTGGTGAAAACGGCTGCGCTCTTTCGACAGAGGTCAGCTGCGAGAGCCGACAGAGGCTCAGCACCCTTGTCACCAGGCATGAAAATCAAGATTGGATAGCCGTTTGTTACTAGCGCAATAGGACCGTGCTGGAATTCGGCCCCGCTATACGCCTCTGCATGAAGGTTGCAAATCTCCTTTAGCTTCAAGGCCGCTTCCTGTGCGATCGCAAGTGTAGGTCCGCGCCCCAACGTAACGAGACTTTTTTCCGCTGAGATCGCACCGATGGCGTGAGACCAATCGAGTTCGCGTTGCCTCGACCAACCGCTCTGGTAGCCGACCAACAGCCGCCGCTAAAGAAGTCTCCTGTGCCCAAGCCGCAACCAGGCTCAGCAGCGCCGAGAGGGAGGCGATGAAGGTCTTCGTTGCGGCCACGCTCAGCTCCGACCCTGCCGCCATTGGCAGAACTATGTCGCAGACGGCCGCGAGCGGGCTGTCCACGTCGTTTACGATCGCTGCCGTCAGCGCACCCGCCGCTCGCGCGGATGCGGTCGTCTCGATGAGATCATCACTGCGGCCCGATTGGGAAATTGCGAGGAAAAACTGGTCTTCGAGTTGCAAGTTTTGTCCGTAGATCGTCGTTATACTTGGTGCGGCTGCGGCGACAGGAATTCCCAAATGCCGCTCGATGAGGTGTTTTCCAAAACTGGCCGCATACGCGGAGCTGCCGCGCGCGCAAGTCACTACAACACGTGGTGGGCATTCTTTGAGCAACGCGCAAAGCTGGCTTATGGGCCGACCAAGCAGTTCCGACTGGCGGGACACGACGTCGGGCGATTCCCCCAGCTCAGTCGCCATCAATAGTTCGACCCTGCTCATTCGAACTCCCGGTTTTGGTCAGACAGCAGTCCCACGAGCTACCCTTGCCCGGGGCGAGCGTCCGTGCCAATCCTGCCTAGCGCGATCTCGCCGTATTTTGTAGTAGATTTACTATCCAGCCGGTTCCTAGCGGGTCTTGAATATCTATGAGCACCGAGCATTCCAGCCCCCGTTATTCGAGCATTGACGCTTGGCAGGCTGAGGATATTGCTGAAGCGATCGTTGAAGGCCAGTTTGTAGCAGTCGCGGCGGTTCAGGCTGCTCGCAAAGAGATCGCCACCGCAGTAATAGCAATGCATGCGCGTCTCCAAGGTCACGGCCGACTGATCTATGTCGGCGCCGGCACATCCGGGCGTCTTGCCGTGCAAGATGGTGCCGAACTCGGACCGACATTTGGATGGCCGGAAGAGCGGTTGGTCTTGCTCCTTGCGGGAGGGGAAGAGGCTTTGTTGCGGTCGGTGGAGGGAGCGGAGGACGATGCCGAGGAAGGAATTAGACTGATCAACGCGCACGAAGTTAACGCCCAAGACGTACTTATTGCGATGGCTGCTAGCGGGACAACACGCTTTACAGTGGCCTGCCTGCGAGAAGCTAAGCTTCGGGGCGCCCTAACGTTGGGCATTGCGAACAATAGGACGTCTCCAATCCTCGAGGGGGCGGATCATCCGATCTTCTTGGATACCGGCTCGGAGCCGATCGCGGGATCGACACGGTTGAAAGCCGGCACCGCACAGAAAGTCGCCTTGAACACTTTATCCACCTCCCTCATGATTCTCCTTGGTAAGGTGTATCGAGGCCTGATGGTCGATGTTCGAGCTGTGAATGAAAAACTTGTGAAACGCAGCGAGGATATTTTGATACAGCTGACAGGGCGGAACCGCGAGGATGCGCGAGATGCACTATCGAGTGCGAATGGAAGCGTAAAAGTTGCCGTTTTGTTGCTCAACGGCTGTGACCTCGAGTCCGCAAAGCAATTGCTCAGCAACACCAACGGCGAACTCGGGAGCGCATTGCGGCACCTTGCCTCCGCGCAAGCCACGAAGGCCTAGACCAAAACGCTCGCCACTCTGACGTGGGCGAGATTGAGTCGGGTTTGGCACAAAATGAAAAATATGTATGACAATGGCGCCCTTAGGCTCCTTTCCCCGCAGGGGCGGTGATGCCATGCAGAAAAGCGCCGATTTGACCCTCGAGAGCGAGCCCTTCCACTGGGCCGATCCACTGCAGCTCGCAGATCAGTTCAACGACGAAGAGCGCAAATTGTGTCACGCCGTGCGCGCTTATTGCGCCGAGCGCCTGCTTCCGCGCATCGTCGAGGCCGCGCGCAACGAGCGCTTCGACCGCGAGATCGTCGCCGAGCTTGGCGCGCGCGGCTGGCTCGGCCCGACCATCGAACCCTATGGCTGCGCACCCGGAAACTACGTCGCTTATGGGCTGATCGCGCGCGAGCTCGAGCGGATCGAACTCGACACACCGCACGGTCTTGAGCGTGCAATCCTCGCTCGTCATGCATCCGATCCACAGTTTCGGGACCGGAGAGCAGAAGGCGAAGTACCTGCCGAAACTCGCCAAGGGCGAATGGATCGGATGCTTTGGTCTGACCGAGCCCGGAAGCGGATCCGACCCGGCAAGCCTGCAAACGCGCGCGAAGTCGGTGAGCGGCGGCTACGTCCTGTCAGGCACCAAGAGCTGGATCTCGCATTCGCCCGCCGCCGATGTGTTCATCGTCTGGGCCAGGACCGACGACGGCATCATCCGCGGCTTCATTCTGGAGCGCGGCATGAAGGGGCTCACCACGCCGAAGATCGAAGGCAAGCTCTCGATGCGCGCCTGCACCACGGGGCAGATCGTCATGGAACATGTGTTCGCGCCGGAGGACAATCTGCTCGCCGGCGTCTCGGGCCTGAAGGGCGCGTTCAGCTGCTTGACCCAGGCTCGCTACGGCATCGCCTGGGGGGTGATGGGTGCCGCGGAAGACTGCTGGATGCGAACAAGGAACTATGTGCTCAGTCGCGACCAGTTCGGGCAGCCGCTCGCCGCCGCCCAGCTGATCCAGTCGCGGCTCGCCGATATGCAAAGCGAGATCGCGCTAGGGCTGCAGGCTGCACTTAGGGTCGGGCGCCTGATGAGCGCGGGAAGGGCGAGGCCCGAGATGGTTTCGCTGATCAAACGCAACAATTGCGCCAAGGCGCTTGATATCGCGCGTGCCGCGCGAGACATGCACGGGGCGAACGGCATCTCTGACGAGTTTCACGTCTTCCGCCACATGGCCAATCTCGAAAGCGTCAAGACCTATGAGGGGACGCACGACATTCACGGCCTAATCCTGGGGCGCGCCCAAACCGGAATTGCGGCCTTCGGCGACTGATCTCCGGTGCTCCGATCGGAAAGGGGCGTTAGCGCCTAATAGTCGCGCGGCGCCAAGGTGCCGGCGGGAGCAGGGACCTCGCCGCGAGGTGCCTGTTTTGCGCACCTGTCGATCTTCATTTGCCCCCCATCGCTGGCCTGCTCGACCTCGATGCAGCCATCGCCTTCGACGGCCGACCAGCGTGGCGATGCCTGCCACTCGAGCGGCGCCGTCCGCGGATCGGCGCCATACTGAGCGGAGTTGACGTAAGGGGCGGGGGCCGGCGGCGACCCATGAGGCGCTCCGAGCGGAGGCGGGCCGCCGAGAGGGGGCGGAGGGGCATAGCTCGATCCATAGCCGGCAGGCGGCGCGAGCGGCGCGCGCGTGACAGGCGCTGGGCGCTCATAGGCCAACGAAGTTGTCGTGGAGGAATTGACGGAGGAGGGCGGCTGATCGGTGCACGCGGCGAGCGCGGCACCGGCCGAAGCCATGACGGTGACGGCAAGGAGTTTCCGCAATTTTCACGTCCCCCGGGGCTTCTGTCCTCAAGCCAGAGGGCAAGATTAAGCTCCAAGGGGTTACCGAAAGGTCACGAATGCATGACCGCTTTTGGTCGGCCGCGGCAGCATATGGGACGAGACGGCGCCTTAACCGGCGCTCCTCAGCATGAGGCAGTGGTGGCAGTGGGGTGGATCACTGCTCCGGCTTTTTGAAGGCTTCGGCCAGCCCTAGCCGAAAGGCGCCACTCCGATCCGCCATGTGTGGCGCCCAAGGCGCTTGAGGGAGACGACGTTCTATTCAGCCCGTTCCGCCATGGAAAACCCTTGCGCCTCGAAGGCTTGGGCGGCCTCGGGCGACAAGAGGAATTGAAGAAGATTGCGCGCATAGGGCTTTGCGCGTGCGAGTAGGGCAATCGGGTAGAGAATTTTCGGATGGCTTTCCTCGGGGAAGGTACCGACGACGCGTACCTCCAACTCCGCCCTCGCGTCGGTTCCGTAGACAATTCCGAGTGGGGCTTCCCCCCTTGCGACGAAGGACAAGGCCGCGCGCACGTTGTCGGCCTGCGCCACGCGCGACGCGACATCATCCCACACGCCAAGATAGATCAACGCCGCCTTGCCGTAGCGGCCCGCAGGCACGGAGTCGACATTGGCCATGGCGAGCTTGCCCTCGGGGCCGAGGGCCTCGAGCAGCGGAAAGTTCTTCTCCATCGGAAGCGACACGGCCGAGTCCTTCGGTGCAATCAATACGAGCGTATTGCCCAACAACGTGTGCCGTGAGCCGACGTCGATCAGGTTCATCTTTTCAAGCTTGTCCATCCAATCGAGGTCGGCCGAGAGGAAAATGTCGGCCGGCGCGCCTGCCTCGATTTGCTTGGCGAGCGCCGAGGTGGCGGCGTAGCTGGTCACGACCTTGCGCCCGGTCTTGACCTCATAGCGCTTGACGGCGTCATCGAGCGCGTTCTTCAGGCTTGCTGCGGCGAACACGGTGATATCGGACGCGTGCGCAGGTCCCCCAAGAAGGGGCGCTGCGACGAGAGTGAGGGCGAGAAGCAGCGCGAGAGCGCCGCGCCGAAATCTCCTAAGGCGCATCGGGGAACTCCTTTGGCGGGCAGGTGCGATATATCCAAATGGAAATATCGCCTAGAAATGTTCGTTTCGCCATAGCGTAAACCGTTGCATTCGTCGTAGCTTGGCGTTTTCAACGGATGAGGAACCCCGTGTTGACGCTGACGGCCGAAGAACTCGTTGCCATCGAGCTTTCCTTGCGCGTCGCCATCGTGGCGACGGCGTTTAGCCTGCCGGTCGGCATCCTGATCGCGCTCGCGCTTGCCCGCGGCCGGTTCTTGGGCCGCGGTCTGCTCAATGCGCTGGTCCTGGTTCCGCTCGTGCTGCCGCCCGTCGTCACGGGCTATTTGCTGCTCCTGACCTTCGGCCGGAACGCGCCCGTCGGGCGCTGGCTCGCCGACCATCTCGGCATCGTCTTCGCCTTTCGCTGGACGGGAGCGGCCTTGGCGTCAGCCATCATGGCCTTTCCCTTGATGGTCCGCGCGATCCGGCTCTCCATCGAAGCCGTCGATCGAAGGCTCGAGCAGGCGGCGGCCACGCTCGGAGCGAGCCGCGTCTCCGCCTTTGCCACCGTGACGCTGCCGATCATCGCTCCGGGCATTTTCGCGGGCGCCATCCTCGCCTTCGCGAGAGCCATGGGCGAATTCGGCGCCACCATCACCTTCGTGTCTAACATTCCCGGAGAAACGCAGACGCTGCCCACGCTGATCTACACTTTCACGCAAGTGCCGGGAGGTGATGCGGCCGCGCTCCGGCTGACCCTCGTTTCGCTCGCGATCTCGCTTGGAGCGATCCTGGTCTCCGAAGCGCTTGCCCAGCGCGTCGGCCGCAGGCTTCACGCAATATGAGCCTCGACGTTTCGGCAGTGGCGCGTCTCGGCGAGTTTACTCTCGACGCGAGCTTCAAGAGCGACAGCCGGGTGACAGCCATCTTCGGTCCGTCGGGCTCGGGCAAGACCAGCGTTCTCAACGTGATTGCGGGATTGCTTCGCCCTGAGCGCGGCCGCGTTGTGGTCGATGGCACCATCCTCTTGGACACCGAGCACGGGTGTCTTCCTTCCGCCCCACCGCCGGCGCGTCGGCTATGTCTTTCAGGACGGGCGCCTCTTTCCCCATCTCTCGGTGAAGGCCAACCTGCTCTACGGACGCATCTTCGCGCCATCCTCGCGTCCCAGTGCGTCCTTCGAAGAGGTTGTCGAACTCCTCGATCTCGGCTCTTTGTTACGCAGGGGAATTTCGGCGCTTTCCGGCGGGGAGAAGCAGCGTGTCACCATCGGCCGCGCGCTCCTCTCATCTCCGCGGCTGCTGCTCCTCGACGAGCCGCTATCATCGCTCGATGAGAGGCGGAAGGAAGAGGTGATGCCGTTCCTCGAAAAGCTCAGGGATCAGGCCAGCATGCCGATCGTCTATGTGAGCCACGTGTTCTCGGAGATCAAAAGGCTGGCGGGAACAGTCGTGCTGATGGGATGCGGCCAGGTGCTTGCCGTCGATGGCGCAAGCCGCGTCAATGCGAAGGTGACCGAACTCCGCTAAGGCTTCATGCGGGGCAGGGCGTCTCGGCGCCTGCCTTCAGCGAGGCGACGATCGAGTTTTCAGCCGCTTCAGCCGCGGCAATGTGCGCTGCGAGGACAGTCCGGACATTGTGGTGCCAGGCCGTGAATTCGATCAGCTTGTTCGCAAGCAGGAGCTGAGCCCGCATTTGCTGGAGCGCGTTGTCGTGCTCCCGCTTGAGCTCGACGACCAACCGGTCAAAACGCGCGTTCTCGGCGCTGATCTCCTGCTCAAGCAGGCAGGCGCGCTCACATAAGTCGGCACGAATGTCATTCATGGGCTGCGCCTCCTCGGGAACACGCACGAACCGCGCTTCCGCCGCAGAGCTCCAGCGAAGAAAGTGCTCGGACGTTCGTCAACGGATTAATTCGAGTTTTCCCGGTTATGCACAGAGCTCGCCGGCGCACCGGACCACCTGCTTAATCCGCATGACGAGATTTGTACGGGCGCTCGCGGAGGAGTGATCCGATGCGCCAGTCCATTCGTTACGCCGAATTCGTGGATGACTGGGCCAAGCCCGCCCATGACGAGGACGTCGAGAGGCCCAAAACCTGCGGGCCTGAATCGGGATCGGCGACGTTGACCCGCGCCGGTCATGCCCTCAAACTTGAAGCCATGATCCGTGGCGTACTGCTCGACCTTGCCGGCGTGATCTACGACGGCGATCATGCGCTGCCCGGTGCTCTTTCCGCAATCGATCGCCTGCGCCAGGCGGGTCTTTCTTTGCGTTTCGTCACCAACACGACGCGCATGCCGAAGCGCAAGGTGTTGGTGCGCCTTGCGAAGCTCGGACTCGATATCGGGGAAGCCGAATTGTTCACGCCGGCAGAGGCCGCGCGCAATTGGCTCGCCGCCAACGACTGCTCACCTTCGCTGCTCGTCCATCCCAATCTCGCCGAAGAATTCGATGGCGAGGCGGGGCGCCCGCATCTCGCCGTTATCATCGGCGATGCCGGAGAGGATTTCGACTTCGCCCGGCTCAATCACGCCTTCCGCGAATTGATTGGCGGCGCCCCCTTCATCGCGCTCGCCAAGAACCGCTCGTTCAAGGACGATGACGGGGGCTTGAGCCTCGATGCCGGAGCCTTCGTCACGGCGCTGGAGTTCGCAACCGGGCGCGAGGCGCTGGTCTTGGGGAAACCTTCGCCCGCGTTCTTCCAGGCTGCGCTCGCGAGCATGAACTGCGCGCCGGAAAGTGCCGTCATAGTCGGAGACGATGCCGAGTCCGACATCGCCGGCGCGCTCGGCGCCGGGCTTGCGGCCGCCGTGCTGGTCCGAACCGGCAAGTATCGCGCAGACGACGAGACACGGTTTTCGCCCAGGCCCACGGCGACGGTCGCCGACCTTTCAGCGGCCGTCGATTGGATCGTTGCCCAGCGTGCGCCATGACCCGGGCGGCAATCAACTCTCCCGGCACGCGCTTGACCCGCGCCAGCCTGGCGACGAGTACCGTACCGCCTCAGCGAGCGCGGCGATGTTTTAGAACAGCGCCCGCAGCAGATTGACGATCAGGAGCAGGACGATCGCGCCGAGAGCCGAGGTCACGATCGCGCCGACGACGCCTCCGCCGAGCGTGAGCCCCAAGCCGAGCCGCGGGAACAGCAGGGCCGCGATAAAGGCGCCGGCGATACCCACAAGAATATTGCCGAGAAGGCCGAAACCCCCGCCCTCGACCACGACGCCCGCAAGCCAACCGGCGGCAGCGCCGATCAGGAGCGTGACGATGACTGCCATGATATCCATGATTTCCCCCCTTGGTCTGTCCCGCGCGTTTGGCGCAACGAGACGGCAAAATCTACCGCATTGCGGCACGCGCCACCAGCCGCTTCGAGCGGCGCGCCGGGTAAATCCGCTCGCGCGGGACTACGACGGACGAAGCCGCTTCAGCCTAGCAGGCTCTGCAAACGCACGTCTTTGCCGAGCCGCTATCGACGCAGGACCATTTGGTGCCGGCCTTGCATCGGCGCGTGCCAAAAATGCACCCCGCCTTCTCAATAGTCGAGTACCCCCTGAGGACGGCGAGCGCACCGGGAGCGCCGGTCAACGGGCCCGCGTTCGCGCTCAACAGTCCGGCCCCGGCAACCGTGATCGCAATAGTCATGCCTAGGACAGCAAATGTCTTTGTCAACATCGCTTCCTCCTTTCCGCGGCGTTGCGCCGTCGCCTTTCGCCGAGGTTAGCGCCTGCCCGCGCGTTCCAGCTCCGGACGCCCCAATATGGCGCGACCGCAGCAAATGCGCAAATGCCGTTGCTTTAGGACCTTGGCTCTAGCCGCGTGGAATGGCGCGGCGCCTACCCCTTCGCTCGGGCGTTGTCTTGAAGAGGCCATCTAGAGCCCCGCATCGAGACGCACAGACAGGGTTACTCCCCGGCATGAACAGGCTAGCGTGCCTGGCGCGCTCAGCACGAAGGCCGAGCCGGGCTCACGGGCCAAAATTTCTCATCCTCGGTATGCACGGGCAAGTGACCGTCGAGCGCGTAGAAAGTGTGCCTGCCGATCGGAAGACCGTCGCGACGCGCCCATGTGGGCAGCGACCCGCCGCGCCTGTCCTTGACGATAACCGGGTTCAAGAAATGCGTGGCGCCGGCCGTGGGATCGGGCATCTCGCCGAGAAGAACGGCGTCGGCGATCCGCGCGGCATCGCGGTAGCGCGCGTCGCTTTGCCCAAGCCTCTCCATCTCGCTGCGCCGCGTCATCCATGGCTCGAACTGCCAGGGACGCGTGACCACCTCCTTCACCGTGCCGCCCCATCGGCCGAGCCGCGCACGATTGAGAATCACGTGCGCAACGGCCGCCTTGCCGATCTCGGTCTCGCCTGTCGCCTCGAAGACGAGGGTGCGAATGAGGTAATCACGGGCTTCGCTGTCTAGTGGCGGGAGCTGCAACTCAGGCTGGGACAGGCGTGCGTCCGCGTGGACGAGACGCACCGTGCCCTCGTCAGGAAGAGACGAGAAACAGCTCCCGGGATTTTCAAGGGCAGCGAAAGATTGCATCGAATGCCCCACGATGTTTCCAATGAGGCCGAGCGCAAAGGCCAAGGATAAGAAACAAGTCCGCAACGCACGTCTCCCCAAACTACTGCGATGTGTTCGAGTCGAACTGTGCGGATTCGCGTGATGAACAAGATGATTTTATGGCGGTATGGTAGCGATCTTGGGATCAATTGCGGCAAGCTTAACAGCAGCGTGAAGCGTTCCGGCTCGGAACGCTAATAAGACGCAGGCAGGTGAATTGTGCCGACGGTGGGCTTCGGGCCCGTGCTCTGTCTTCGGATCGGCGAGAGGTATTCTCACCGGCGGGCTGATCGTGGCGAATAGACCTTGGCTTGCGCGCGTGCGTGAATAGACGGACCGTGGTTGAACGGGCGCAAAACGACATGACGCAACGGCAATTCTGGATGGGTGCGGCCTTGCTTTACGCCATCGGGCTCGCCGCCGCTCTCTTCCTCGCGTCGACCGCGCAAAAGATGCCGGCGGACGCCAGGGCCGTGCTTGGGATTCTTTCCATTCCGCTGGTGTGGGGCTTTGGCCCCATCGCGCTCGCGTTGATTTGGCTTGCGGTCAAGAGCGATCTCTCGCGCCGATTTTTCGCATCCCCGGCGTTATTGGCAGTATTCTTACAAGAGTAGGAGTGTCATGCTGACAGCCATCGTCGTGCTGCACCTTGTGGTACATGATACCAAGAGTGGCGCGCTGCTCTACGAGGGGACGCGTGCCATGCCCTCTTTCGCAAATTCAATCGAGGATTGCCTCAAGACGGGGGTGGAGAAGGCGCTGCGACTCGCCGCCGAATACCGCAAGACTTCCCCCGCTGCTTCCGCAAACGTCGATTGCGAATGGCGGCGCGGCACTCCCACCGACCCGGCCTGAGAGACTACTCCGAACCGGCTTGCCAGTTCGTTCCCAACGGCCTCGTCGACCTCATGCTTAGAGACGTGCTCGAGCGCTCTCAATCGCGCATTTCACCTCACCTGAGGAAGCAAAAGTGGCTTGATCCGTTCGCGCCGGTCTCGAAGGGGCGAGGGAGTTAGTCAAACAACGGATAATACAACGGGCCCGCAACCAACCTCACGACCACCACACCAGTCGCCGATTTATGCCTTCACCGACGCCGGCATCTATTTCACGACAAATAGCGGCAACTCAATCGCAAGTTACGAAGGGCTGACTCAAGAGGCATTGCAATAGCACTTCGGCCTCGGCCTCCTTGGCGGCCGGAGGTCCCTCGCGGCGGCACCAAGCCCCGCGGCTCCAATGGGCCTGGCTTCCAATTACAAGTCGAGGCGTAGTGATGAGGCGCACGCTTGGCGGCCGCCAGCTTCGGCACCGCCGCGACAGAGGCGCCGATCGCCAGAATTAAGACGACATTGCGCGTAACTTTGCCCATGGGAGCCTGCCTTTACAGCCTCCCCGTTCACCAGGAAAATCATAGCGCCGATGGTGAGGGCAAGACCATATCCATTTGTACAAGGCCAAGTCAGTCTGTGAGCCTCGCGCGACGCTCGATCGGGGCTCCCGGCAGTCGGGCAAGATTGCTATCGTCCAGTCGGGCAAGATTGCTATCGTCGGGTCCGAGGTTGGAATTCGTCAGCCAAATCCCGCAAACGAAACCCCGTGCCCGAAAGCCTGTCTGTGACATTCCTCGTCCGTTTGGTTTTGGTCGCTCTCGCCGCTTCGCTGGGCGTTGCCGGGGGAGGTCGGCGATCGCCCGATAGTTATCGGCGCGATCTACAATTTGACCGGGGGCCAGCAGGATCTCGACACCCCGTCCTCGCGGGGGCGCGTCGCGATTATGAACGCGTCGATGCTAGGACGCATGGGTCTCAAATATGTCGAGGATCCGGGCGAGTGGTTCCCCTTCACGCTGAAGGAGGGGGTCAGGTAGCAATGCTGCGGTTGCGGGCTACGTAAAGGGCGCGGATTTGAAATGCGGATCGGCCTAACGGCGGCGGCGCGGCGCGCCCGCAAGCAGACCGTCGTCATCGCAGATGCGTGATAAGCTCGGGGATTCATTGATGTCGCCACTATCCATGCCTATCGTGGCGGCGAGAGAAGGTCAGGAGGCGAAGATGTCACGCGCGCCGCTTGCGCCGTTCACCGCTGAGACCGCTGCCGAAAAGGCGAGTCGCCGAAGACGCCTGGAACACGCGCGATGCGTTGCGCTCGCCTACACGGAGGACAGCCGCTGGCGGAACCGCGCCGAGTTCTTTGAAGGCCGCGATGCCATCATCAAATTCCTCATCCGCAAGTGGAACCGCGAGCTCGACTATCGTCCATTTCCAACGGTGACGAATCGGGCTGGCTGATGCCGGCGCATCTCGCAACGCTTGGCTTCTACATCCTGCGGGTGCGCTCGAACTTGGTCGAGGTCCGCCTTGTGCTCGACCGCTAGTTTATCGAATCGCGCATGTCCGCCCATCGTGGTAGACTGCAAATTCGAGGATGCACCGCGCGGGAGCGTGGCAAATGGCGGCACAGCGCGGGGCTCATCGCCATGACGAGCGAAGCGGCGCAAGACGCTGAAATGCAAACAGGAAGGCAGGGTGCCGAGCGGGAAGTCGAACGCCTGCTGCTCGATGCGGCGGGCGCCCTTCAGCGTCTCGTCGCCGAGCGCGATGCGCTCAAAGCGCGCGTCGAGACGCAAGAACGGGAGATCAACCGCCTTCAGGAGCATATCGCCCTGTTCCACGACAGCTACCGCAGGCTCACGAGCGAATTCATTGCTCAGTCCCAGCTCATCGACGGCGCCGTGAGCCGCTTTGTCGGCGCTAAGGCGGCAGAAATTCAGCCTTTCCAGACGGAACCGAAAGCCCGCTCCGAGGGTTAAGAGAGTGGCAGGCCCATCCGGGAGGCGGCCTGCGCGATCGGCCGAGCGGCTTCCGTGCGCGCGGGAGCCTTGGCACGGAGGGACAGCAGATGAATATACTCAGATGAATATACTCGGTCCCAACCCACAACGCGGCCATGGCCCGTTGGACTGGAGCGCTCTCAGTCAGAAGCGTGTCGAGGCGAGCGAGGTCAGCCCGCTCAACTTACTCGGCGCGCGCGTCGAAGGCGAAGAGGAAGCGCCCGCCAGTGGCGCGAGCTCGGACCTTCTCATTCGGGGCCTCGTGGAACGCCTGCCTGCGATCGACGAGACCTGGCCGCTCGCCGAGCGCGCCAAATGGTTGCGCACCGCCGCCACGATCTTCGCGCTTGTCTATCGGACCGGCGAGGGCGAAGAAGGCGAGGACGAAGGCGAGATCGGCATCGCTCTAACGGGAGCCCCTACAAAAGTGCCGGAGGCTTCGCTGGCGAAGACGAAGGACGCGGCGCCCGCCGAGACAGCGGACTCCGTGCCAGCCAAGAAAGAAGAAGCCGCGCCGGAGAAGAAATCGGCCGATTTTTCGGTCTTGCGCAACGTTTCCTCGTAAACAAACGCCCCGCCGCGAACGGCCCGAGCGCCGGCTTGTGTTCACGCAAGCTGCTAAGACAGAACTTTAGCTTCAGGCCCAGGCGTAAAGCTGGTGTTAGCCTGCCACCGGCCGCGCCGCCCGTACCGCCGCAATCCGGGCGGCGATCGAACGGTAGGATTGTTGTTGCGGCGTCCCGCCATGGTCCTCGCTTGGATGGAGCGCGCCGTTCTGCAGGCAAGCCTCTTCGGGGCGAGCCTCTTCGGGGAGATCCGCTTCTGGGCGGGTTCCTTCGGGGCGCGCCTCATCGACCCAAGCCTCGGCGAGGCGCCGCGCCGGAATCGCAGCGGCGGCTTCTTTCTTGGCCCTTATGCGCGCCTTCATGCGGAACCATTTCGCTTTCCGCGCAAAGGCGGCGCGCTGCTGCGGCGGCACGCCGAGGCGATCGGCCGCCGCTTTCTCATAGAGGAACGCGATTCTGAGATTTTGTTCTGCCGTGAGCACCATCATGCGAGCATCGCGTCTCCGCTTTAAGAGTTCCCTAACGCGGGCGCGGGCTTGCCTCGGCTTTGGGGTCGAGGCAAGGGTCCATCCGCAAGGTTACGCCAAAGCGTGTCCTGTCTAGACTGGTGGTCTACGCGGGGCCGGACATGGCGGCTAAAGACAAGAGACGTCAGGCGCACCGGCCCCGACCTGCAGAGCCGGCGTGACAAGACTTTACCGATACCGGCCGGCGCTGTTCTTCGCGCTGGCCTATGCGTTGAGCTGGATTCCGTGGCTCGCCGCGATCTATGCCGGGTCGCGGCCGGAGCTTGAGCTTTACGTCGCGGTGGCGAGCCTTGTAGGGGTTCTCGGTCCGATCGGGACGGCTCTGTTCCTGGTCCTGACCTCTGGTAGCGCGGTGCTCAAGCACGATTTTTGGGACCGGCTGTTCAACTTGCGGCGGATTAGGCCGCTCCACGCGGCGCTCGCAGTTGCCATTCCGTTTGCGGTCATCTGCCTGTCGATCCTTCTGTCCCTGTGGCTCGGCCAGCCGGTCCTACACCTGGACCTGCGGCCCGGCCCGATGCTGGTGCCGCCCCTGCTAGTTGGATAGTCGGGACAAAAGAAGGCGGCCGGGCTCCGCGCCGGGCCGCCTTCTTTTGTTGGGAGCAACGAGATGTCTCTGGCGAGCGATCTGCTGACGAAGCCACCCGCTCTCACGCCTGCGTCCAAATACACGGTGTTGAACGGCGTGGGCTACCTTACCGCCGGGCTGTTGCTTCTTGTCTGGCCGGGCGTAACCCAAGCACTCTTCCGCGACCCCGCCTTTGCGGGACAGGAGGAAGCACTGATGCGCGTCATCGGTCTAACGATTGTCATGATCGGATGGTTCTACGTGTTCGGCGGAAGGTCAGGATCGCGTCAGGTGGTCGCGGCCTCGATCATTGACCGCCTGCTGTTCGTCCCCCTGGTGCTCGTGCCACTCGCCTTGACCGGCGTGTTCCCGCATCTTTTGCTCGCCGAAGCGGATGCCGGCATTTCTCGACCAAATTGTCGCAGGCTACAGCCCCGAAGAAGCCAAGGTTCCGAGGGAAGTTAAGCTAACTAGGGGCACAAACGCATGCATTCGTTGCTTTCCCTGCTGTTCGGGATCACCCTGGCGGGTCTCGTCTATGGACTAAGCCTCCTGCCTAGCGCAAGCCTAGGACAGACGGAGGAAACAGCGGAACTGGCGAGCGGGGCCGATCAAGAGAACAGCAAAGTTATCGATCCAAACACGGAAGCAACTTCGCGTGGATCGCACGGCCGGAGCGACGCCGTCTAACGGACCGCTCCACAGGAGAACGAAGCTCCACCCTCGCGGCAATCGCCTGCAGCGAAGAAGCAACAGCTCTCAGCGACACCGCGCGCTACTCACCTGAGCGAGATCTGCAACACGATGGGTCGCGCCCCGACGCAATGCACGTTCCGGCTGCGGCGACCTGCCCGTTCGGGCAGGCTTGCGCTGAGGCCACCGGCTCAGCCGCGCGCGTTCCGTCCATCGCGGAACCCGCCAAACCGAGAAGCCACGCGAGCACAAAGCCGAGCGCCCGCGCATAACCGGTTGGACCTCCCTCAACTCGCGCGGCCTCGATGCCAGAGGCGGAATTTTCGCAGGTTTTGCGGTCGCTCGCGCGCGATAACTCGTGCTGTCCTGACAAAAAAAGACCCGGAAGGGGGCCCCTCCGGGTCATTACCGTTAGAGGCGCGCGTTTCACGGCGCGCCTTGACGCAACTTGCACAGGTTAAGCGGATTTCGGCGCCTTCTTGACGACCTGTTCGACCGGCTTATAGGCGTCGCGCGCGAGGTTGACGTAAAGCTCGCTCAGCTTCGTCGCCTCGGCGACCCAGGTGTCATAGGCCTTCTTGGCATAGGCCGACTGGATCTCGATGGCCTGCTCGATCGTCTTTGCGCCAAGGAGTTGCTCGAAGGCGCGGGTCGCGTCCTCGACCGACTTCTTGGTGTAGTCGGTCGCCTTGGAGGCGATCACCTGGAAGCCTTTGTTCCACTCGCCGTAAGAGCGAAGAGCGGCATCGAAGCCCTCTTTGCCGAATTTCTGCGACTCGTCGGTCATCTTCTGAAATGCTTCAAGCATAGGACATGCGCTCCTGGTGGAAAGATCGTGAACCAATGGGGTTTGAACGCGACCCTCTTATGTGCATTGCAGCATAATGGTCAAGCGATTTCTTGTGCACTGCACATTGATCTCCGTGCGAGGTCCTTATGATATTGAAAATTTTAGAAGAAAAACAATACATTAACTGCGTGCGCGGTGCAAAATGTCGCACACCAATCTGGGCCTTTTGGCGCATCGGCGAGGTCTGATGCCCATCAGTTTGGTGCGCCGCGCTGCCTCCGATTCGAGGCCAATACGCGACGAAGGGGTTGAGCCGTGACATACTTTCTTTATGTCCTTTGTGTCGTCCGTGGGGAACACGGCCGGCGATTCAGCGCAAATCGCGCGGCGTTGACTCTTAAGGGACGAGCGTCATGGACGGGCGCTGTCCGGCTCTTCGGACGAAATGGGACGTGCATCGGCGCAGGAGGAGCATCTCGCTGCGTTATGTCGTATTCGGCATGATCTTGTCGCGTGATCCGGGGCCGTCGCTGCCGAAATCGGTGGCGATCCGCGTAGAAGCAATCCTCAACAAGCTTGTCGGCTCCTATCCGGACTTCCTTGTGTCGCACGACAACGACACACTGACCTGGAAGGCGGTACGGTGATGATCTTCGACGACGGCAGGGCCGGAAAAGACCTCGAGGCTCGGCTTGGTGAACCCGACCTCGAAGACATGTTTTATGCGCCCTATCCCTGGGGCCGCTCCGGCATTCCTCCCGCGGTCGATATCCGACCGACAACTTTTCGCCAAATATATCACCCCCTCAAGGAGGTGCCTATCATTGCCGCGCCATTGCCGGCACCACCCGTCCCAGCGCGCACGGTTACGGCATCGCTATCGACATCAACGTCGCGCGGTCGGATAACTGGCGCAACCATCGGCCCGTTGCCGGACAGTACCCTTACAAGAACCGCATCCCTTGGGAGATCGTCGAGATTTTTGAGAAGCACGGCTTCATCTGGGCGGCAAGTGGTATCATTACGACACCATGCATTTCGAGTACCGCCCAGAGCTCCTGCCTTGAGCTCAGGCGTTGTCGAGTAGGCGTACTTTGACTTCAAGCTGGAAGGCGCCCAATCTGCTCGAAGCGTGTCGCGGGAGGCAGCCTATGAAGGCCGATGAGGGCGCGATAGCGGATCGGGCGCTGAAGCGCACGCCGC
The DNA here is from genome assembly GCA_963818165.1 of uncultured Alphaproteobacteria bacterium. GTDB lineage: Bacteria > Pseudomonadota > Alphaproteobacteria > Rhizobiales > Methyloligellaceae > Methyloceanibacter. The sequence goes on from CAWFRD010000018.1 coordinate 38,635, forward strand.
TCCACGCGCTGCATCTTGCACTCGGCGCGCGCATGGTGCCGTTTGCCGGCTACGACATGCCCGTCCAATACCCGGCGGGCGTGCTGAAAGAGCATCTTCATACCCGCACGGCAGCGTCGCTTTTCGATGTTTCGCATATGGGACAGATCTCGCTTCGCGCGAAATCGGGTGCCCCGGAGGACGCGGCGCTTGCGGCTGAGCAGCTCCTTCCTGCCGATCTCGCCGGCCTCAAACCCGGGCGCATGCGCTATTCCTACTTTACCAACGAGCAGGGAGGTATCCTCGACGATCTGATGGTCGTGAATTGCGGCGACCATCTCCTTCTCGTCGTCAATGGCGCCCGCAAGGATGGCGATTTCGCGCTTGCAACTGACGCGTTGGGCAAGAGGTGCACGGTCGAGATGCTCGATCGCGCGCTCATGGCGCTCCAGGGACCGGAAGCCGAAGCCGCGCTCGCGCGGCTCGCGCCGGACTGCACAAGCTTGAAGTTTCTGGAGGCACGCTCGCTCACGATCATGGGGGCGCCGTGCCTCGTCATGCGCTCCGGCTATACCGGAGAAGACGGGTTTGAGATTTCGACGCCTTCCGATCTCGCGCGCGAGATCGCGGAAGAGCTGCTCGCAGACGCGGCCGCCGCCCCAGCCGGACTCGGCGCGCGCGATTCGCTCCGGCTCGAAGCCGGGCTCCCGCTTTACGGCTCGGACATCGACGAGACGATGACGCCGGTCGAAGCGGGGCTTGCCTGGGCGATCACGCGCGCGCGCCGAAGCGACGGCGCTCGCGAAGGCGGCTTCCCCGGCGCCGGCATTATCTTGAAGCAGATCGCGCAGGGGGCCCCGCGCGCCCGCGTGGGGCTAAGGCCGGCGGGGCAGGGACAGGAGGCGCGGGCGATCGTGCGGGGTGGCGCTCCGCTCTACGCCGAAGCGGACGCAAAGACGGCAACCGGCGCGGTGACGTCCGGCGGTTTCGGCCGGAGCCTCGACGGCCCGATCGCGATGGGCTATGTGCCGGCAGCGCTCGCAGCGCCCGGAACGCGCGTATTCGCCGAGCTTCGCGGCAAGAGGCTGCCTTTGACCGTGAGCGCGCTTCCCTTCATCATGCCGAAATACAAGCGGAGCTAGCTGTCGCAGGGAGGGTTTGGTGCTGAAATTCACCGAGGATCACGAATGGCTCAAGCTCGACGGCGACGTCGCAACAATCGGCATCACCGCGCATGCGACGGAGCTTCTCGGCGATATCGTCTTCGTTCAGCTGCCCGATCCCGGCACCAAGCTCAACAAAGGCGATAGCGCCGCCGTCGTCGAATCGGTGAAAGCGGCGTCGGACGTCTATGCTCCGCTTGCGGGCGAGGTGGTCGAGATCAACCAGGCCATCGTCGATGACCCGGCGACCGTCAACGCCGATCCGCAAGGAAAAGGCTGGTTCTTCAAGATGAGGCTTGCCAATTCGAGCGCAATTGCCGGCCTCATGGACGAGGCTGCCTATAGGAAGCTCATCGAGTAGGCGTCGCGATGGCCTCTCCCAGCACATACGCCCCCAGCACCTACGACCCTTACGATTTCGCCAATCGCCGTCATATCGGGCCCTCGCCGGAGGAGATGGCAGAGATGCTGCGGGTGGTCGGCGCGCCGAGCTTGGACGCGCTGATTGACGAGACCGTGCCCGAAGACATCCGCGAGAAGACCCCGCTCGAGTTCGGCCGCCCGCTGTCGGAGCGCGGCATTCTCGACCGGATGCGGGCGACGGCGGCGAAGAACCGCGTGCTCACTTCGCTCATCGGCCAGGGCTATCACGGCACCATCATGCCGCCCGCCATTCAGCGCAACATCCTGGAGAACCCGGCCTGGTATACCGCCTATACGCCCTATCAGGCCGAGATCAGCCAGGGGCGGCTCGAGGCGCTGCTCAATTTCCAGACGCTGGTCTCTGATCTCACCGCGCTCGATGTCGCCAATGCCTCTCTGCTCGACGAGGCAACTGCCGCGGCCGAAGCCATGGCGCTCGCCCACCGCGTCACCAAATCGAAAGCGAACGCCTTCTTTGTCGATGAGATGTGCCTTCCGCAGACCATCGCCGTGCTCAAGACGCGCGCCGAGCCGCTCGGGTGGGAGATTATCGTCGGCGACCCCTTCAAGGATCTCGATCCCGAGAAGGTGTTCGGCGCGCTGTTCCAATATCCCGGCGTGTGCGGTGCCTTCCACGATTTCTCGCAGCTGATCGAAAAGCTCCATGCCGCCAAGGCGCTCGCTGTCGTCGCGGCCGACCCGCTTGCGCTCACGCTGCTCAAGCCACCCGGCGAAATGTACGCCGATATCGCTGTCGGTTCCATGCAGCGCTTCGGAATGCCGATGGGCTATGGCGGCCCGCATGCCGCCTATATCGCGGTCAAGGACGCCTATAAGCGCGCGCTGCCCGGACGCATCGTCGGCGTCTCGGTCGATGCGCGAGGAAACCGTGCCTACCGGCTCGCGCTCCAAACCCGCGAGCAACATATCAGGCGGGAAAGCGCGACCTCGAATATCTGCACCGCGCAAGTGCTGCCGGCGGTCATCGCCTCGATGTACGCCGTGTTCCACGGGCCAAAGGGTCTGAAGGCGATCGCCGAGCGCGTGCATCGGAAGGCGGTGCGTCTTGCCGACGGGCTTGCTTCGCTCGGCTTCAAGATCGCGCCCGGCGAATTCTTCGACACCATCACCGTGGAGGTCGGGCCCTACCAGGGCCTCATCATGAAGAACGCGGTCGATTACGGCGTCAATTTGCGCCAAGTCGGCCATGATCGCATCGGCATCACCATCGATGAGCGAACGCGCCCCGCCACGCTCGAAGCGGTGTGGCGCGCCTTCGGCGGCTACGACCTCGTCTATCGCGACGAGTGGCCCGCCTATCGCCTGCCCAAAGACCTCATCAGCCAATCGGCCTATCTGACCAATCCCGTGTTCCACATGAACCGGGCCGAGAGCGAGATGACGCGCTACATGCGGCGCCTTGCCGACCGCGATCTTGCACTCGACCGCGCCATGATCCCGCTCGGCTCGTGCACGATGAAGCTCAACGCCACGGCGGAGATGCTGCCGATCACCTGGCCTGAATTCGCCGAGCTTCACCCCTTCGTTCCGGCCGATCAGGCGCAAGGCTATGCCGAGCTGATCGAGGATCTCTCCAAGATCCTCTGCCAGATCACCGGCTATGACGCGATCTCGATGCAGCCCAATTCCGGGGCGCAAGGCGAGTATGCCGGTCTTCTCACCATCCGCGCCTATCATAGATCGCGCGGAGACACTTATCGCGACATCTGCCTGATCCCGGCCTCGGCGCATGGCACAAATCCCGCTTCGGCGACGATGTGCGGGATGAAGGTCGTGATCGTCGCGACCGACGCGCGCGGCAATATCGACCTCGCCGATTTCCGCGCCAAGGCCGAAGCCAATGCCGCGAACCTTGCCGCGGCCATGGTTACCTATCCCTCGACGCATGGCGTGTTCGAGGAAACAGTACGCGAGATTTGCGACATTACCCACGCCAATGGTGGCCAGGTCTATCTCGACGGCGCCAATATGAACGCGCTCGTCGGCTTGGCGCGGCCCGGCGACATGGGCGCCGATGTCGGCCACCTCAATCTGCACAAGACCTTCTGCATTCCGCATGGGGGCGGCGGACCGGGAATGGGCCCGATCGGGGTTAAGGCGCATCTCGTTCCGTTCGTCCCCGGTCATCCCGAGACGGGCATGAGTGCGATGACGGTGTCGGCCGCGCCTTACGGCTCGGCGTCGATCCTGCCGATCTCCTGGAGCTATTGCTTGATGATGGGCGGGGCCGGCCTCACCCAGGCCACGCGCGTCGCCATCCTTAACGCCAACTACATCGCCAAGCGGCTCGGCGCGGCCTATGACGTGCTCTACACCGGGAAGAATGGGCGGGTGGCGCACGAATGTATCGTCGATACGCGCCCGCTCAACGAGAAAGCGGGCGTCACCGTCGACGACGTCGCCAAGCGGCTGATCGATTGCGGCTTCCATCCCCCGACGATGAGCTGGCCGGTCGCGGGGACCTTGATGATCGAGCCGACCGAGTCGGAGACCAAGGCCGAGCTTGACCGTTTCTGCGACGCGATGCTGGCCATCCGCGAAGAGGCGCGCGCGATCGAGGAGGGGCGCATGGACAAGACCAACAATCCGCTCAAGAACGCGCCGCACACGGTCGAAGATCTCGTCGGCGAATGGAACCGGCCCTATTCGCGCGAGGAAGCCTGCTTCCCGGCCGGCGCCTTCAGGGTCGATAAATACTGGCCACCGGTGAACCGCATCGACAACGCCTACGGCGACCGCCATCTCGTCTGCGTCTGCCCGCCGATGGAGGCCTACGCCAAAGCCGCCGAGTAAGGCGAACCCATGAAGGCGCCTCGCTTCGCCCTTTCGGGTCCGTGACCTCTTTTGCTTGCCGGTCTCTCCCCGGCGGCTAGGCGACGATATCGAAGTCGTGAGGCGTGAGCGCGACCGGGCTGTCGAATTGGGCGACCTTGACCGCTAAGCCCGAATCCGAACCGTCGGCGTCCCAGTACAGTTCGCGTTCGCCCAGAACAGCTTGAGGTTGTCGTAGGCGTTGCGGGCGAGCGCATAGAGTTCCGGGTAGGCCGCATCGACTCTACGGGCAAGTTCCGCCTCGTTCATCACCGCGCGAATATGCTTGGACCAGTCGATCACGGTGTCTTTTGTCACCTCGATGTGAAACTGAACGCCATAGGCGCGGTCGCCATAGCGAAAGGCCTGGATGGCGCAGGCCTCGTTGCAGGCAAGCACGGTCGAACCCTCGGGGAGCGCAACGACCTCTGCGCCGTGCCATTGAAGCGCGGTGAAAGAGTCGCCCATGGCGCGCAGCAAGGGATCGCGCGCGGCTTCAGCGGTCTTCCACACGCTCGTCAGGCCGTACTCGGGAGTCCTCGCCTTCTGAACGCGGCCACCGAGCGCATCGGCGAGGAGCTGATGGCCGAGGCAAATGCCGAAAAAGGGACGGCGCATCTCGGCGACGAAGCGGCGGATCGCGGCTTTCTCGTCGCGGAGCCAAGGATAGAGATCCTCCTGCCAGACATTCTGCGGGCCGCCCATGACGATCATGGCATCGAAGGGCTCGAGCGAAGGCAGCGTGTCGCCCTCGTCGATTTCGATCAACTGCCAGGTGGCGCCGTCGGCCCGGAGGAAGTCCTCGAAGACGCCAAGAGGCTCGATGACTTCATGCTGTAGAACAAGAACATGCGTCATTCGGGCTCAGTCTCCTCTCTCTCGGCGACGCGCGGCGGAATCGCCAGCACCTTGTCGATCCTACGTCCGTCAAGATCAACGATCTCGAAGTGCCAGCCCTCATAGTCGAACGATTCGCCGACTTCGGGCAGATGTCCGAGAGTCGCAAGGGCGAAGCCCGCAATAGTATGGAAGTCGCCTTCCGGGCCCTCCTTGAACTGAAACCGGTCGAAGGCGTCGGGGGCCGACATCATGCCGTCGATCAGAAGCGAACCGTCATCGCGTTCGACGATGCCGGGCTCTTCGCCTTCGACCTCCGGCAGCTCGCCGGCGATGGCTTCGAGTAGATCGGTTTGCGTCACGATCCCCTGAAGCACGCCATACTCATCGAGAATGGTCGCAAGTCTCACCGGCGCTTTCTTGAACTGATCGAGCACCCTGAAGATCGGCATGGGCTCGGGAATGACGATCGGCTGGCGCAGCGCGGCCATGACATCGAGTTTCTTTCCGGCCAGAACCTGATCGAGCAGGTCTTTTTTCAGCACCATGCCGAGCGGCTCGTCGATCCCGGCCTTGCCGACGAGAAGTTGTTCATGGCGGCATTCCCTTATCGCCTTCAGCGTTTCCTCCGAACCGTCCTCGACGTCGATCCATTCGAGATCGACGCGGGGCGTCATGATGTCGGTAATGCGGCGATTGCCGATGCTGAGGACACGCTCGACCAGCTCCTGCTGCGCCCGCTGCAGCAATCCCCCCTCTTGGCTTGCAGCGATGAGCAGCTTCAGCTCCTCAGGCGAATGCAAGGCATCTTCCACCGTGCCTGGTCTCAGGCCGCAAAGTTTCAACAGCCAGTTGCCGATACCGTTCAGAATGACGATCGCCGGCCACAACAAGACGCGGAACAGCCAAAGCGGGCGCACCACGGCAAGCGCCGTACGTTCGCTCCGCTGCAAAGCCAGGCTCTTCGGCATCAATTCGCCGAGCACGATATGGAGCGCGGTGATGATGATGAAGGCGATGACAACCGCGATGACATGCGCGCCCGCGAGCGCGAACCGCCCCAGCCCGGAGAGCAAAGGCTCGATGAGGCGGGCTAGCGCCGGTTCACCGATCCAGCCGAGGCCAAGCGAGGAAATGGTTATGCCGAGCTGGCAGGCGGCGAGGTTGGCGTCGAGCTGCGACAGCGCGCGGTCGAGCGCCTTCGCGTTCCTCTTCCCCTTGGCGACGAGCCGCGCGACGCGGCTGCGGCGCACGGCGACCATTGAAAATTCGGCCGCGACGAAGAAGCCATTGGCCGCCACCAGTAAGAAGACCGCCAAGATTCCAAGGAAGTCGATCAAACTGCCATCGCCCGTAGGCATAATCCTTTCTTTCAACCTCGCTGATGAAGGGATGAGCCCTAAGAATAGACTGGCCGCGCGCCGCTGTCGCGATCCGGTTTGGCAGCCTGAGCTGCCCTTGGTTTAACCGCTTTGGTCCGCCTGTTTCGATTCCGGCCGTCACAGCCCACCACAAACAGCGCGTGCTGCCGCAGCGCCTCGCATCATGCTATCTTGGTCCGGGGCGCGCTCGGGGCCGCGGCTTGCCGTGGTGTAGAGTTTCAGTGGAGGCTCGCGATGCAAGAATATCGAAACGACAAGATCGTCGTCCGCTACGACCCCAAGATTTGCATTCATGCGGGGGATTGCGTGCGCGGATTGCCCTCGGTGTTCGATGTCGGGAAGAAGCCGTGGATCAACGTCGATGGCGCGTCGCCCGAGAAGATCGCCGAACAGGTCAAGAAGTGCCCATCTGGAGCTCTGAGCTACGAATCGTTGAAGAAGACCGACTAGGCGTGCAGCGGACGAGCTTTCGACAAAGCAAGATTTTTGGGAAACGCCATGGACGATCTTCCGACCCTGTTCAGTCTCAACAACTGGCCCGGCCATCTCTCTTATATCCTGATCGCGATCTCCTACTGGCTGACCGACATCTTCTGGCTTCGAATCGTGGCCGTTGTCGGGCTATCGCTCGAGATCCTCTACTTCCTGCTGTCGGGCGGCGATCTCCGCACCGGCATCGGCTGGGACCTCGTCTTTATCTTGATCAATCTCTACCAGATCTACTGGCTGGTGCAGGACCGCCTCTCCTTGCGGTTGCCCGAGAAAGATCGCGAGCTTCTCCGCCGCGTGCTGACCGGGCTCAGCGACGCTCAGATCGCGCGGCTGCTCAATGCCGGCGCGCTGTGCAATCTGCCGGCAGGCACCAAGCTCGCGGTGGAAAACCAGGCACTGGAGAAACTCTACTTCTTGTGTGCTGGCCGCGTGGGCGTGACCATCGGCGGCCGCGACGTCTCGCAACTGGAGGAAGGTAATTTCGTCGGCGAGGTGGCTTTCCTCACTGAGCGGCCCGCCACCGCGACCGTGATCGCCGAGACGGAAGTGCGCGCGCTCGCCTTCGATCGCGACAAGCTCAAGCGATTCTTCCAGGGCGAAACTCAGGTCGCAGGCCTGATCTACCAGCTCATCGGCCGCGAACTCGCGCACAAGATCAAAGTCAGCAACATGCTGCTCGCCGGCGAGTCGCTTGGGGCTGAGCCTCTCGGGACAGGGCCTCTCGCCGCGCAGGGCCGTCCCGCCTAAGCAAAGCGACGCCGGCAAGCCGCCCGCACGGCGCTCGCTAACCGTATCGCCAAGAAACGAGGGCGGCCGAACGAAACGGCTGCCCTCAGTTGAGGACATCGCGCGTTGGGGATAGGCAATTAGCTTCCGCCGCCGGACTCGACGATGAACTTGCCGACCACGCCGCGGTCCATCAGACCCTTCGGACCGAACTCATAAGTTCCCGGCCTAATGGCGACGAAGAACAATTCGGTCTCGCCGCCGTTCTCGAATTCGATTTCATCGAGCGTCGCCGATTTGATTTCGACCCCGCCCGCCTCGACCTTGCGGATCCAGATATTGCGGAAGAGGGCCGGCGCGACGAGAGTATTCCGCCTGGTCAGACGCCACGATCTTCAAGCGATAACCTTAGCCGGATTTCAACCGGTATTCCTTCGGCTCCATATGCGCGCTGTCCTTCTCCGAACCGAGCATCAGCGGGTCGAGGCGGACCAGATTGTGGGCGGCAGGGTCCAGGATCTGGGCCTTGGCCGAGTCGGGCGCGGCCTTTTTCGCTTTGTCGTCGTCATCACCCTCTTCGGCATGAGCGACCGCCGCGCCGACGCCCAAAGCAAGGGCCAAAGCAATCATTCTAATCATCGAACTCCTCCATTGTCACAATTGAGCGTCGGACCCGCGCCCGCGCGATTAGACGCCAATCCATGAACCATCCGATAGGGGCTCCACAGGTAAAATCGTCGGGAAACCTTGGCAGGGCTCGTCAGGCTCGCCGGCCCACTCGGGGCCTTACCGGACCGATGATCGAGATGAGGCCGATCTTTGGGTGGAACCGTGCCTCATCATGCCGCCAATGTGCGGCCGGAGGGTTCCTCCAATTGAATTGCGCCGATGGCGTGATCGCGAAACCCGATCAAGCCTACACTGGCAGGAAGGGCACGCGCTCGCTGCGCTCGTGATAGGTGTTATCGTGTCGCGAGCGCCGACCGCGATTGGGTCCTGCGCCGGCGGGCGAGCGCTTGCCAGCGCACCCAATCGTCGATTTCTTTGCGCACGTGATCGGGGGCAAAGCCGTAGAGCTGCAAAATCTTTCGCTCAAGGCGATCGCGCCGACCATCGATCAGGTCGAGATCGTCGTCGGTGAGTTTGCCCCACTTTCTTCGAATCCTGGTTTTGGCCTCTCGCCACGTATCTGCCACTTGCAGCCAATTCATCGCTTTCCCTCCGAGAATGAGCGGTCGCCGTTCTGGAGGCGAAATGCATTCTGCCGGAATGCGTTCCATCCGCGGGAAGAATAAATTGGCGGTGTGATCTTGATGCCACGACCTGGGCCGGTGGAAGTTCCCGAGGCCTAATCGCTATTCGGTGATCGATTCGGGCGCCGCGGCGAAGCTGGTCCGCCGCTTCTGCACTTCCGATAGGCAGATCGCGTATTCGCGGCTCCCTTGCTGAAATCCGAGCTCCTGGCATTTGGTGTAGTCCGCGCCGACGAATGCCGGTTCGCTCGCACAACCGGCGAGTGTCAAGGCGAGAAGGCCTGCGATGTAAATTGCAAGGGTGTGCGCATTGCGGGAGAACTGCGGTGAAGCCGGTGTCATTGTTGGTCTCCTAAGCCGAAAGGCGCCGCCTCGCGGCGAGTTCCGAATTGCAGGCGCGGCGGCGGCGGCCCGGCCGGCTTATCGGCGATCGTTGGTTTCGCCGCGCGGGCGACTCCGGCGCCCGAAGCGAGCACGGTGCGGCAGTCGTTCGGCAGGTCGGCGAGAGTGAGAGGACGCGCCTTGGAGGGGGTCTCCGGCTGGGCGCGATCAAGTTCGGCCTGAAGCAGGCGCTGGAACCAGCCGTCGAGCTCGGCGCCGCAACCGTCGCCGCCCTCCACTTCCTTCTGTCCCTTGCAACTTGCGCTTCCGGGCGGGCAGGCGATGCGCACATGGAAATGATAATAATGGCCCCACCACGGTCTCACTTTGCTGAGCCAGGCGCGGTCTTGTCCCGCCTGATCGCAGAGCGCCTGCTTGATCGCGGGGTGGACGAAGATGCGCTCGACTTGAGGGTAGGCGGCGGCGAGCTTGATCAGCCTTGTGTGCGTCGGTGTCCACAAGCCGCGATCGACATTGAGCGGATCGCGCAGCATCGAGACGGCTGTCATGTTCTCGCGTTCGGAGCGCGACAGCACGCGGTTCGGCATCGGGGTGAGCCAGATATCGGCATCGAGCCCGATCTGATGGCTGGAATGTCCGGTGAGCATCGGCCCGCCGCGCGGCTGGGCCATATCGCCGACTAGGAGACCGGGCCAGCCGATCGCCCGCGCGCCTTTCGCGAGCTCTTCGAGATAGGCGATGAGACGGGGATGGCCCCAGTTACGATTGCGCGAGAGGCGCATCACCTGCCAATTCGGTCCGTTCACCGGAAGTGCCATCGCGCCGGCAAGGCAGCCTCGCGAGTAAGTTCCGATTGCCCGCGCGGCGAGCGGGGCGGGGGAGGTCGCGGCTCCGAAAAGCGCTTTGGCGGGCGCGCCTGTGTTTGCGCCCCGCGAACCGAAAAGCGATCGGAATTGCGGCAGGTCTTGAGCCGCGGCGGCGCCACAGCCGAGACTGAGCATTACGCAGAGAAACGCCCGCAGAAACACCTCTGGAACCCCCGAAACAGGGCCTTATTAGACGCGTTCCGCCTTTCCGAGGGTTTAACGCCGAGAGGTGCGCCGCGTCCGCCGGCTGCCCCGCTTTTTTGGCCGCTTCGGCACCTCGGCTTGCGCCGGTGAGGGATGCGTCAGCCCCGCGACCGGTATTGCGAGACGTGCTGCTCGCCATCGTAATCGAGTTTGGGATGTCGCCTTGCGTGGCGGCGGCGATACGCCTCAAGCGACCGCGTGGGCCTATGCGCATCGTCATATTGCCTCTGAAGTTCGGCCAGTTTGGCGACGATTTCGATCCCGGTCATCGAGTCCTCCGCTGAAATCGCCCGTTCTTGCGGGTTCGACGCGGGGATCGACGAAAAGGTTCAGGCCCTTTTGGGCTCTCCGGGAGCCGGAAGTAGGCAAATTTTCATTCCTTTCCCCCTCAAATGGCCGTGCTCGCGCCATGGTTTTGTGCCTGAATCGACGAATCAGGTCACGGGGGACAGATTGACCCTTTTCGCTGCCAGCGTTCTCCTCGCAGCGCTCCTGATCGCTTCCTACGGAACGCGACGCATCTGGCTTGCGTGCCTGTCGATCGTGCTTTCGGTGGCGCTGGTGGCAGGCGCGATCTTTGTCGCAACAACCGAGAACTCCTGCCGAAGGCCGCGCCAAGCTTGCCTCCCTCGCGGGAAAACTTTCGCTTGCGTTCGACCGGCAAGCGCTCGATGCGGTGACGGCGTCGCTCGAGCGCCTCTCGAGGCTTGCTGCCCAAGACCGGGGCATCACGCAGAGCGAGGCCTCGCCTCAAACCTTGCAGGCTGCGACAATGCCGGGCTGGTTCGGTGCGAACAGCGCGCCAAAGGCAAGCGCGAATTCCCCGGTGACTTGGTTTCTCGACGATCCGAACGCGCCCGTGGTCGCGCCGATCGAGGATGGGTTCGCGATTGGCGGAATCAACAGCGCGGATCAGGATTTGAGCCAAGTCCGTGCCACGCTCAAGCCCGACGGAAGCGGGCGCGAGATCGCTCTTGCGCTGAAAGTCGAAGGACGCGCTGCTGGGAACGCCGTCATTCCGGCAGGCACACGATTCAGTTTTGGCTCCGACACGCCGGAGGATGCCGAACCCTCGGCCGGCGCTATCCTGACGTTTCGCTACGTCATCGCCGGACAGCAAAAAGCGGCGATCCTATATCTCAGCGCGGCCACGATCGCGCGGTTTGCAAGCCACGAATAGTTCCTCCCTAACTCACTGCGGCTGTCAGAATGACGCCCGCGCTCAGTCCTTGCGGCTGTCGCCATAGAGGATCGTGTGCTCCTGCTCGTTGGGATCGGAGCGCGCGACAATGGCGATGGCGGGCTCGGTGTCGCTGAGATTGAAGGGCTGATGTGGCACGTCGGCGGGAATGAAGATGAAATCGCCGGCCTCATTGGTGACGCTCTCCTTCAGTCCCTCGCCGTAACGGGTCTCGACGCGGCCTTGCAGCAGATAGACCGCGGAACTCGTAGCCCTTGTGCACGTGCGCCTCTGCCGAGCCGCCGGGTGGAATGACGACCTTCAGCAAGGAGAGACTCTTTGCCCCTGCGGTCTTGCCCGAAATTCCCGGAAAGACCGGCAGAGCCTGCTTCGATTGGGTGGCCTCGGTCACGCGTACGGTGACGATGTCCTTGCCGTCGCGTTCGCCGATGATGGTTGCTTCGCCCGCAAGCGCTCGGGCCAATCCGAACACGATGAGACCAAGCAGAATGACGGTCATCGATGCGCTTGCGTTGCGCGGCCGAACGCGCGGCAGAGCAACATTCTCATTGTTCAGTTCAGGGGTCATGCGTTTGCTGCCACTTCGAGATTCCGTTGCGCGCGATCAGCACGTCGAGTGAAACAGACCACCGACGGGGAGGGCTTCGCGAAGCTCGTTGAATCGCTTCACGGCAGCCTCGGTCTGCAGGATCTCGGCTTCGACTCCTTTTTTGGCCAGGGCTTGAAAGGTCTCGGGCGAGACCCGGAGCCGTTCCCATATACCGCGCGAAAGCACCACGGCCCTGGCGCCATGCGCGATCAGTTCGTCGATGTCGGCGGGCTGAATGCCGGGCACATGGCGGGTTCCGGTCTCGCTCCAGTCCCATTCGCGTGCGCCGCCGGGAAAAACCTTGGCGTCCTTGAAAGGGGGAAAGCCCTCGACCTCGATGCGGCCCCAGGCAAGGTGCACAATGCGTGGGGATTTCGGCTCCGCTCGGTCCATATCCGCGTCCGGAAACAAAAAGGGAAAGCCCGGCAATTGACCGGAGCTTCCCCCGTTTAGCGCTTTCCCTCGTGTTTTCGCGCGAATCAACCGAGAGCAGAGCCTACGAGTCGGGCAATTCTCGGGCAAGGTTGGGGCAAGTGAAAATAAGCTCCGAATGTTGCCCAAATATCACGCCCGCTCCGGGGGGCGAACTTTGCAGAACTCTTAGCGCGTCCACCGCGCGCCCGATGCGCTCGCCGGCGGCGTGTCGCGCCAGCCCGTTCCACGCTATGGTCTGGGCACGTTAAATCCGGGCGCGCCCTTGCAACGTTCGCATCGCGACGTGTCTTGCGGGATGGAGGGAAAGAAAAGCGCAATGGCCGACAAGCGGGATAAAGATGGCGTTTCATATCGTGACATCGACGTAGGCTATTTCGAGGACCGGGAGCTCAGGCGCCATGCCGGCGTCTTCTATTTGTGGGCGCTCGGCGTCGCCGCCGTTATCTCGGGAGATTTCTCCGGCTGGAATCTGGGCTTCGCCGTCGGCGGCTGGGGCGGCCTGTTCCTCGGCACCATTCTCATCACCCTTATGTATCTCGGGCTCACGTATTCGATTGCAGAAATGAGCCCGGCCCTGCCGCATACCGGGGGCGCCTATTCCTTTGCGAGGACGGCGTTCGGACCCTGGGGCGGCTACATCACCGGGGTCGCGGAGAACGTCGAATATGTACTGACGCCCGCTGTGATCGTCTTCTTCATCGGCGCTTACTTGACGGCGATCTTCGATACGCCTGCCGCTTATCAGCCGATCTGGTGGGCTGCGGGTTACGCTTTCTTCGTCGGGCTGAACGTGCGCGGCGTCGAGCTGTCGTTCATCGTCACCGCCGTCGTGACCTTGCTCGCGATTGCGGTCCTCGTGATCTTCTTCGTGAGCGCCATTCCGCTCATCGATTTCGGCAAATACGCGCTCAACATCGGCGCCGATCCGGCGACGGGCGCTGCCATCGAACTGCCGGAGGGACATGGTCCATTCCTTCCCTTCGGCCTTTACGGGGTGCTCGCCGCGATGCCGTTCGCGGTGTGGCTGTTCTTGGCGATCGAGCAGCTTCCGCTCGCCGCGGAGGAATCCGTCGATCCGCGCCGCGACATGCCGAAAGGAATCATGCTCGGCATGTTCACGCTCATCGTGTTGGGATTTCTCATTCTCATCATCAACCCGGCGATCCCCATCGCGCGGCAGATCACCGATGCGAGCGGCGTCGCGACCACGGTTCACGGCGCCTTTGCGCTCGGAACCTCAAGCGAGCCGATTCTCGACGGCTTCCGCGCCATTTTCGGCGGGGAGGCCGCGGGCGCGCTGGCGCTTGCGGCTGTGATCGGCCTCATCGCCAGCTTCCATGCCATCATCTTCGCTTGCGGGCGTCAAATCTACTCGCTGTCGCGCGCCGGCTATTTCCCACAAGTCCTTTCGCTGACCCATGGCGCGCACAAGACGCCGAACGTTGCGATCATCACCGGGGCCTCGGTCGGGTTTGCCGTGATGCTCTTCGTCTGGTTCAGCCTGGGCGGCGAAAGGGCGGGGTCGTTTATCGGCGGCGTGCTGCTCAACATGGCGGTGTTCGGCGCCATGTTGTCGTATCTCTTGCAGGGTCTCACCTTCATCCACCTGCGCCGCCGGTTTCCGGATATCGAGCGCCCTTACCGCAGTCCGTGGGGCGTCCCCGGCGCGGCGATCGCCGTCATCATCGCGCTTGTGACAATCGGCTTCCAGCTCGCCGATCCCATTTACCGAACGGGGGTGCTCGGTGTTGCGGTCTGGTATGTGCTGGCGATCGGCTACTTCGTTCTCTACGCCCGCAAGCGCCTGGTGTTATCGCCGGAAGAGGCGTTCGCCGTCAGGCACCGTAAAGACGCGCCCTAGCCGAGGGCGGAAACGGCACGAGCCTTCGGGTGCCGTGGAACAGAAAGGCCTCCTTCGCGATTTGCTCTGGCAGACCGGCGCATGTTGGGGCATGCTCATGCTGTCCGGCTTGCAAGCAATTCTGAGGCGGCCGGGCCACGGTACTGCGCCACAGGAGAAGCCGCGATGGGCAGTTTCCAGTCTCCGAAACGGTACGGCAACAAGACCCGTATCGACCTCAATCAGTCCTATCAGGTGGCGTATTGGAAGGACCGGTTCGGCGTCACGGAGGAAGAGCTCAGCGAAGCCGTGCACGCCGCGGGCGCGTTGGCGCGGAAGGTCGAGAAGTACCTGAAAGCCAAGGTCGAACGCTAGAAGCCGTGCCCGGCTAGAGCGGCGAGAGCCGTCAAACGCCGCCCCGGGCCATGTTGCGCGCGCGAGAAACGCGAGCGCCCGTCAACCAGGCGGCACAACGCTCAACTAAGAGACACCGGAGCCGCTGAGGTCGTTGCCGGACCTTCGCGGCTCCGTCAATTCTAAAGGAGCCGGCGGTTGGGGTCTGCTGGGGCGAAATCGATGCCCAAGAGCACGAGAACGGCGATGGCCTTTGCGAGATTGTCCAACATGGGTTGTCTCCCGGAGGCGGAGCAAACGTCCGATACGGCTCGTAACTAGGGATTCAGCAGCTGTAATACAAATCACATTTTCCTATCAGAGAATGTATTTTACTGCCAGTGAAGCCGCATTGGGCCTGTCGCTCGACAGGATCGCCAGGGCAGGGGCCGGCTCCATGCATGGTGGCCGTTACGAATGCGTAGAATACGCATGGGCCGCGAGACGGTTGCGAACGCCATCGGTTGATCAAAAAACGCGCCTAATATGTCTCGTTCCGGGTCGCGCGGACGCGATTGAATCCTCTTGTGAATTGATTGGCGGCCGGTGAGTCGCCCGCTCAGCAGATTGTCGGCAAGGCTAACGTGGCGTGATCCGGCTATCGGCGGCCCGGTTTCGACGGGGGTTCGTCGAGAAGTGCGAGCAGCCCTTCAAGCAATTGGGTGGGCGTTGGCGGGCAGCCTTTGATGTGAAGATCGACGGGAATGACCTTATCGACGCCGCCGACGACAGCATAGCTCCCGGCGAAGATGCCGCCATCTGCGGCGCAATTGCCGACCGCAACTACCCATTTCGGACCGGGCGTCGCATTGTAAGTGCGCTCTAGGGCCTCGCGCATGTTCTTGGTGACGGGGCCCGTCACCATCAACACGTCGGCGTGGCGGGGAGAGGCAACGAAGCGTAGGCCGAACCGCTCGAGGTCGTAGAAGGCGTTGTTCAGCGCGTGGATCTCGAGCTCGCAGGCATTGCAGGAGCCCGCATCGACTTCGCGAATCGCAAGACTGTGGCCGAGCCTGCGCTTGGCCGCTGTATCGACCTTGCCGGCGAGCTCCGCAAGTGCCGCCTCGTCGGGCGGAGGCGCCGCCTCCGTCACCGGCCCGCGCATCAAATTCTTGAACAGCAGGGTTGGCAAAGTCCTAAATCCTCTAGAGATCGTGACCCGAATAGGAGCAGTTGAACGATTTGTTGCAGAGCGGGAAGTCGGCGACGATGTTGCCTTCGATTGCGGCCTCGAGCAGCGGCCATTGAAACCAGGACGGGTCGCGCAAATGGCAGCGCTCGATGGTGCCGTCTTTGCCGAGGCGCACGGATACGAGAACGTCGCCGCGGAAGGCCTCGATGAGACCGAGACCTTCGCTCGCTTTGCCGGGCTTTCCAAGCGGGGCGCGGAGTTTGCCGCGCGGCAGCCGCTCAAGGATCTGCTCGATCAGCTTGAGGCTCTGCTCGACCTCGCGGGCGCGGATCCACAGCCGGGCATTGACATCGCCGTCGTCGCGCACCGGCACCTCGAATTTGAGCTGGTCGTAGGGCGCGTACGCGATCGCCTTGCGGACGTCGAAGGCGCGGCCGGAAGCGCGGCCGACATAACCGCCGGCGCCGAAAGCGCGCGCCAAAGTCGGCGCCAGATACCCGGTGGTGACGGTGCGGTCCTGAAGGGTGGCGGTGTTGTCGTAAATCTCCAAGAGCTCTGGGAAGCGGCCACGCACGGTCGCGATCAGCTCGCGCAACGCCTTCTCGCCGGCGGGAGCGATGTCCGCGGCAACTCCTCCCGGCATGATGCGGTCCATCATCAAGCGATGCCCGAACGAGGCCTGCGCCGCGCGCAATGTTCGTTCGCGCAGCATGCCGCATTCGATGTAGAGCAGGGCGAAGGACGCATCGTTGCAGATGGCGCCGATATCGCCGAAATGATTGGCCATGCGCTCGAGCTCGGCCATGAGCGCGCGCAAGAACACTGCGCGCGGCGGAACGTCGATCACGAGTGCCAATTCGACCGCGTGCACGAAGGCGAGCGCGTAGGCGACGGTGCTGTCGCCCGAGGTGCGCCCCGCAAGCGCGGCGCCTCGCTCGATTGTGGCGCCCGCCATCAGGCCTTCGATGCCCTTATGCACATAGCCGAGCCGCTGTTCGAGCCGCGCCACGGTCTCGCCGTTGGCGGTGAAGCGAAAATGTCCGGGCTCGATGATGCCGGCGTGAACCGGGCCCACGGGAATCTGATGGAGATTTTCGCCTTCGACCGGCAGGAACTCGTAAGCGCGGGCTTTAACCGGCGACTTCTTGGCTTTGCCGAGCGGATGGGTCACACCCCAGAAGCCGAGATCGAGCCAGGCGCGCGTATCGGGCGAGCCCACGGCTTTGAGGCCGAAAAGGTCGCCGATCGTGCGCTCGAGCCTGCCCGCAACCGGATGGAGCGCCGCGACCGAGGGGAACTTGCCGTCGCGGCATTCGAAAGAGAATATGCCGATCGCGCCTGCCGGCTCCTCGATCAGAGCGAGGTGCACAGCGTCCTTGTCGCCCCAAAGGCCGAGCATTGTCGCGCGCGCCTCTGCGAGTTCCTTAATGGCGAGCCTCCAGGAATCGCCAGCCACGATTGCTCGCGGCCACGGGCGGTGGTCCTCGGCCTTCCTTCCAGTCTTAGCGATGTCGGCGAGCGCGGTCATCGATCTTTCTACCCAAGGAGCTTTGCCACGGTCTCGAACAGCGTGACGATTGCCGGCGGCAACGCGACGCCCGCGAGAAGCACGAGCGCAAGATGAGCGAACATCGGAGTATAGGAGCATTCCGCCTTGCGGCTCGCGCCCTTAGGCTCGCCGAAGGCGATGGCGTTCAGCTGCAAGAACAGCGCGCCGACGGCGACGAGGAGGCCGAGCACGAGCGGGATGGCGAGCAGGGCTCGATTGGAAATCGTGGCGCTCACCAGAAGGAACTCGCTGGTGAAGAGGCCGAGCGGCGGCAACCCGGCGAGAGCGGCGACCCCGATCACGAGCCCCCAGCCGATTAAGGGATCGGTGCGGGTCAAGCCGCCCAACTCGGCAATCTTCTGCGTGCCCTTCACCTGCGAAATGTCGCCGACGGCGAAGAAGATGGCCGACTTGGTCAAGGAGTGCAGCACCATATGCAGGAGGCCCGCGAAATTTGCGAGCGGTCCGCCGAGACCGAAGGCGAAGGTGATGAGCCCCATATGCTCGATCGAGGAATAGGCGAAGAGGCGTTTGATGTCGCGGCGCCGGTACAGCATGAAGGCGCCAAACAGGACCGAGACGAGCCCCATGACGATCATCAGCGGCCCGGGGGCGAGCACGGCGGGATTGCCGGCGAGCACGATCTTGCAGCGAAGCAAAGCGTAGAGCGCGACGTTGAGCAGAAGCCCCGACAGCACGGCCGTGATCGGCGTCGGGCCCTCGGCATGAGCGTCGGGCAGCCAGGCATGAAGCGGAAAGAGCCCGACCTTAGTGCCGTAGCCGAGAAGGAGAAAGACAAAAGCGAGATTGAGCATGGCGGGTTGGAGCGAAGCGGCATGCGCCACAAGCTCGGTCCATTCCATCGCCTTCAGCCCTGGGCCGACCGCAGCTTGCGCCGCGATATAGAGAAGTATGGTGCCGAACAGAGCGAGCGCGATGCCGACGCTCGCCAGGATGAAATATTTCCATGCTGCCTCGATCGCCGCGTGCGTGCGATAGATGCCGACCATGACCACGGTGATGAGCGTCGCAAGTTCGATCGCCACCCACAATACGCCGAGATTGTTGCTGAGCAGCGCGATATTGAAGGCAAGCGCGAGCCCTTGATAGAGCGCGTGATAGAGCTGCAAGAAAGCGGGCGTCACGCGCCCGGTCTTGAATTCATAGGCGACGTAGTTGGCGCTGAAAACGCTGGTGGTGAAGCCGACGAAAGCGACGAGCACCAGGAAAATCGTGTTGAGTTCGTCGAGGAGAAGATAGGAGCCGGATCGCTCTTCCCCGGTCCAGGCAAGGTAGAGCGCGGCGAGCAGGGTCAAGAAGGAGGCGCCGGAATTGACGTAGGCGCTCGCCCGCGTCCCCGGCAGAGTCGCGATCAGTGCCGCCGCGAGCGCGGGGATGACGAGAAGCAGGAGGGCCGAATCGAAACTCATCATCCCTCGCCGCGATAGAGATCGAGCGCTCCGACATCGACGGTGTCGAAGCGCTCACGGATGCGAAACAGGAAGATGCCGATCACGATAAAGGCGATCAGGACCGAGAAGGCGATGCTGATCTCGACCACGAAGGGCATGCCCTTGGCGCCGGTGGCGGCAAAAACAAGTCCATTCTCCAGCGACATGAAGCCGACGACCTGGCTCACCGCATTGCGCCGCGTGACCATCATCAGAAGTCCGAGAAGGACCACGGCAAGGGCAAAGGCGAGATCTTCGCGGGCGAGGAGATCGGCGCCTTCGGTTGCGCGCAAGGTGACGACCATGGCAAGCGCGACCAGCCCCATGCCGAGAAGCATGGTGGAACCGATGCCGCCGACGGTCTCGATGTGACGCTGGATGCCGAGCTTGACGATGATGCGATGCAGCGCAACCGGTATGACGATGGCCTTGAACAGAAGCGCGATGGTGGCGGTGATGTAGAGCTGCGGCGCGTCTTGCGCGTAAGCCTGCCAAGCCACGGCAGCGGCCAGCACGAGCGCATGCAGCGCATAGACATTCAACAACGCGTAGAGGCGATCCTGGTAGAGCAGCAGGAAGCTCACCAATACGAGCGAGCCGGCCAGGAGATGGGCGATGTCGAAGGTGAGCGTGCTCATCTCAATGGCTCCGCGACACGAACATGAGCAGCGTGGCTAGAAGGCCGAGCATCAAGGCGACGCCGAGGAAGTCGGGCACGCGAAACACGCGCATCTTGGCGATCGATGTCTCGAACAGGCCGAGCAGGAAGCCGAGCGCGGCGAGCTTGGCGACATAAGCGCCGATGCCGAGCACAAGCGCGGCGAGGGGGGCGCCGGGCGGCGCAATGCCCCACGGCACGAACAGGCAGGCAATGAGCGAGAGATAGAGCAGGAGCTTGAGCTCTGCCGCAAGATCGATAAGGGCGAGGTGCCGCCCCGAATATTCGAGCACCATCGCCTCGTGCACCATGGTCAGTTCAAGATGCGTCGCCGGATTATCGACGGGGATGCGCGCATTCTCGGCAATCGCCACCATGATCAACGCGATCGCCGCCATGCCGAGCGAGACGCGCAACCCCGCCTCGCCTGAGGAAAGAAATTCGGCCATGGCGGAGAGCTGGGTCGTGCCCGCGACGAGCGCCAAGGTGAAGACGATCATCAGCATGGCCGGTTCGGCAATGGTTGCGATCATCACCTCGCGGCTCGAGCCGATGCCGCCGAAGCTCGTGCCGATATCGAGTCCGGCGAGCGCGAGCAGAAAGCGAGCGGTGCCGAGCAGAGCGACGATGGCGATGAGATCGGCAGACCAGGAGAAGATAAGCCCGGAGGCGAAAGTCGGCACGAGCGCGGCGGCGACCCAGGTCGCGGCGAAGATGAGATAAGGAATGGCGCGGAACAGCCAGGAGGCATTCTCGGCAAGGACCACTTCCTTGCGCAGGAGCCTGACGAGGTCGCGATAGGGCTGAAGCAGGGGCGGTCCCTGGCGGAGCAGGAGGCGCGCCTTGACCTTGCGCACGAAGCCGATGAGGAGGGGCGCCAGCGCGAGCACCAGCAGCATCTGGGCGGCCTGCACCGCGAGATTGAGGATCATGGCCATAGCGCGAGCACGAAGAGAAGGCCGACAAGGGCCGCGAACACGAAGCTCAAATAGTGGCGGATGCTCAAGAACTGGAGCGGGTTGACCCAGGAGGCGATCCGCTCGACCAAAACCCCGATCGGCGCATAGAGCGTGTCCCACAGCACATCGCTCAGGCGAACGGTCAGCCGCGCCGCGCCGGTGCTGCCCGGCGGCGGCATCGTGACATCCTCGCGGGCGCGGAACACGAGCGTCCCAAACACGCGGCGAATGGGCTGGGCGAAGCTCGATGCGGTGTATTGGGTTTCGGGACGCGGATCGGGATAGCCACAATCCCAGGCCGGTCCCCGCCTGAGTCGGTCAGATGCCAGTCGATGAATTGCGACTGCTGCCGCCGTGGCGGAGAACGCCACGAAGAGGAACACGAGCAGGCCATTATAGGAGCTGCCGCGCGCTGCGATGGGGACGATCGAAAGGTAGGGCACGTCGCGCTGGAGCGGCATGCTCTCGCCGACCATCGCCTTGGCGGCCGGCGCCAGCGCATCGATGAAGAAGCCCGGCAGGATTCCGGCAAGCAGACAGAGCCCGGCAAGCGCGAACATCGACGTCAGGGAGAACGCGTCGGTTTCGCGGGGGTTGGCGGCCTTCTTGCTGCGCGGGCGACCCAGGAAGGTCACGCCGAAGGCTTTGACGAAGCAGGCGGCGGCCAAGGCGGCGGAGAGCGCGAGCAGCGCGCCGACTGCCGGCACGAGGAATTTCAAGCTCCATGACGGAAGTTCCGGGCTCAACAGGATCGCCTGGAAGGTGAGCCATTCCGAGACGAAGCCGTTGAGCGGCGGCAGCGCCGAGATGGCGATGCAGCCGACGAGGAACGTGAAGGCGGTGAGCGGCATGCCGTGAATGAGCCCGCCCAAATGCTCCATGTCGCGCTCGCCTGTCGCCGTCAGCACGGCGCCTGAGCCCAGGAACAGGAGATTCTTGAACAGTGAATGGTTGAGCACGTGGAGGAGGGCCGCGGTGAACGCAAGCGCGGCCGCTGCAGGAAAGCCGTAAGCCTGAAAGGCAAGCGCGAGGCCAAGCCCGATGAAGATGATGCCGATATTCTCGACCGTGTGATAGGCGAGGAGGCGCTTCAAATCGTGCTGCATCAGCGCGTAGAGCACGCCCATCACGCAGGTGATGCCGGCGAGCGCGAGCACGACGATGCTCGTCCACCAAGGCGGCGCGCCGATTAGGTCGAAGACGATGCGAACGAAGGCGTAAACCGCGACTTTGGTCATCACGCCCGAAAGCAGGGCCGACACGTGGCTCGGCGCTGCGGGGTGGGCGAGGGGAAGCCAGGCGTGGAGGGGGACGAGGCCCGCCTTGGACCCGGTGCCGATCAACACCAGAATGAGAACGAATGCGGTGAGCGTCGAGGCGTGATCGCCTTCGCGGATCGCGGAGAAGGCGAAAGCGCCGTCGGAGCCTGCGAGCAGGCCGAAGGCGAGGAGGAGTGCGAGCGTGCCGAAGCTCGCCATGACAATATAGACGTAGCCGGCATGCAGATTCTCGCGCGCGCGATCATGCGCCACGACCAGAGCCCATGACGACAGCGACATAAACTCCCAGGCGAACAGGAAGGTAAAGGCATCGTCGGCGACGACCACGAGATTCATCGCCGCGAGGAACAGCGGATAGAATGGGAGCACACGTTGCGGGGCCTGCTCGTGCCTGCCGTAGCCGAGCGCATAGAGGCTCGCCGCGGCAGCACCCAAATTGACGACGGCGAGAAAGAAGGCGGAGAGCGCATCGAGGCGGAAATGCGCGCCGAGCCACGGGAGTCCAAGAGGAAGCGTCAGGACTTGCTCTGGACCTTCGGCGAGAAGCGCCGCGACCGAGACGGCAAGCGCCGCCACCGACACGATCAGGGAGGCGCCATAGACGAGGACGCGGCCTGCCGCCGTTCGGCTTAGCGCAAGCCCCGGCGCCGAGACGAGGATCAGCGCGGCGGCCGAGGCGAGAACGAGGGGAAGCGCCATCGACATCATGAGCGAGCCGACATTGCCGCTGACCATCCCCCGCCGTTCGCGCCCAGACGCAGCCAACAACCCTGGCCCCGGAGCTTCGCCCGTCGGCCCACTTTCGCCGGTCGATCCTTGAGGAAAACCCGTCAAAACGCCCGAAAATCGCGCAGTCTTGCTTAGGCTCCCCGCCTACGGCCCCGGCGTGTCTAGTCATTGCGTTTCTTCCCATCAAGAAGAATCTGGAGGGTTGCGCCTTACCAGCGGATCTTGCCGCCGGCGCTGATCGCGTAGGCCTGAACATCCTCGGCCCAGGCGCCGTTATAGCGCACGAAAACCTCGTCGGAAGCATTGGGGTGGAAGGAGAGGCCGGCCCCGAAGAGAAGGAAATCTTCCGGCGGCTCCTCGCCTTCGATCCGGAACGATGCGTTCTCGGCGGCGACGAATTGCTCCTTCAGCGTCACAGCAGGATCGATGAGGTTGTGCGCCCAGGCGATGCTGAGCTCGGGCATGAGGCTTTGGTTCGAGCCGAAATCGAAGATGGCGTGAAGCCGCGCTCCGACATTGCTGCGGAGCGCATCGCGATCCTCGCCGCCGATACGGAGATTGGCGGCGCCGGCGCCCGTCTCGGTGAAGCCGTGCTGATCGTTGTGATCGTAGTCGAGCCCGATGCGCGGCTCGAAGGTGACGATGCCGGCATGGAGCACGGCGCCGATGCCCGCAACGAGCTCCGGCGCCCGTCGAAGTGCCGTCGCCCGCCCGAGATGGTTCCCTCCTGCCACGTCGCTTCTTGACGGCGTTTGCGCGCGGCCGCCGTTCCCCGATGCCAGGCTAACAGTGGCGCGTGAACCCGGCAACGAACCGCTCGTGCAAAGAGTGCTGTTTCCACGAGAACCTAGTTACCCCCTCTGCCGAGATAGGACGCGACCGCCTCGTGCATCTTTAGGACGGCGTCCTTGAGCTCGCTCTGCGAGGCCTTGCCGTCGATGGCCTTGACCACGCCGATCCAAAGTTGCTCCGGGAGTCCCGCTTCGCTCATGCGCGATCGGATCACGCCGCCGAGGCCGTGATCGTCGCCCGGTTCATAAAGCAGGAGCAGCAGGTTGGATTTGATCGCGGCATCGTAGAGCAGGCCTGCGTCCTTGCCGAACTTGCCGGCAAGCGCGCGCCCGGTCTCGGCGCCGGCGCCCTCGACGAGATAGAGAATGACCTCGCCATAAGTATCGACGTTGGTGGCGGCGCGGGGCGGGAAGGGCGCAATCGCAATGCCCATGGCTTCGGCGATCGGGTTGATGCTCGACAGGAACCGCTCGACGGCATCCTCCTGTCCGCCTCGCGCATAGAGAATGGCGGCAAGGCTCAAGCGATCGCCGAGCCGCCAGGCCGCGGCCCCGACGGGTTCGGCCGGTTCGGCGCAGGCGCCCGATCCGCCAAAGAGCGGCACGATCGCCGCCATGAGCACCGAAGCGATGAGCTTTCGCCGGCTTGGGTTCAAGGCACAAGAAACCATGGGTTCGCGTACAGGACCGTGCTCGCCTCCGAGGCCGGCTCGCGAAGATAGGCGAGGGGAGGGTTCACGTCGCGAGGAGAGTACATTTCACGACGCGGAAGCGCGAAAAAGCACGGAAATGTGAGGCGTTCATCGCAAGGGCAAGTCTTGCCGGGAAGGCCGCCGGGGGGAGAGACTGGGGGCCAGGCCGTTGGAATTCCTTGAGGCATTGGACATTCAGTCTCGCCTTCGCCGCCGCCTTTTTGTAGCGTCTTGCCGGGCCGGTCCCATGGGACGCTAACGGTCCGGAGATGCGGTCATGAATGACAAGCGAAATCGGAACGGCGGACGGGGCCGCGACCGAAGCGACGAACAAGAAGCCGATGCCGGTTCGGCGGCGCAAGGTGGCGGGTCCATCTCGCGCAAAGAAGGGGCGCCGTCGCGCGCCGCGCCGTTTCCGGCCGAAACCGCGCCGGCGCGCCGGGGCGGGGCTTTGGGCCGCATCGTCCTTCTCCTTCTCGCCATCGCCGCAGCGGCGCTGCTCTATCACTATTGGGGATTCTGGCAGAGCGAGCCCCAAATTCAGGCCGAACCGCCGCCGCCTGCCGTCACCGTCGCCAAGCCGCTCGTCAAAGAGATGGAGGAGTGGAGCGATTTCACCGGCCAGTTCGAGCCGCTGGAATCGGTCGAGGTTCGCGCGCGCGTCAGCGGCTACCTCGAATCCGTCAATTTCACCGACGGTCAGCTCGTCGAGAAGGGCGACCTTCTCTTCGTCATCGAGCCGCGTCCCTTCGAGCTCGCCCTCGAGACGGCCAAGGCCCAGCTTTCGCAGGCTGAGGCGCAGCTCCAGCTCGCGCAAGCCCAGCTCGAACGCACCGCGCAGCTGCGCAAGAACGACTATGCTACGAAAGAAACCTACGACGAGCGCGTGGCGCAGGTCGCCATCGCCCAGTCGTCGCGCGATGCGGCAATCGCGGAGGTCAACCAGGCCCAGCTCAATCTCGATTACACGCGCGTGACCGCTCCGGTCTCGGGCCGCATGGGACGCCATGAGGTCAGCATCGGCAATCTGGTGATGGGCGGAACCAGCGGCACCAGCGGCACGACGCTTCTCACCACCATCGTCTCGCTCGATCCGATCTGGGTCGTTTTCAATGTCAGCGAAGGCGACGGCATGACCTACAAGCGTCTGGTGCAGAAGGGTGAGGTCAAGTCCGCGCGCGACAATACCGTCGAGGTGCAAGGCCAGCTCATGGACGAGAAGGATTGGACGCTCAAGGGCACGATCGACTTCGTTGACAACCAATACGATCGCTCGTCAGGCACGATCCGCGTGCGCGCGTCGTTCCCGAATCCCAAACTGTTCATCACGCCCGGCCAGTTCGGCCGCGTGCGCGTGCCGATGTCACAACTGCGTCCGACGCTGCTGGTGCCCGACGCCGCGGTAGTGACCGATCAGTCGGTGAAGATGCTGTTCACGGTCACGCCTGACGGCACTGTGGTGCCGAAACAGGTCGAGCTCGGCCCGGTTACCAACGACAATCTCCGTGTAATCCGAACCGGCATCGGCGCCGACGACCCAATCATCATCAGCGGGCTGCTCAGGGCGCGTCCGGGTCAGAAGGTGACGCCGGAGCAGGGCACCATCGTCGCTTCGCCCGCGCCGCCCGGCGCGGCACCGACACCCTCGCAACCGGCGGGCACGGGTCACTGATGAATATTTCGCATTTCTTCATCGACCGGCCGATCTTCGCGGCCGTTATCTCCATCCTGATCACGCTGATCGGGGGCGTGGCCTATTTCAGCCTGCCCGTGGCGCAATATCCGGACATCGCGCCGCCCTCGATCTCGGTCACCGCTTCATATCCGGGTGCTTCGGCCGATATCGTCGCCAAGACCGTCGCCACGCCGATCGAGCAAGAGGTCAACGGCGTCGACAACATGCTCTACATGACCTCGCAATCGACCAGCGACGGCGCCATGTCGCTCGCCGTCACCTTCAAGCTCGGCACCAATCTCGATACCGCGCAGGTGCTGGTGCAGAACCGGGTCGCCATCGCCCTGCCGCGCCTCCCCGACGAGGTGCGCAATATCGGCGTCACGGTGGTGAAACAGTCACCCGACCTGATGATGGTGATCCATCTTTCTTCGCCGGACGATTCGCGCGATCTGCTCTACATCTCCAACTACGCGACACTGCACGTGAAGGACGTGCTCGCCCGCATCGACGGCGTGGGCAACGTGACCATCTTCGGCGCCCGGGACTACTCGATGCGCATCTGGCTCGATCCGGAGAAGCTCGCCGCGCGCGATCTGACCGCCGGCGACGTGGTCAATGCGCTGCGCGGGCAGAACGTGCAGGTGGCGGCGGGGGTGATCAATCAGCCGCCCGTGCCGCAACCGGGCGCCTTCCAACTCAACGTGGAGACGCAAGGGCGCCTCACCGATCCAGCTTCGTTCGGCAATATCATCGTGAAATCTGAGTCGGACGGGCGCGTGGTACGCATCCGCGACATCGGCCGCGTCGAGCTTGGCGCCGCCGACTACAATCGCAGCGGTTATCTCGACAAGAGGGTGGCGATCCCGATGGGTATCTTCCAGCGCCCGGGATCGAACGCCTTGCAAACGGCCACGGCCGTGCAGGCGGCCATGGCGGAGCTGTCGAAGTCGTTCCCCGCTGGCATCAAATACGACATCGTCTACAACCCGACCGTATTCATCTCGGAATCCGTCGAAGCTGTGATCGAGACGATTTTCGAGGCCGTGATCCTCGTCGTGGTGGTGATCATCCTCTTCCTGCAGACCTGGCGCGCATCTGTCGTGCCGATCGTCGCCATACCGGTGTCGCTGATCGGCACCTTCGCCGTGCTGGCCGCGCTCGGCTACTCGCTCAACAATCTCTCTCTGTTCGGCCTCGTGCTCGCCATCGGCATCGTGGTCGACGACGCTATCGTCGTGGTGGAGAATGTCGAGCGCAATATCCGCGAGGGATTAAGTCCGCGCGACGCCGCGTTCCGCACTATGGAGGAGGTGGGCGGCGCGCTGATCGCCATCGCTCTCGTGCTGTCCGCCGTGTTCATCCCCTCGGTGTTCCTCTCCGGCATTCTCGGCCAGTTCTTCCGCCAATTCGCCGTCACCATCGCCACCGCTACGGTGATCTCGCTGATCGTGTCACTGACCTTGAGCCCGGCGCTCTGCGCGCTGCTGTTCAAGCCGCACGATCCCGAGCATCGACCGAGCAACATTCTGGCGCGCGGGATCAGGGGATTCTTCAACGGCTTCAACCGCGCCTTCGAGTGGGTCTCTTCGCGTTATGGCGCGCTCACCGCACGTCTGGTGCGCGTCACCACTATCATGCTGGTGATCTATGCCGGGCTCATCGCCTTCACGGTGTTGCAGTTCCGCTCGGCGCCGACGGGCTTCATCCCGCAGCAGGACCTCGGCTATTTGATCAATATCATCCAGCTGCCGCCCGGCGCCTCGCTGGCGCGCACCGACGAGATCGCTCGCAAGGTCACCGCCATCGTACTGGACACGCCGGGCATTGCGCACGCCGTCCCCATCGTCGGGCTGGACGGCGCGACCTTCACCAGCGCGCCGAATGCCGCCGTCGTGTTCACGCCGCTCGATCCGTTCAAGGAGCGCGCGGAGAAGGGACAGAGCGCCAACGCGCTGATCGCCTCGCTAAATCAGAAATTCGCTGCGATCCAGGAGGCGCTCGTCATCAGCGTATCGCCGCCACCGGTGCGCGGCATCGGCACGACGGGCGGCTTCAAGATGGAGGTGCAGGACACCCATGGCGGCGACCTGGCGCAGCTCGAAGCCGTGGCACAGTCGATCGTCGCGGCGGCCAACCAAGACCCCGGGCTGATGAGCGTATTCACCACCTTCAACACGCGCACGCCCAAGGTCTATGCCGATATCGACCGCGTCCGCGCCGAGATGCTGGGCGTCAACACCGACGATGTGTTCCAGAACTCTCGAGGTCTATCTGGGCTCGCAATATGTCAATGATTTCAATTTTTTAGGCCGCACCTATCGGGTCACGGCGCAAGCCGACGGCAACTTCCGCCAGGACCTGCATGCCATCGGTCAGCTGAAGACGCGGAACTCCAAAGGCCAGATGGTGCCGCTCAGCTCAGTGGCGTCGTTCCGCGACATCACCGGTCCCTATCGCGTCGAGCATTTCAACCTGTTCCCCTCTGCTGCGGTGCAAGGCGGCACCAAGCCCGGCTTTTCGACCGGCTATGGGCTGCAGGTCATGGAGAAGCTCGCCCAGCAGCTCCTGCCTGGCGGCTACTCTTACAGTTGGACCGAGCTTGCCTATCAGGAGAAGGCGGCAGGCAACACCGCCATCTTCGTGTTCGGCGCGTCGGTGATCTTCGTGTTCCTGCTGCTGTCGGCACAATATGAGAGCTGGGCTCTGCCGCTGGCGGTGATCCTGATCGTGCCGATGTGCCTGCTCGCGGCGGTGAGCGGCCTGCTCCTGCGCGGCATGGACGTGAACATTCTCGCGCAGATCGGTTTCGTCGTGCTGATCGGCTTGGCGGCTAAGAACGCCATTCTGATCGTCGAGTTCGCGCGACAGAACGAGGAGCATGGCGAGGACCGGTTCCAGGCGGCGACGGAAGCCGCGCGCGTCCGCCTGCGCCCGATCCTGATGACGTCCTTCGCCTTCATCCTCGGCGTGCTGCCGCTGGTGATCGCGACCGGCGCCGGCGCGGAGATGCGTCAGTCGCTCGGCACCGCCGTGTTCTTCGGCATGATCGGCGTCACGGTTTTCGGCCTGATCTTCACGCCGGTGTTCTACGTGGTGGTGCGCAAGTTTGCGGCGAAGCCGCACGCGCACGGCGCGCAAGCCGCATCGGCCGAGTGACCCCTACGGAACAAGCACGACGCGGAAGCGGGCCTTGCCGCTCAGCATGCGCTCATAGGCTTCGGCCGCGCGGGCGAGCGGATAGGTCTCGATCATCGCGGCAACGCCGGTCAGAGCGCTGAAGCGCATCGTGTCCTCGGAATCGATGGAGGTGCCCGACGGCCAGCCGCGCACGCCCCGCCGGTCGCCGATCGCGTGGTAGGAATTGACCTCGATCGGCTCGGGCGACGCGCCGACCACGATCAGCGTGCCGTCGACGCCGAGTCCGTCGATCAGAGGCGTCATCGACTTTCCGCTCGTTGCCGTGGCGAGGATCGCTTTCGCCCCGCCGAGGGCCATCAGCGCAGCGGCGGGGTCTTGGGCTCCGCTGTCGATATAGACATGCGCGCCGAGATCGCGCGCGAGCTTCTCCTTGTCCTTACCGCGCCCGATCGCCACGGTATGAAAACCCATGCGGCTTGCGAATTGCACGCCGAGATGACCAAGCCCGCCGATGC
Organism: uncultured Alphaproteobacteria bacterium; assembly: GCA_963818165.1. Taxonomy (GTDB): domain Bacteria; phylum Pseudomonadota; class Alphaproteobacteria; order Rhizobiales; family Methyloligellaceae; genus Methyloceanibacter. The sequence continues at coordinate 68,164 of CAWFRD010000018.1, forward strand.
CTTGAACCGCCACGAGATCACCCGCGCGCGCGCGCGCATTGCGTAGCGCGTTGAAGGTGGTGATGCCGGCGCAGAGCAGCGGCGCGGCGTGGACGGCATCGAGTTCATCGGGGATCGACGCAAGAGCCTCGATCGGCGCGATCATGTAGTCCGCATAGCCACCGTCAAAGTGAATGCCGGGAATTTTGAGGTTGCGGCAGGTGATGAAGTCGCCGCGCCGGCAGCGGGGACACGTCCAGCAGACGCCGCCGAACCAGCCGACGCCGACCCGCTGGCCCGCGCGCCAATTGGTGACCTCCGATCCCACGGCGTCGATGCGGCCCGCGATCTCGTGACCGGGCACGGCCGGAAACCGGACCCCGGGAAAAGTGCCCGTGACCACGTAGGAATCGCTGTAGCAGACGCCGCACGCCTCGACTTTGATGCGTGCCGCGCGGGGTCCGGGCTCAGGTATCGGCCGCTCCACGAGCTCGAACGGCGCATTCGGCTTTGCCACTTGAACGACGCGCATATTTGGACTCCTCTTACAATCTGCTCAATCGAAGATGTGGGCCTGAGAGAGGCCGTTGAAGATCGACTGGACCGCCAGCGCGGCAAGCAGCACGCCGAACACGCGCACGATCACCTTCCGCGCGGTCACGCCGATCAGCTGATGAATCTCCTGCGCGAGCAGGAGCAGCACGAGCGTCACCGCCATCACCGCGATGATCGCGGCGATGACGGCGCCAATGAGGCCGAGATCGCCTTGAGTGCTTGCGGCGAGCACGATGGCGGAGGTCATGGCCCCCGGGCCCGCCAGCAGCGGCGTGGCAAGAGGGAAGACCGCGATCTCGGCATGGTGCTCGGCCTTGTCTTCCGCTTCCTCGCTTTCTCTCGCCGACAGCGCCGCGGCAGGACCCGGCCGCTTGGCGAGCGTCATCTCGAGCGCGATCATGAACAGGATGATGCCGCCGGCGGTCTGGAGCGCGGCGAGCGAGACGCCGAGCGCGGTCAAGACCGGCTGCCCGACGAGGGCGAAGAGGATGATGATGATGGTGGCGATGACCACCGCCTTGACGGAGATCGCGCGCCGCTCGGCGGGGCTCATATTGGGCGTGAGCGAGGCGAGCAGCACGGCCGTGTCGATCGGACCGATGACGGCGAAGAAGGTGGTGAAGGCGGTGAGGAACGTTTCGATCATGGCATCCGATGCGCGCACTTGATTCTAGCATCTTCCCGGCGACGCCATCCACAAAGCGTTCCACGACATCAACCACGACCCCGGCTGGATTTTTTGCCGGTCGCTAACGTTTGCAAAACTATGCCGCGATAGAACGCGGGTCTTGCAGTGCTGAGGCCGTGTCGGCATGAACGTCCACATCCATCACTTCCACGCCAAAGGCGCGATCGCCGACGAAGCCGCGCTCGAGCAGTTTCAAAAGCAATGGGCGACCTATCAGAAATTGGTCGATAGCGACTCGTGTTCGCATCGTGAAGCGGGGACGATCCTCCATCGGGCGCTCGCCGCGCTGCCAAGGCCCTTCGCCTTTCTCGACATTGCCTGCGGAGACGCCGGCCAGATGCGGACGGCGCTCGCTGGCACCAAGGTCAGGCACTATCACGGCATTGATCTGGCGGAGCCCGCACTCGAGCTTGCGGCAAAGAATCTCGCGGGCGTCCCGTTCGAAGTGGAGCTCGATCACCGTGACTTCGTCACCGCGCTCACCAGGCGAGCGGAACCGGCTGACGCCGCCTGGTGCGGATTGTCGATCCATCATCTTTCAACTGACGGGAAGCGCGATCTGCTCAATACCATCCACGGCTCGACCCGCGCGTTCCTGATGATCTACGAGCCGACCTTGAACGAAGGCGAGACGCGTGAGGCCTATCTTGCGCGCTTCCGGCGCGTGAACCGCCCGGCTTGGAGCTTCTTGTCAGACGAAGAGTGGGCGGAGATCGATCACCACGTGACCACCTCCGACTATCCCGAGACGAGCGCGAATTGGGTCGCGCTCGGGCGCGAAGCGGGATTTTCCAGGGCGCGCGAGCTATTCTGCGACCCCACCGGGTTCTACCGCATCTATCGCTACGACGCTTGAGATGCCGGAGCCGCTATTCGGCGGCGAGCCTCACATATTGGCCTTTGCCGACGGGGCAAGCAGCCCACAGCTCCTTCAGGGCTCCGATCAATGCCGCAATATCGGCGTCGGTATGCACCGGCGATGGCGTGAAGCGCATCCGCTCGGTGCCACGCGGCACGGTCGGATAGTTGATCGGCTGCACGTAGATTCGATACTGGGTGAGGAGCGTGTCGGTCACCGCCTTGCAGTGCACGGGATCGCCGACCATCACCGGGACGATGTGGCTCGGGTTTTCCATCACCGGCAGCCGAGCCTCGCCCATCAGCTTTTTCACCGTCCGAACCCGCTCTTTCAACCGCGCCCTTTCGATCTCGCTCACTTTCAGATGGCGAATCGCGGCTAGAGTACCGGCGGCGATTGCGGGCGCGAGCGAGGTGGTGAAAATGAAGCCAGGCGCATACGAGCGGATGGCGTCGCAGCAGGCGGCGCTTCCCGCGATATAGCCGCCCATCACGCCGAAGCCCTTGGCGAGTGTGCCGTTGATGATGTCGACCCGGTGCATGACGCCGTCGCGCTCGGCAATGCCGCCGCCGCGCGGGCCGTAGAGGCCGACCGCGTGCACCTCGTCGAGATAGGTGAGTGCGCCATACTTCTCGGCGAGGTCGCAGATGGCTGCGATCGGCGCGATGTGGCCGTCCATGGAGTAGACGCTCTCGAACACGATGATCTTGGGCGCGGCCGCCGGACCCTTCTTGAGCAGCTCCTCGAGATGGCCGATGTCGTTGTGGCGGAAGATGTGCTTCTCGCCGCCGCCTCTGCGGATCCCTTCGATCATCGAGGCATGATTCTTTTCGTCAGAGAAGATCACCAGCCCCGGCATCAGCCGCTGCAGCGTCGCAAGCGTCGAATTGTTTGCGACATAGGCGCTGGTGAACAGGAGCGCCGCCTCCTTGCCGTGCAAATCGGCGAGCTCGGCCTCAAGCTCGACATGATAGTGGGTGGTGCCGGAGATATTGCGCGTGCCGCCGGAGCCAGCGCCCACTTCCTCGATCGCCTCATGCATGGCGTCCCGGACAATGGGGCTCTGGCTCATGCCGAGATAGTCGTTGGAGCACCAAACCGTGACGTCCCGGACGTCATCCCCGCGGAAGTGATTGGCCGTGGGGTAGGCCCCGCAGCGCCGCTTCAAATCGGCGAAGACGCGATAGCGGCCCTCGGCATGCAGCGCCTCGAGATGCTGGCGGAAACGGGACTCGTAATCCATTTCGATCCTCGATCATCTCAACCCTGACCGGCCTCTGCCCAGGCCGGCAGCCGCGGCAATCGCCCCGCCCTGGAGGGCAGGCTCTCGATCCACGACTCCCTTGGATTCCGCCGCTAGCGGCGGGTTCCGAGGGCTAAGTAGCATCAATCGCGATTTCGTCACAAGCGTGGCAAGCCCGCGCCGGCAATCATGCCGCAGGGGCAATTTCGGAGCGCCTTCTTAGCGTCTGCGACGGGTCCTTATTTTGATCTGCCTCAAAGACCGGCCATGAGGCATGGCCGCGTCACTTCTTCGCCGGTTTCGGCGCCCTCTCGGGAGATTGGGACAGGCGCTCGGCAACGGCCGCGGCAAGGCCCAGAATCGCCTTGGTCGGAATCCGTACGGCCATCACGTCAAGCCGCTGCCGCTCCTCCTGGATAGCGGCGATTCGGAGGTTCGGCGAATCCTCGCCGTCGCGCTTCAGGACTTCGGCGGTCACCCGGGAATCTTCGATATAGAAAGTAATGACCAGATGATTGTCGACGATCTTGTGCAGGGTCCCGTCGGCTGGAATCTCTCTGTAGTCGGGGGCCCTGACATGCTTGACATGAATTTCCTCGGGGGATTGGTTGACCATCGATTCTCCCGGTGCCGTGTTCTTTCGCCTCTCCGCCATCGCCTGTTTACCAGAGGCTGCGCGCTTTCACCAGTTTGGGCGGCTCCACCGCTTCGGGATTTCGTGTGCCCCGACAATCGATGGTCGTGGAAAAACAGGGTCAGATTGAAGGCCTTGTGTGGCTCGGCTGCGCTTCCACACGGCCCGTTCGGCGCGGTATCGAGTGAGAGAATCGGCCTGCTCAAATCGACGGCTGGGGCAGCCCATGAATCGAGCAGCGCTCGCCCTGAAGCCCCACGGCTGGGTCTTAGGGCAGGTCTTCCTTGAGCGAAATCGGGGGTCTGTCGGCAACGATGTAATATATTGATAAACATTGCTTTTTCCATATCAATGGCGACCGGATCGCTCTCCCGACTCGTGGCGGAAATGTCACAAGAAGACCAAAAACGTCGGGGTTTGGGTCGATAGCAATTTACCTCCATGACGGAACGCGTATAAGCATAACCAGAACTCTCATCGGGGGATTTCTGCCCATACCACTGGCGGGACTCGTCGAGCGGAGCCGAGAGGCAAATTCGAAGCGAGAGTTTGGGGATTAGGCAATTTATCAGGGAAGGTGGAGATGGACATGTTTGGGGGACTTACAAAAACATCCTGCCGCATCGCCATCGCAGCCGCACTCGGTTTGGCACTTGGCGGGTTCGCATTCAAGGCGACCCCCGCACAAGCGGCTGATCTTGGCGGCGATTGCTGCGCGGATCTCGAGGAGCGGGTGGCCGAGCTCGAAGCGACGACCGTCCGCAAGGGCAACAAGAAGGTCTCGGTGACCCTGTCTGGTTGGGTCGTCAAGTCCATGAACTTTTGGGACGATGGAGGAGAGCAGTTTCGCCGTTGGCGACAAGGATTATGACTTGCGAGCCGTTTCGCCATCACCGGTCAGCGCACAATCGCGCCCGGCTGGGTCGGTGGTTACAACATAACCGTGACCACGCGGTAACGGTTTCGGCATATTAGCGGCAACCAAGATCAACGAGTTCAACCCGGTTGATGGTCGCTTCGGGCTTCAGCTACATTCGGCAACATCAGAACGCTCTATTCGTATATCTACATCAAGAGCGACACATGGGGCGCCGCTGAACTGGGGCCATTTGAGCCCGGCTTCGGACAACCCGGCAGTCTTGGCCGATATTTCTGGTACCGTAATCGAGTTCGAATTTCGGTGTTGTTCGAAGGCGCCGGATTTCGGTCTGCGGCCTAAGGGGCTACTAAGGCGACGACCTGGACCAGCCGGGACGACCGTTACTTGGAACTCTGTCTGGCTCTGCAACTGGCGGGGGCGCGTGGCGCCGACTGCTTTGGTACGCCTCGGCCTGCCGTCCGCTACGACTCGCCGACCTGGGGTGGCTTCAGGTTCGAGACCTCTTATGGCACCTATGACGTTGTCAATGCAATCCTGGACGATGACGCTCGCAGGTCAAATAACGGGGGCGGTTTCCTTCCGCCATCCTGCACGAGAGACTTACATTTCTGGGATGCCGCCCTCTTCTACACGGCCGATTGGAACAGCATCAAGCTCTCGGCCGCATATGCTTACACCCACTTGGATCGCAACCCTCTGAACGGTGGCGAGGAAACTCAACATCAAGTGGGCGGTTCCATTATGCATAAACCGTCCGGACTCGGCGTATATGCCATGGCCGAATGGGAGCATATGGACAAAGCGGCGTTCGCCTGCATCAATTCGGGCCTCGGCTCTGCCACCGGCAACGGAGCCTGCCTTGTTAATCCGTTCACTGTCGACGTTCTGGGCCAAGATCGACCCGACACCGATATGTGGGGCGTCAAACCGTTCTGGCGAAAGGTCTGGTGGGCCGCCGGCGCCACGGTACTCTATGGTGAATATGCCCAGATACAACGACTAGTTCGGCCTGGCGCTTGCGACGCAGCCCGCCAACGCGTTCTCCAGCTTGCTTCAATAATACAAATAATCTTTGCACCTACTCCGGTTCAGAGATGCAACGCTGGGGGCTTGGTGCGGTGCAGGAAATCGACTCGGCCGCAATGCATGTCTGGGCGAGATGGCAGCATCAGGAGCTCGACGTCACCGCTGCGTGACACGGTGCACTGAACCGACAACGTTTAATCAAGACTTCGACGACTGGGATCTGTTCCAGGTCGGCGGCATCATCTTCTTCTAAAGCCTGAGCAATTCAAGATTACGGAAGCCGCCCTACGGGGCGGCTTCTTTTTTGTGTGTTGTTTTCTGCCGGCGCCCTGGGCGCAATCTCGGCGGGCAAAGTTGGTTGAATAGCGTTGAACAGAACTGCGGCCTTCGCGACGGGTTGGAAGGATAAATTCGAGTGAGGGTTTAGGCAGGGCCTCGAACGCAACACGATCCAGCCATTGCTCTTGCCGTCGCGGCGCGTCAGCGGTGAACACCCGCTACGCCAAGGTCTATCTTTCATTTCCCGATGACCGCCGCCAGCCGCTGTTGCGGCTTACAGGCGACATGAAGAGCCCAAGTCGCAATTTCTCCGAGCGAGCGCAATTTGCGGTCCCTCGCTAACTCGATCAAGGCCATCAGCTAGTGGGGCGAGTACCACCGGTATGCCACTCAATGTGTTTGACGGTTCAAGCACGCCCAACTCACCGGCATCGACGCGGGAATGGGGCCTTGCCCCCTGGCATTACCCCGTTCTTTACGCGGGGATTGTAATGCTCAAGGACAGGCCGAAACTAGCGTCCTGAGACCTGACGTCGGCTAATGGCGCACCCTCCAATCGTCGCGCTTTGCGTGCGGGGCGGAAGCCGGGGGCGGGGGGAGTGAAGCGGAAGGCCACTCGAAGAAAAAGCGAGCATGACAAGGAGATTAAATGCGGCCATGCCGCTGGAGCGAGGGTTGTGGAAGGCCCGAAGCGGGGCTATCTGTGGGCCGAGACTGCAGCTCAAAAGACAGGCGCCATGAGCAGGCCGCCGCGAGCCGCCCTTGCCCCGAGAACGCCCATGCAGAAAGAAGCCGCCCCGCTCAGCCCCGTTCTCACCGTCAAGAATGTCTCCTATTGGTACGGGTCCAAGCGGGCGCTCGACGATGTGAGCTTCAAAGTCTATCCCAGCAAGGTCACGGCGCTGCTCGGCCCAAACGGGGCGGGCAAGTCGACGCTGTTCTCGCTCATCACCAGGCTGTTCGACGCGCCAGAGGGCCGTATCGAGATTTGCGGCAAGTCGGCGGCACAATGGGGTGCGAAGGCGCTAGGCCCCCTT
>CAWFRD010000019.1:0-27463 GCA_963818165.1 uncultured Alphaproteobacteria bacterium
TGTATTGTTCTTGACCGCTCGACTAAGTACGTATTGCTGTTGTCCGCAGCGTCGGCGACAACGACGGCGTTTGCCACGCAATGGGTCAGAATCGGGTTGCCGCCATGGCGAACTTGTCCCGCTCGTAACTTGTCGCCAAGAAACGACAAGGCCGGCCCCATGGACGCAAACCCCTGTTGATGCTCGACGAGCGGAAGAGTGACGCCGGCCTTCTGACGCGGCCAGCTTCAGCTCGGCGATATGCCATTTGTCATATCGGACCTCGTCGAAGCGAAAACGCTTTGCCAGAATCGCCAGCTCGCGGACAACGTACTCGGGATCGATGATCTCGCCGGGGACGCTGATCAAGATAGCCCTGCTTGATCCACTGCCGGAACAGATCGTCCTCGGCCGGCCGGCGGTTCTTAAGCTGCCCCTCGGGGGTCCAGAACCGGGACATAATGTCGAAGCTTCCGTCGCCATGCTGAAAGCCAAGAACGCAGGCGGCAAGATCGTGCTTCGCCGCCAGATCGAGCCCGACGGTGCACGGTTTGCCGGCCAGGGCCGCCTCGTCGACGAGGATGGCGCCGCGATTCCAGGTGGCAGCATCCACGAGCCTGAGCGTCGGCATCGGTGCGGACACGCTGGTTGAGGCGGTAGTTTCTATAGAGACGGCTCGAAGGCAACGGAACGTCGGGCCATAGCGGCCGCGGCAACCAGATCGTCTTCGTTCAGGAAGACGCCGGCCGCGGGGTTACATGCCCAAATCGTCTTGATGTTGAACGGATCGGAATCCACCGGCGCCGACATAATCTGGAGGGCAGTGTTCGGCGCCTTCCCGCTCATCGCCTCGTCGATCAGGATCGACAGCGGATGCTCGTCGGTTTCAGCTTGCGTCGAAATGATGATCCCAAGCGAGCATTCACGCTTGCCGCTACGAGGTCATGAAGAGCGTCGAGCAGGCGCCGATCCTTCGCCGCGGCGAGCTCGTCGTACACCCACAATGTCGGCGCCAGCCCAAGGCCGCGGCTATGATCGGCGGCCAGGGCCTCATCGACGGAGCCCATGCCTTCGCCGTGCAGCACCTCAATTCGCTTCTGATGGGTGCTAAGTGCGACCCGCACGCTGAACTCCGGGATCGCCGTGATGATCGCGACCATTTCATTGAACAGAATCGCCGCCTGGTCGCGCGTAGTCGCGGCGGAGTAGATCTCGCCCCTAGGCTCGGCCTCGGGCCCGAGCAGATGACAGAGCGCCAACATTGCCAGCAGGCCGGTCTTACCATTGCCTCGCGGTAGCGACTGGATTGCAAGCCTCGGCCGCGGATCGATCGTAGATCATTCCAGGAACTCAACCTGATGCTCGAGGAGCTGCATCTGCTCCCCGCGCAAGATCCCTTTCGTGATCGGCAAGAAAGACGCAAACGCCGAAAATCTTCTCGAGACGGGACGAGACGGACCGTCCCATGGCATTGAGCCGGCCTTTCGGCCCTTGAGCTGCCGGCGTGCGCGCTTGATGCGGCCGGCTTCATAGCCAGTAACCTTGCGGTCCCCCGACACGCGTCCAGTGGGTTTTCGGGCCCGTCGTGGTCCGTTTGCACTCTGTGGGACCACCCCGCGCGGTCCTTAAGGCGCTTCTTTTATTTGCGGAGGCCCCCCGCCTACTTGCGCCCATGTTGACGCTTCTGCTCGTCCATCTCGGCGTGAAGGATATCGAGCTCGAATAGTACCCATTGGTACCAACCACCTTGTAAGTCGTGGTCATCGGCGATCGCGCATACCGCGATCAGCACTGCTCGGGCATAGGCATCAGGGGGTATGTCGGCATTGTGGGCGTCGTTGCGGATCTCTTGGGCAATCCGCAGGGCGCGTGTGTCAATGCTAATGGTCATGGTCCTTGCCTCCTGTAGAAGGGGTGCTGCTGAGTCCACGGGCAGGCCATCGGTGCCAGGTAAGTAGCTGTAGCCGGTGTTCTCTTGCTGCTGCTTCTGCCGCTATGGCATGACCAGCACAGGGACTGCAGCCGGCCCTCGAAGAAGAGGCGCTCGTCGCCACGATGCGGAACGACGTGGTCGGGACTTTGGCCAGTGCGATACGGCCGTCGCGTTTGCAGTAGCGCGCAAAGGGGCTCCGCTGTAGCTGGTGGCGTGACCTCGCCTTCCAGATCTTAGTCGCGGTACAGCGCGGCAAAGGGCCCAGGGCTAGGGCGCATCTTCGCTCCGTGTCCCGCACCAGCTTTATTCGCCTTACGCTGTTGCTGCTGGTCGCGCGCGTAGGCGTAGCAGCACATCGCCCGACAGTGCAGCCACCAAACAGCGCCATGCAGGCTTCGCGCCCCATCTCCACCAGCTCAGGATCAAGCTCCTGCGACTCCTGTTGCGCGCGCAATAGTGGAACAACTTTGTCGGTCATTACTTGCTCCTTTCGCGGGTGTTCGGTCTTGAACAGTAAACGCCAGGCATCGCTTTCGCCTGGCCGCGCACCATGTGGCGCCCTTTGGCAAACCCATGCAGAGCCTCTGTCGGTGACAACATCACCCTCGCCGTAAGTGCCGAGACGTGCGCCAGACGCCCGGTCCCTTAACGACGTGGCCTCGAGCTGTTCGATTCGCGCCACCAACGGCTTCACATGGCCACCGATAAACTTGCCCACGTCCAGAAGCGCGCGTTCAAGAGCCTTGCGGGTTACGTACTGATCGCGACGCAGCACAGGGGAAGGGGCGGAGAGGGCAAGGAGGGAACCCTCTCCTTCTGCCGATCCCTGGGCTCGGTCGATAGCGCCACTCCAGGTCCGGCAAATTTTGCCACGTCCTCGGCACGCAACGCGCGTCGAACGTTTCGCCGTGATCCTCGAGGTAGGCTCGAAACGCGGCAAGCTCACGCTTTTAGAATCGCGTCAGTCATTACGCCATCGCCGGCGAAGCATCGCCAACACCCCACTGGACGCCCGTGAGACTCGCAACCGCGTCAGTATCGGCCACGCGCACAGCCACGCGGTGTTCTGCTAGAACGGCCCTGGTATTAGTCTGCCAGCACGAAACCAAGACTGATCGCCGTTGACGCTCGACGAACTTCCCGTTAGCACATCATTCAGCTCGATAGCCGCAACGTCGCTGGTGCGGACCTCAATTCCATCGGAGCCATAAACGATCGCGCTGGCATCAGCGACGATGACGGTGCCTTGGGTCGCTGCATCAGCTCGACACAAGTGTTACGCCAAGGATCTCGCCGCCATTATATTTCACGGTGCGTGATGCCGTTAGCGTATACGCAGCAGCAGCACAGCGCCTTGAGCTCACGCGGCCCCATAATGAAATACAACTTCGAACGCTGCCCGACTTTGACCAACCGCAACAGTTCTTCCAGGTCTGCGATCATGTCGCTGAACGACGGGTTGACCTCACTGTCGCTCTCGCCGGTGTTGACCGCGGTCAACTTGCTGATGAAGTACGTGTCGACGGCGCGCCCCACAGCTTCGGCCAGCGCCTCGGCCAGAACTCGTTGCGCGAGTACCGGCGCCATGTCGAGAAACTCTTTACTGACACGGCCAAGCTCGCCACGAAATTTGAGACCTCGGTGTCAAGGTTCGTTAGGCTCAACCGTCTTACTGGTTTGCGCTGTGCTTCACTAACCTCACCGCCGGTAAGAGTCGTGGTGGCAACGATCACGCGAGTCCGCAACGGCACCTTCGTCATGTCCGCGCGCATTGCCTCAAACGGGCCTGGCGCTGAGTTCTCTGCAATGAGCCGCGTTAGCGCCAACGCAAACGGCGAAGACAGGGACGTCGCAGCCGACGCCGGTGACGCCACCTTGAGCTCTTGGACAACGGCGTCGCCGGCGCGGTTGGCCACCGCAAGCGCAGCGCCTTCGTCACCGCCGGCAATTTTGTAGAACAAGAAACTTTTTGAGCTCGGCATCGGCGAGCGTGTTGCGATCGGATCTAAGTCCAGAAAGAGGGGTTGTCATAGTCGCGTCCTTTTCGTGTTTGGTGCTTGGCGCCTAGTAGACACACACTCCGCGAAGCGGACGCCGTTTACGCGTCAACCTCGATAGAGCCACCACAACGCTCGGCGATCGCGCGCTCGACGGCCTTACGATCGTCGGCGTCTTTCTGCGCCAGGTAGCCGATTGAGATGAGCCACTCGATTAGAGCCACCTCGTCGGCAACGACATCAAAGACAGCGATGCCGCGCCTCTGCCGGCGGCTATGTAGGGCCTGTCGCGAAGCCATGGCTAAATTGTTCGAAAGTCATTGCATCGTATCGTCTCGTCGCACGGCATCCAGTACGATCTTTCGCGGTCCATGCCAGCGGTGCTGACCGTCGCGCAGAGTGGCTTTCAGCAAGACCTTCGGCCTCCATTTTCTTAAGTAGCTTCCTGATCTCTGCTAAGTGCCCCTTCGCGTTGAGCTTGCTGCTAGTCGTCGATATCCATGTCACTTTCTCCTTGTTCGGGGGCCAGTTCATTTCAAATCTTCCTTGTCCCATGAGAGTCGATGAAGCTCGGTCGGGCCGTGATGCTCGGCATCCCACACGAGCCACGCGAAGGCGGTGCTCGAGCATGCCCGCGGCCCCTGCCAGCCGGCGCGGTGCATCATCGGCAGGCGATTCCGAAAGACGTGGACGCGGGCGAGCTTGCCGCCATCGAGAATCGGGGTGCGCCGCTCGCTCTCAAGGAAGGCCAGCCGCTGGAGCATGATCACTTTGGCGCAGAGATCGAGGGCGTGGGCCACGAACTGCGGTGCGCCAGCTTGAAGGGCGGATTCGTCACGATCGCCTCAACGCCATCGGGGAGCCGGCGCTCGAGCAGGAAGTCCCAGCCGGACCACGTCCTGATCCGGCGAGTCGTACTCGACGAGGTCGGTCGCATAGACAGCGTGCCCATGCCGGCGGAGCACCCGCACTATGGCGCCAGGACCGCACGCCGGCTCCCAAATGACGCGGGGCAGATTCTCGACCCTCAGGAGAGCCTCGACCGCGACCTCGGGCGTCTCGTACAGATCGTTGCCGCGGGCGGCGAGCGGATGAGCGAGGGCTCTCATTCGCTGTCGTCCTCCTCTCTTCGCTGGAACACTGGAACACACCCTTAGGGGGTGTTCCATGTTCCACGTCCTTGCCGCCGTCGATCACCTTGAACTTGTGCCGGCGGCGGATCCTGTTGACGGTCGAATGGCTGACGCCAAGCTCCTTGGCGATCTCGCGCGAGGACAGGCCTTCCTTGGTGGCCTCGATCACCCTGTCCTCGTTGGCGTCCTCGAGGCTCTTGACGTGCCAATGGTCGGCGCCGTCTATGGTCTCGAGCTGCGCCTCGAAGGGCTTGGCGTCATCGCCATAGATCCCGCGGGCCTTCTCTAGATGCACCTCGAATCGGGCGCCTTGATCCGGCTCGTAATCGCTCGGCCGCTTCAGGTGAATGATGGTGTCGAGCACGTCTTCGCGCTTGCTGGTGCCGCGCGCTGCAATGCCGCCGCGGCCGGCGTGATCGACGAGCAGCACGGTCTTATTGATGCGCCGCAGCCTGAGAAGCCATTGCTGCATGGCGTCCCAGATCTCGGCGTCATTCTCTCGGCCGCCGTGAACGAGAGTCGATCGGTTGTCGAGGAAGATCACCTCGGCCTCGATCTGCTCGATCAGGGCCTGGTCCAGCTCCGACGCCAGATTGAGCAGGGCGCGGGCCTCCTGCTGATCCATCGACAGGATCTTGAGGGCGTCGGGATAGGCGTCGCCATGGGCGGCAACCAGCCGGCGCATGCGCTCTTGCATTTCGGGCGCCGGCATTTCGCCATCGACATAGAGCACGCGTGCGCGGCGCCGGCGCCGACCAGCGGAGGAACTTGCCGGCCGTGGCGATGGCGTAGGCCATGGCCAAGTGCCACATAGGTCTTGCCAACTCCGCGGGGCGCGAAGAGCATCGCTAGGCCCTTCTCCGGCAGAACCGGCCTAAGCACGTGGCGCCGCGGCGGGATGTCGAGCGCGGCGAATTCGTGCATGCGAATGGACGACAAGGCCGCGCGTGTCGGCGGCGTCGTCGGGCTCGGTGATCCGCTTCCTGGCCTCGGCCTTGAAGATGGACTTGAACGTCGCGCCGACCTCCGGGCCAACGAGCGGCGGCTGGCATCGATGCCGGCACCACCATTTGGCCGCGGCCTCTGCCGCCGGCTTGGGCGTTCCAGCCGCGGCCATGAGCCCGACGCCGCGGGCTAGGGCATCGATTGCGGCCTCCCTCGCGCACCTCGGTCTCGAACCATTCGGCCAGGGCGGTCTTGGGCAGCTGGCCACTGGCCATCTCTCTATAGGGGTGTTCCAGCTGGCCAGCCCCGTTATTGGCGGATTTCTGCGGATTTTTGCCTGGAACACTGGAACACTCCCTAGGGGGTGTTCCAGTGTTCCAGCTTGGGCCATTGCCCTTGCCGTTGCCCTTCATTGGCGTGCCGGCGACGAAGGCCTGCACGTGCGCCGGCAGAGCAGCGCGCGGGATCTTGTGCGGGTGCAGCTCGGGATCCCATCGATAGGCGCCGTGCGGGGTGCTCGAGCCGGGCAGGAGGACGTAACCGGCGTCGCCCCGGATCTCGAGCCCGGCGCCGTCGCGCTTGAGGTTGCGGACCTTGTCCTTGGGCTGGGAGAAGTAGTAGTGCCGGCCGGCCTGCGGCGTATGCACGAGCCATGTCTCGAGCTTGCCGTGCTCGGCCTCGATCTCGGCCAGGGCGACATGGCCGTCCGGGCTGTTGGGGTGCTTGTCGACATCGAGCACCGCGATCGTGTCGCAGACCATGCCCCAATTGCAGCCGGGGTACCATTCGCGCCCAGGCCCTCACCTCGTCGGGATCGTTCGATGCCTGCTTGGTCCAATCCTTGAGCAGGGCGCGCTTGGTGCCGCGGGCGACGGGCAGCACGCGGGCGCCCATCTCGCACCATGAAAAGCGCGCCGGCTAGGGCCTCGTCCCCATTGCGGGATCCGCCGGCCCTGTGCTATTATCCATCGTCAATTGGTCCTTACGAAAAAAGACCGAGGCGCGTTTGTGGCGCGCCCCGGTCTCAGTTGGGATCTATCCAGTTCGGGCAGATCGTCGTTCAAAAATTCGGCCGTGGTCTTCTTGGCCGCGGCCTTTTCTTTCGCCGCGGCCTTCTTCCCGGCAACTTGATCCGGATGCCGCCGACGCGCTTCCCGCCGTAGCTGCACGTCGGGATCGACGTAGAGAGATCACCTGGCCGCCGATGGCATCGTCGCTGTCGGCGCCGAAGGCCGTCTCGAGGATCTCGAGATTCGCGTCGTTCAGGACCAGGCCTTTCGACTTGCCCTCGAACCTCGCGACCAGCTTACGCTCGCGCTCTTCGCCGACATCTTCCTCGCCGATCGACTTCGATCTGGACGAGGTGCTCCTTCTGTCCGAGGTCGGCGCACTTGAGCAACGAGCCGCCGCGGTAATCAGACAACTTAACCATAGTTGCTTTCCTTCTTGCTTGAGCGGACTCGTGCGAAGGCCGCCTTGACGCATGCGGCTATCGCATCCTGCTCGTTTCGGTCTTTATGCTTCCAGACGTCTAGGATCAGGCCGGCGACGGCATCGACGTGTACCGTGTCGTCGGCCCAGGTGTAGGCCGCGCGCTTGATGTTGCCGATCAAGCGTTCGCGGATCTCCCACTCGCTGAGATCGCCGTTCACGCCGTAGACATCCTCGTCTAGGCCAAGGGCGATGTCAGAGTGCGGTCAGATTTCAGATGCTCTCGTGACATTTCAATTTCTCCTTAGTGTTGATGGGAACGCAGATACTGACGGCACTTGCCGCCACCTCGGCCGCGGGGCACGCGGTCGGAAGTCTCTTCGGCGCCAATCGGTGCATGGTGATCGACGCGCGACACCATTCGCTTCGGCGATCGCCTGGATGCTGCAGATCTCCCCGACGAGATGGTTCAGCCGGTCCGCCACCTCGGGGCGCCGGTGTCATCGGCATGCTCCGCAATATCGATCACTCGGATTCGAGGGCGTGCAGCCGCGCCTCGAGCAGTTCGACCAAGGCCCGATCCGATTCGAGGTCGAGTGTCATGGCGCCCGCTCCTGAGTTCGGAAAGCCGCGCCAATGTCGGGCTGCCTCGCCAGGGCGAGTAGGAGGTGTCTGATTTCGCGCTCGAATGGCCGGACCTCGCCAGCCGTTCGCACGCGTCGCTATGCGGGAATCGCCCGCACCCGTTAGGCTTGACTCGGTCTGTGGGATCGCTAAGTAAAGAGGGACGTTCTGCCTCGACAGCCGGAACGCTTACGCCTCTCGAAACCCCGTCGTCCCAATGGCGGGGTTTCATTTTGGCAGCAAACATTAAGCGTCATTTTCCTCCTTTGATGTTGCGGTTGATGTCGTCCACCAGCCAGCGCTTGACAAGTCTCGAAACGCCGGGAGTCGGATGGATGGGCGCGTGAATCAGGCCAGCCTTAATGCGCCCCGGACGGAGCTCGGATCGATAGGGTTTGCGGGGCCGCCCATAAACACGGCCGCTTCATCGATCGTTATGAGAATGTCGTCGGGGCGCAGTCGTCGTCGTCTTCGGGCCGCTCGTCGTCCCGGTCGCCGTAAACCATGGTGGGAGTCACCTCGCACGTATGTTGCATCTACGTGCAAGGTGCGCGCATTTCACTGCGCGCACGAAACGAAATCGCTTGAAGTTAAGTGCCGGCTTTTTTTCTTGAAATTAAGTGCCGACTTTTTTGCGAATGTCCACGCCGCTAAGTCGCAAGGAGCTCATCCGCGAGAGCGTTATAGCGCGCGAGCGACTTTTGCACGGTGCGCTCGCTGCACTTGTGCTCCTCTGCGACCTTCCTAACGGCCGCCGTGCGTTTCCAGCCCTCGCGCTCAAGCTCAATGACGCGCGCGCCCGCTTTGTTGTCGATCGGCTTTTCTGGTCGCCGATTGGGGCGCTTCACGTTCCCACGCAGCACGTCGGCGACGAAGGATACGGGCCTGCGGCGACAAATGCCGCCGCTTCAAAGCGATCGGCCAACGCCTTCCTGACCGCCCTAGACGATAGGCGTTAACTAGCTCCACTGTCTCAGCTCGAGAGACCCGGTCTCTTCGTAGTCGCGACGCCAGTTCATGGCCGGCGCTCCCGCATGGGCAGAATCTTGGCGGACGCACCCGTAATGATCCCCGCAAGGTGGGCGCCCCACAAATTGAGCGCCGCGGCGATCTCGGCGTCGAATTGTGTGCCTAATGTAATGCCGCAACGTCAGTGCCGGCGGCCGTTGTGCTTCTATGGTTGAGACAGGCGCCGATAACGGTGGGCGACGTTCCTAAAATGGCTAAGTGCGTCGCGCACGTCCGCCTGAGATCGTGCGCCGACCACCCCTTGACCGGAAGCCGGCGCCGCCGCTTCGCGAGAGTCGAGGAAACGTGCAACGTGTCGAAGGAGAAGAATCCGCCGGCCCGAGCCTCGGCCACGAGATCGAGCGCCAACGGCGACAGCGGGACAAAATGCTCGCGCCCATTTTTCGCGATCTCGGCGGGGATTCGCCAAATGCGCTTCGCCATGTCGATCTCGGATTCCTGCATCGACAGGACCTCGCCAATCCTCTGCCCGGTCGCGAGCGAGATCTTGAGCGCCAGCGCGATCGGCGCCGGAAGCTCCACAGCAAGGGCCGGCCATAGGAGTCGGATCTCGTCGGCGTCGAGGAATCTCTCCCGCGGTTTCGACGCGGCCGGCGCCTTGGCGCCCGCGGTCGGATCATGGTCGAGATCCCCGCGATCGAGCGCCCACCGAAACATTGCCTTGAGATCTTTGTGTCGCTTCGCTGCCGACTGAGGCGCGCCGCGGTCTTTGATCGCGTCCAGCACCTTGTGAATGTCGCGACGGTGTAGCGCGTCGAGCTTCACGTTGCCGATCACAGGAGTCACGTCGGCCCGGAGTCGGCGCGCCAGGTCCGGACCGCTCTTGAGCTTGGCGCCATGGCGGCGAAGGTAGGTCTCGATCAGCTCGGCGACGGTGCCGGCAGCTGGCGCCGCCGCTTCTTCTCCGGGCGCGGATCCTCGCCGCTCTCGATCGTGCTTCGCGCCTCAAGTGCGCGAGCGCGAGCGCCGGCAAGGGTCGTCGCCGGGTAAGTGCCGAGCGCAATCCGGTTGCGCTTGCTACTGCCCGGCGCCGTGTAGATGAGCGACCAGCTTTTCGTCGCCGAAGGGCGAGACGATGATGTGAAGGCCCGGCACCTTGGCGTCGAAAAATGCCGTCGTCGTTTCGGTCTTGATGGTCTTAAGAAAGCGATCGCTCAGATCGAGCCGCATGGCCATGTCCCTCCGTACATTTGGCGTTTTGAAATGTACGCCTGCGCGCGCTTCGGTGCAAGACCATGCCAGACCATGCTCGCTTATGCTAGGAAGCCCAAGGGTTTTTAGGGGGCGGCGCCATAGGAAACGGCGGACCTACAAGGGGGGTCAACTCTACCTATTGGGACGTGGAGGGGCGCCGCTATCTCGGCGCAAGCGATCTTGCGGATGGGTGCGGGCTTGCGCCCACGCATCGGCCCGCTAATTTTCTCCTCACGAGCGGCGAGGGGTGGCTCGTCACCGCCGGCCCCGCGCGCGCGCCGTCGCGCCTTGCATCGCAATTTCAGTGGGATAATCACGCCATCCTGGTGCGCTGACGGCGCAAAATCCCTTTCCTAATCTCACCTTATTTGTCGGGCTAAAGTCCTGGGATACGGTCGAAAGCCCATGCAAAGCCATCAGACGCCCAATCAGCCGCCCGCTCGGAAACATCCGGACGCGCCCCAGCCGCCAGCGCCCCGACCTCGGACCATGAGCCGCCGCACCCGGCTCATTCTGATTGCTGCCGGAAGCGTCGTCGGGGTGACTTTGCTCGTCCTTCTTGCCGTCAATCTCCTCATCTCCGCGGATTGGGCGCGCGACCGCGTGGCCAGTCGCATCAAGGAGCAGACGGGGCGCGAACTCACCGTCAACGGCACGACCGCGCTTCTCTTCACACCGGGGCCGCACGTCGTCATCACCGACGCGACGTTCGCCGATCCCGAAGCCCGCGCCGGTACCACGGATTTTTCGGTGGGGCGGCTCGTGATCGATCTCAGCCTGATTGAGCTCCTGAGCCGCAACGTCAATTCCGAGCGCATCGTTCTGGAGCGGCCGGTGCTCACGGTTCGCCTCGGCGACGACGGAAAAAAGGCCGAGCCGAAGCCGAAGGCGCCGAGGTCCGAAAATCCCAACCCGAAGCCGCGCCGCGACGTCAAGCTCAAGGACATCCGCATCGAGGACGGAACCGTCAATATCGTTTACGACGAGACCGGCAAGGAGCGTCGTGTCGAGCACATCAACGCAAATCTCGCGCTCCCCAGCGTCACGACGCCCTTCACCGGCTCGGGCAAGTTCGACTGGAAGGAAGAGAGCGTCGATTTCAGCTTCGAGCTCAACTCCTTCGCCGATCTGCGCGAGAAGCGCCCCGCGCGCCTTTTGGTTGCCCTCGACACAAAGGCAATCGCCGCCCATTTCGATGGCAGCCTCGTCACCAAACCCACCGTCTCCGGGCAGGGCGAGTTGTCGGCCAAGGCGCACTCGATCCCCTCGCTTCTCGCCTGGATGCACGAGAAGCCCGCTTCCGTGACCGGGATCGGCGACGGCGAACTTTCAAGCCATGTCGCCTGGAAGAAGGGCGAGATCACGTTCAGCAATTCGCGCTTTGCGCTCGAACATGCGAAAGGGCAGGGGCAGGCCGTGGTGTCCTTGCGCGCGACGCGGCCGCATATCAGGGCGGCGCTTGCGCTCGACCATCTCGATCTCAATCCGTTTCTCGCCTCCGGTCCGAAGGCGGCGCGGGCGGAAAAGCGGTCCCCGTCGGAACCGGGCGCGGCGGCGCAACGGGATTCGGCCGGTGGTCAGGCCGACTGGTTCACGAAGTCGAAGGAAAACGCCGACGCAGGCGCGGCAGAAGCGCCGTCGGGCGCTCCCGCCGATGCGACCAGGCAAGCGGCCGCGACTGAAGCGCCTGCCGCGGCTCCCGCCGCTCTCGCCGCCCCTGCCGCTCCGGCACCCGTGGCGTCCTCCTCCGCGCCGGCGTCGTTCGATGCGGACGTCAATCTCAATGTGCGGAAGACCCGCCTCTTCCATCTCGAGCTTGGGCCGAGCTCGCTCGGTCTTGCCTTCCGCGACGGCGTCCTGAACGCCACGCTCGGCGGGATGGAGCTTTATGACGGGCATGCGACCGGCAAGCTCGTGTTCGATGCGTCGAGGGACGTTCCCGCCTTCAATGGCGACTTCCTGCTCGATGGCGTTCAGATCAAGAGCCTCTTGTCCGATGCCGCCCAGGTGAGCCTGCTCGAAGGCCGCACCAAGCTCGCGCTTCAGCTCAGCGGGACGGGGGAGAACACGGAGGAGATCAAGTCTTCGCTCGCGGGCCAGGGTAGCATTGCCGTGAGCGACGGCGCCATCGAGGGCGTCAACCTCACCGAGATGATCGATCAGATCGGCGCGGGCGAGATCCCGGAGCTGCGCCAGGGGCCCGGAGCCAAGACCGCGTTCACCGATCTCGGCGGCAGCTTCACCATCAAGGACGGCATTGCCGAGACGAACAATCTCACGGCGACGAGTCCGCTGCTCAAAGTGACAGCGGCCGGGACCGTGAACCTGATCGAGAGCAGGATCAACCTTCTCGCCAATCCCGAGATCGTGGCGGGACCCGAAGGACAGCGTGGCGCCAACGATCTTGCCGGGCTTTCCGTGCCGGTGCGCATCGAGGGACCGCTCGATCGGCCCACCATAAGTCCCGAGGTCAAGCAGCTGTTCGCCGATCCCGATAAGGCGGGAAAGACCGTGAATCAGATCGGCAAGGCGCTGCAGAAGAAATTCAAAGGGAAGCCGGTCGGCGAGGCGATCGGCCGCATTCTCGGCGATATCAAGATCGAACAGCGCGGCGGTGGCGCGAGCGGCCCGCAAGGAGACGCGCCCCCTTCCGACAAGAAAGAGGCGCCGCAGGCGAAGCCCAATGCCGATACCGGCGCGACGGACCAGGGCGACAGCGCCGAGCCCGAGGATCCCGAAATCGACCGGATACTCCGCTAGGGCCTTTGTCCGCCAAAATTTTTACGCCCATCGACGGAAGCGCGCGTCTCGCCTATAAGCGCGCCGATGACCGATAGTCCGGCAAAAGGAACGGCGCCCAGAATCGGCTTTGTCAGCCTCGGCTGCCCGAAGGCGCTCGTCAACTCCGAGCGCATCATCACACGACTTCGCGCCGAAGGCTACGAGCTCTCCGCGAGCTACGAGGATGCCGATGCTGTCGTGATCAACACGTGCGGCTTCCTCGACAGCGCCAAGGAGGAGTCGTTGGCCGCGATCGGCGAGGCCTTGCGCGAGAATGGCCGCGTCATCGTCACGGGCTGCCTCGGCGTCGAATCGGAGCGCATTCGCGCCGCCCACCCGCAAGTGCTCGCCATCACCGGCCCGCACCAATATGAGGCTGTGGTCGCCGAGGTTCATAAGGCGCTGCCGCGCCCGCACGATCCGTTTCTCGATCTCGTGCCGCCGCAAGGGATCAGGCTCACGCCCCGCCACTACGCCTATGTGAAGATTTCCGAAGGCTGCAACAACAAATGCAGCTTCTGCATCATCCCGAACTTGCGTGGACGGCTCAAGAGCCGCGCGCTCGGCGACGTCATGCGCGAGGCCGAGCGTCTCGTCGCCGCGGGCGTGCAGGAGCTTCTCGTCATCTCGCAGGACACGAGCGCCTATGGGCTCGATCTCGGTTACGCCAGAAGCGCCTGGCGCGGCGAGGAGCGCGAGACGCGCTTCCTGGCTCTCGCCGAGGCTCTCGGTTCGCTCGGCGCATGGGTGCGCCTCCATTATGTCTATCCCTATCCCCATGTGGACGAGGTTCTGCCCTTGATGGCCGACGGCCGCGTGCTCCCCTATCTCGACATTCCCTTCCAGCATGCGAGCCCCTCGATCTTGAAGGCGATGCGACGCCCAGCGCACCGGGAGAAGACGTTGGAGCGCATTGCGCGCTGGCGCGAAATCTGCCCCGACCTTGCCGTCCGCTCGACTTTCATCGTCGGCTTCCCCGGCGAGACCGATGACGATTTCGCTCTTCTTCTCGATTGGCTCTCCGAAGCGAAGCTCGCCCGCGTCGGCTGCTTCAAATATGAAGACGTGGCCGGCGCCGCGGCGAACGTGCTTTCCGGACAGGTGCCCGAGGAGGTCAAGGCCGAGCGCCATGACCGCCTCATGCGGCACCAGCAGGCGATCAGCGCGGCGCTTCTCGCCTCCCGCGTCGGCAAGACCATCGAAGTCATGGTCGATCGCGTCGCCGAAGAGGGCGTTGTCGCCCGTTCGCATTGGGACGCGCCGGAGATCGACGGAAATGTCTTTCTCGACGGTGCGGCGGGACTTGCGGCCGGGGACCGGCTGAAGGTGCGCGTGGAAGACGCGGACGAATACGACCTCTATGCCCGGCCGGCCGGCGCCAGGCCCAAGGCGCCCAAACAGAGCCGCGCCGCAAAGGCGCCGCTCGCGCAATCGCATTAACGCCGCCTTCAGCGCAACCTCGCCATCTTTGAGCGCATTTGAGGACTAAGCAGGCTTGAGACCGGCAGGTGATGAAGGATCTTCTTATTCTCGCGATCTTTCCCGGCGCCATGGCGCTTGCCGCGGTCACCGATCTCTTCACCCTCACGGTGCCGAACCGCATCGTTATCGCGCTCGCCGCGCTGTTCTTCTTGGTGGCGCCGCTCGCGGGACTTGGTCTGCCTGATATCGGCCTCCATACGGGCCTCGCGCTCGTAGCGCTCGCACCCGGCTTCGTCCTCTTCTCCTTGGGCCTGGTCGGCGGCGGCGACGCCAAGCTGTTTGCCGCGACCTGTCTCTGGCTCGGTCCGCAAGCGGTCGCCCCTTACGCCGTCTGCGCCGCCTTGATCGGCGGCGTGCTCGCACTCCTTCTCCTGTTCTGGCGCGGCCAGCCGCTGCCGGCGATGCTCGCCTCGCGAGGATGGCTTGTCCGCCTGCACAGCCCAAACGAGGGTATGCCCTACGGGATCGCGCTCGCGGCAGCCGGATTGCTGGCCTATCCGCAGAGCCCGTTCATGGCGGCGCTCGGCGGCTGAGCCCGCTTCCGCGTTACGCGCTACCGGGCGGGCGGCCAATTCTGGCACGGCCGTTAACGCGGCGTTGAGGATTGGCCCTCAAAGTCGAAATAGACGGCGTGCCGTCAGATGCGAGGTCAGTCAGGTCGGAGCGAGCCGGTGATCGGCGATGCCGCATTTTCGCTGGGTTCCGCGCCGCCCGGCGAGCACGTCCCGGATCGTGAAAGCGAGGCGTTGGGTTCCTCGCGGCTCCGTCCCATCTCGCGCGTGAACATCCAGGCCTTTTGCGAGGATCAGGACACGGCCGCCACGATCGAGAAGGCGGCGCAAGACCGGCGGCTTTCCCGGGCGCGCGTGAGCGTGCAGATGGGGGGCATCGACGGGGCTTGCGCTTTCTATCGCAACTCCGCCACGCCCAATCTCATCATCGTCGAATCTCTGCTCGACCGCACCAACATGCTCGCGGAACTCAATCGCCTGGCCGGGCTTTGCGACCCCGCCACCAAAGTCATCATCGTCGGCCATCTCAACGACGTCGTGCTCTATCGCGAGCTCTTGCGCCGCGGCGTCAGCGAGTATCTGATCGCCCCCCTCGGCGCGCCCCAGATCATCGAGACTCTGTCGAGCCTTTACAGCGACCCGAGAGCGAGGCCCGTCGGCCAGACCATCGCCTTTGTCGGCGCGAAGGGCGGCTCGGGCTCGAGCACCGTTTGCCACAACACCGCCTTCGCCATCGCGTCTTCGCTCGAGCGGGAGGTGGTGATCGCCGATTTCGATCTCCCGTTCGGCACGGCCGGGCTCGATTTCAACCAGGACCCGCCGCAAGGGATCGCCGATGCGCTCGCTTCGCCGCATCGTCTCGATGCGCTGAAGCTCGACCGGCTCTTGTCGCGCTGCTCGGATTATCTGAACCTTTTCGCTGCGCCCGGCACGCTCGATCGTGCTTACGATCTCGACCCCGGCGCTTGCGAGACCGTGCTCGACGTGGTGCGCGACAGCGCGCCCTTTATTGCGCTCGACGTGCCGCATTTGTGGACGGAGTGGGCGAAAGAGCTGGTGATGCGCGCGGACCATGTGGTCGTCACCGCGGCCCCCGATATCGCGAACTTGCGCAATGCGAAGAATCTGATCGACCAGATCAAGGTCTCGCGCCCCAATGACCGGCCGCCCCTCCTCGTGCTCAATCAGGTCGGCCTCTCCAAGCGTCCCGAAGTCGCGACCAAGGATTTCGGCGAAGCCGTAGGGCTCGACCCCGGGATCGTCATCGACTTCGATGCCCAGCTCTTCGGCACGGCGGCGAATAACGGGCAGATGATCGAGGAAGTGTCGAGCAGGTCGAAGGCGGCCGAGGCGTTTCGCAAGCTGGCGGGTCTTCTGACCGACCGGTCCGAGCGGAACCCTGAACGTCAATCGGCCCTGTGGTCGATACTTTCCCGCGTCAAGGGTGCAAAGCCGGGCGGATAGCGCGCAAGCACCGGCCGCCGCTTCTAGAGCCGCCATTGTCATGCCGGGGCTCCCCTGCCATTAATGCGGCCTCTGCATCACGATTCAGACGCTTCACCGATGACCAGCAAAGCGACGACGCTCGAAGCAACGCGCCGTGGATTGGAGAACCTGCTTCTTCCCCCTCACTCCGAGGCCATACCGGTCCATCTCATCGCCTCGACCGAGGACCCAGCCCTTGAGGGTTTGAGCAAGGCCGAGCGGAGCTGGATCGAGGCGCAAGGTTTTAGCGGGAAGCAAGGCGCTGTCCTTCTTCTCCCCGATGGACAGGGCGGCATCGGCGGCGTGTTGCTCGGGACCGGCAACGCCGAAGGGGCGGCGTACGCGCCGCTTCTGACCGGCGCGCTCGCGACGGCGCTTCCGGAAGGCGATTATCGCTTCGCCTCGCCGCTCCCCGACGCCGAGCTTGCCGTGCTCGGCTTCCTCGCCGGAAGGTACGCCTTCACCCGCTATAAGACGGCGCAAGCTGACAAGAAGAAGCGCCTTGTCCTGCCTGAGGGCGTGAACAGGGAAGACGTGCTCGCACTCGCCGAGGCCCTCTATTTCGGCCGCGATCTCATCAACACGCCGGCGAACGACATGGGGCCGGCCGAGCTCGAGAACGCGGCGCGCGAATTCGCGACCGCCTTCGGCGCGAGCATCAAGGTCACGGAAGGCTCGGGCCTGCTCTCGGACAATTTCCCGATGATCCATGCCGTCGGACGGGCAAGCGACCGCAGCCCCCGCCTCATCGATCTCCGCTGGGGTTCCGAGCGCGCGCCGAAAGTCACGATCGTCGGCAAGGGAATCTGTTTCGATACGGGCGGGCTCGACATCAAGCCTGCGAGCGCCATGGCCTTGATGAAGAAGGACATGGGGGGCGCCGCTTCCGCGCTTTCCTTCGCGCTTCTCGTCATGCGAGCGAAGCTCCCGGTGAGACTTCGCGTGCTGATCCCCGCGGCCGAGAACAGCATCTCGAGCAACGCCTTCAGGCCGGGCGACGTGCTGCCGAGCCGTAACGGCATGACGGTCGAGATCGGCAACACCGATGCGGAGGGGCGTCTCGTGCTTGCCGACGCCATCTCGCTCGCCGATGAAGAGGCGCCGGACTATCTCGTCACCATCGCCACGCTTACTGGTGCGGCGCGTATCGCGCTCGGGCCCGACCTCCCGCCCCTCTATACCGATGACGACGATTTCGCAGCGGAGCTTCTTGCCTCCGGCCGCTCCGCCGGCGATCCGCTCTGGCGCATGCCGTTTTGGATGCCCTATGACAAGCAGCTCAAAAGCGCCGTCGCCGATGTGAGTCATATTTCCGAAGGTTCGCTTGCCGGCTCCATCATCGCCGCGCTCTTCCTCAAGCGCTTCGTGCGCAACGCCAAGCGCTTCGCCCATCTCGATATCTTCGGCTGGGTCCCGGCCGAGCAGCCCGGCCGGCCGAAGGGCGGCGAGCCCCAAGGCGCCCGCGCCCTGTTCCACTTCTTCCGCCGAGAGCTCGAAGGATCGTGATCGAAGCCGTCCCGCCCGATCCGCGCCGCCATGCCTATCGCGGCGACCTCGCGGCCGAACCTTTGCGCGGGCGCATCGAGGCCAGGCGCTTCGTCAAGGGCGAGCTGCGCCAGGTCGCAGCACCCTCCCTGCCTTTGCGCCGTGAGCCGCGCTTCGATGCAACGCTCAACTCCGAGGCGCTCTGCGGCGAGATCGTGACGGTTTTCGACGAGAGCGAGGGCTGGGCCTGGGTGCAGCTTTCCCGCGACGGATATGTCGGTTACATGCCGAGCGAAGGCCTAACGCCGGCTCTCGTCGCGCCGACGCACCGGATCAGCGTGCTCAGGACCTATGTTTACCCCGAGCCCGACGCCAAGACGCCGCCGCTCACGCTGCTCAGCCTGAATGCGGGCATCGCCGCTCCGCGCGAGGAGGGGAAGTTCCTGGCGCTCGAAGGCGGCGGCTTTGTGGTCGCAAGTCACGCGGCGCCAGCTGGCGCGCCCGAACCCGATTTCGTCGCCGTGGCGGAGGCCTTCGTCGGCACGCCCTATCTTTGGGGCGGCCGCACGTCGATCGGACTCGACTGCTCGGGCCTTGTGCAACTCGCGCTCGAGGCGGCGGGCCACGAGGCGCCCCGCGATGCAGACATGCAGGAGCAAGAACTCGGCCGCGCCATCGGATTAGGCCCGGGCGCGGCGCTTCGCCGCGGCGACCTCGTCTTCTGGGAGGGCCATGTCGGCATCATGACGAGCGTGAGCGATTTCCTCCACGCGAATGCCTTTCACATGGCGGTCGTGGCGCGAGCCGTTCGCGCAGGCGAAAGCGCGCATCAAGGCGGCCGGTTACGAGGTGACGTGCGTGCGGCGGCTGCCGGGGGTCTCGGCAGGGGACCCGCGTTAAACGAGGACCATGAAACAAATATCGGTGCGGTCGTCGACTATCGGGAATTCCGATCCCGAGCAAAACGACCACACCGCATGGTTCTCGTTTTGTACGGGGGTAAGCGAGTTAAAAACGCGCGAGCGGAGGGAATGTTCCGCTTCGGCGCTCAAGTCGCAACCACGCCGCCGCGCGTCGCCTCGAGCTCGAAGGCCGCGGCGAGCAACGCCTTGGTATAATCGGTTTTCGGCTTGGAAAACACAGTCCGCGCCGGGCCTTGCTCCACCACCTTGCCGTGGCGGAGCACGATGATGGAATTCGCAAGCGCGCGCACGACCTTCAGATCGTGACTGATGAAAAGATAGGCAAGCTTGTGGCGGCGCTGCAACTCGCGCAAAAGATCGACGATCTGCGCCTGCACCGAAACGTCGAGCGCCGAGGTCGGCTCGTCGAGGATGAGAAATTTCGGCTCGAGCACGAGCGCGCGCGCAATCGCGATCCTCTGGCGCTGGCCGCCTGAGAATTCGTGCGGATAGCGGTTTCGGGCCGCGGGGTCGAGTCCGACCTCTTTCAGCGCGCGCGCCACGCGCTGGTCACGCTCTGCGCCGGTGAGCCCGGGATTCTGAATGGAGAGGCCCTCCTCGATAATCTGCCCGACGGAGAGGCGCGGCGACAGAGAACCGTAAGGGTCCTGGAACACGATCTGCATATGACGCCTGAGCGGGCGCATGCGCTTCGAATTGAAACCATCGATCCGATCGCCGAGATAGACGATCGGGCCTTCGCTCGACACGAGCCTGATGAGCGCAAAACCGAGCGTCGTCTTGCCCGACCCCGATTCGCCCACGACGCCGAGCGTCTGCCCCTCCTTGACCGCAAGATCGATCCCGTCGACCGCCTTGATATGGCCGACCGTTTTTCTGAGAAAACCGCGCCTGATCGGAAACCACACGCGCAAGTCCTTGGTCTCGAGGATCGTCTTGGCCTTGGCATTGGCCGGCGGCGGCGAGCCCTTGGGCTCCGATGCGATGAGATGCTTGGTGTAGGCGTGTTGCGGGGCAGTGAAGATTTCGCGGGTCTTGCCCCGCTCGACGATCTCGCCGCCAGTCATGACGCAGACCCGGTCGGCCATCTTCCGCACGATGCCGAGATCGTGGGTGATGAGCAGCATCGCCATGTTGAACTCGGCCTTGAGCTTGAGCAGAAGGTCGAGGATTTGCGCCTGAATGGTCACGTCGAGCGCGGTCGTCGGCTCATCGGCGATGAGGAGATCGGGCTCGTTGGCGAGCGCCATGGCGATCATCACGCGTTGGCGCTGCCCGCCCGAAAGCTGATGCGGATAGGACTGAAGCCGTCCCTTGGGGTCGTCGATGCCGACTTTGTCGAGGAGATCGAGGACGCGCTTGCGCGCTTCCCGGTCGGACATCCCGCGATGAATCTTCAACACCTCGCCCACCTGCTGCTCGATCGTGTGCAACGGATTGAGCGAGGTCATCGGCTCCTGGAAGATCATCGAGATCTTGTTGCCCCTGACGGCGCGGAGCGCGCTCGGATTGAGGGTAAGCAGGTCCTCGCCGTTGAACCGGATTTTCCCAGAAGGGTGGGACGCGGCGGGGTAGGGCAGGAGCCGCAGGATCGACAGCGCCGTCACCGTCTTGCCCGAGCCCGATTCGCCGACGAGCGCCACGGTCTCGGCCTTGCCGATATCGAAGGACACGTTCCGCACGGCGTGGGTGACGGCCTCTCCGCCGCGGAAATCGACCGACAAATCCTCGACGGAAATCAGGGGAACGGGTGTCTCGGGCATATCAAGCCTTGGCTTTGGCGGGAGCGGCGTCGGCGCAAACCCCCCGCTCGATTTCGACGGTGGCGTGGTCGAGGCCGAAGCGCTCCTTGAGCCGCGCCTTGATGTTTCTCACCATTTGGTCGGAATCCTCCTCCCCGCAAACCACGGCATGCAGCGTGACCATGCGGCGGCTCTGGGTGATCGACCACACATGCACGTGGTGCACACCCTCCACGCCCTTGACGTTTTCGATGAGGTCGGGACCGATCGCCCGCGTATCGAGCTCTTCCGGCGCGCCTTCGAGCAGAATATGCCCGGCATCGGCCATGACGCGCCAGCCGCTCCGCACGATGATGGCGGCGACGAGGAGCGAGAGCAGGGGATCGATCGGCGTCCAGCCGGTCAGAAGGATCACGCCGCCGGCGATGAGCGCCGCGACCGAGCCGAGAAGATCGCCGAGCACGTGGATGGCCGCGCCGCGGACATTGAGGTTCTCGCGGTCGGCGCCGCGAAGAAGCGCAAAGGCCGCGACGTTCACGAGAAGCCCGAGCACGGCGATTGCGACCATGATGCCGCCCGACACCTCGGGCGTCGTCGTCAGCCGCTCGATCCCCTCATAGACGATCCACGCGGCGATGGCGAAGAGCGCAAGCCCGTTGGCGAAGGCGACCAGCACCTGGAAGCGGTCGAAGCCGTAGGTGCGCTTCCAGTCGGCGGGGCGTCGCGCCAGACGAAAGCCGAACCAGGCAAGCGCGAGCGAGGCGAAATCGGTGAGCATGTGGCCCGCATCGGCAAGGAGCGCGAGAGAGCCCGCGACGATGCCACCCGCGACTTCGGCGAACATGAAGGCGCCGGTGAGGGCGGCGGCCAATCCCATGCGCCGTTCGTTATTGGCGTCGGCGCCGCCATGCGCGTGGGCTGCGCGGTTGTGGCGATGTGAATGCGATCCGTGCATCTCGCTCATGCCAAGGTTTTACGCGGGTCAAGCGCGTCGCGCACCGCCTCGCCGACGAAGATGAGAAGGCTGAGCGTGATGGCGATCACGAAGAACGCCGTGAGCCCGAGCCACGGCGCCTGGAGGTTGTCCTTGCCTTGCGCCAAAAGCTCGCCGAGCGACGCCGACCCCGGCGGAAGCCCGAAGCCGAGAAAGTCGAGCGAGGTGAGCGTCGTGATCGAGCCGTTGAGGATGAAGGGCATGAAGGTGAGAGTCGCCACCATGGCATTGGGCAGCAAGTGCTTGAAGATGATGCGAAGGTTGGACAGGCCGAGTGCCCGCGCCGCCGTCACATATTCGAAATTGCGCGCACGCAGGAACTCGGCGCGCACCACGCCGACCAGCGCGACCCAGGAAAAGGCAAGCAGGATGCCGAGCAGGATCCAGAAATTGGGTTCGATCACCGCCGCCACGATGATGAGCAGATAGAGCTGCGGCACGCTCGTCCAGATTTCGATGAAGCGCTGGAACAGGAGATCGGTCCAGCCGCCGAAATATCCTTGAACCGCTCCGGCGGCGACCCCGACCAGCGAAGAAAACAGGGTGAGCACGAGCCCGAACAGGACCGAGATGCGGAAACCGTAGATCACGCGCGCGACGACGTCGCGGCCCTGGTCGTCGGTCCCGAGCCAGTTCCATTCGAGCTCGGCGTTGCAGGGATGGAAGCCGCGCTCGACCGCGAGCTTGCAGTCCTCGGCGGTGAGAAGCCAGGTCGGCTTCACCGGGAACGCCATCGGCGGGTTTTTGTTCTGGGTGTTGTAGGAGAAGCGGATCGGAGGCCACAGCGTCCAGCCGTTCGCGTCCGCGATCATGCCCTTAACGGCGGGGTCGCGGTAATCGGCCTCGGTCTCGAAGATGCCGCCGAATTCCGTCTCCGGGTAGGCCTTGAGGATCGGCATGTAGAGATGACCCTTGTAGGAGACGAGGATCGGCTTGTCGTTGGCGAGGAACTCCGCGAACAGGCTGATCGTGAACAGCGCGAGAAAGATCCACAACGACCAAAAGCCGCGGCGATTGGCCTTGAAGACTTCCCAGCGGCGCCATTGCAGCGCGGAGAACCAAGGCGTGGCCTTCGGCAGCCCGCCTGCCGTTACCTGCTCGATGATGGCCGTATCGGTCGGGGCGTCCATGGTCTCACACTTCGCGCGTCTCGAAATCGATGCGCGGATCAACCCAGGTATATGTGAGGTCCGAGAGAAGATTGATGAGGAGTCCGAGCAGCGAGAAGATGTAGACCGTGGCGAACACGACCGGATAGTCGCGGTTCACGATCGATTCGAAGCCGAGCAGGCCGAGCCCGTCCAACGAGAAGATCGTCTCGATCAGGAGCGAGCCGGCGAAGAAGGCGCCGATGAACGCGCCGGGGAATCCGGCGATGACGATCAGCATGGCGTTGCGGAAGACGTGGCCGTAGAGCACTTGGCGCTCGACAAGGCCCTTGGCCCGCGCCGTCGTCACATATTGCTTGCGGATCTCCTCGAGGAACGAATTCTTGGTGAGGAAGGTCGTGGTGGCGAAGGCCGAGAGCGCCATCGCGATCATCGGCAGCACGAGGTGCCAGAAATAGTCGGTGATCTTCAGGTACCAGGGCAGGTCCCACCAATTGTCGGACACGAGCCCGCGCAAGGGAAAGATCTGCAGGAAGGACCCGCCGGCGAGCAGCACGATCAAAAACACGGCGACGAGAAAGCCCGGCAGGGCGTAGGCGATGACGATGGCTGTGCTGGTCCAGAGGTCGAAGCGCGAGCCGTCGCTGACCGCCTTGCGGATGCCGAGCGGGACGGAGATGAGATAGGTCAGAAGCGTCATCCACAGGCCCAGCGAGATCGAGACAGGCATCTTCTCCTTGATCAGGCTGAGCACGCTCGTGTCGCGGAAATAGCTCTCGCCGAAATCGAACAAGAGGTAGTTCTTGATCATGAGGAAGAAGCGCTCATAGGCCGGCTTGTCGAAGCCGAACTGCTTTTCCAGGCTCTTGATGAATTCGGGGTCGAGCCCCTGGGCGCCGCGGTATTTCGACGGCGCCCCCACGTCGCCCGGGATGTTCCCTTGGCCGCGCTTGCCGGCGAAGTCGCCGCCGCCGCCGCTGAACATCGCAGTTGCCCCGGGATCGGTGCCGGTGAGCTGCGCGATCAGCCGCTCCACCGGCCCGCCCGGCGCGAATTGCACGATGACGAAGGTCACGAGCATGATGCCGAGCATCGTCGGGACGATCAGCAGGATACGGCGGAGGATATAGGCGATCATTCGGTTCGGGCGGACCTTCTCAACCGCACAACGACGTAAACCGCGAGCATGAGCCCAATCAGGGCGGCGAGGATGAGCCACGGGCGCCGGCCGGTCGAACCGGTCGAATCGACCGGCGGAGCGCCCGCCTCCGCCAGTTTGGCAGCTTTGGCCTCGTCATACCACCACGTGTCGAGGATACCGCGGTCGAAGCGCGGCTTCTTCTCCGGCCGCGAGAACTTGTCCCAATAGGCCACGTTGTTCGAGGCCTTGTACCAGTGCGGCACCCAGTAGTGACCGGCCCTGAGCACGCGGTCGAGCGCGCGGGCCGCGGTCTCGAGCTCCTCGCGGCTCTTGGCGGCGAGAATGCGCTCGATCAGCGTATCGACGGCGGGATCGGCGATGCCGGCAAGATTGAGCGAGCCGTCCATCTTCGCGGCCTCCGAGCTGAAATAGCTCCTGAGCTCGACACCCGGCGTATTGCGCATGACGTAGCGCTGCGTGGTGATGTCGAAATCGAAATCCTTGAGACGCTGCTGGTATTGCGCGGCATCGACCATGCGGATGCGGGCATCGATGCCGAGCAGCTTGAGGTTTCTCACGTAAGGCGCCATCACCCGTTCGAACACCGGCTCGAAGGTCAGGATCTCGAGCGTGAAGGGCTCGCCTTTGCCGTCGAAGCGAACGCCGTTCTTGATGGTGAAGCCTGCTTCGTCGAGAAGCTTCCCCGCCTGCAACAGGAGAGTCCGGTCCTGGCCCGAGCCGTCGCTCTTCGGCGGGAGATAAGCGGGTCCGAGCGCTTCTTCGGAGACGGGAACCCCAAGGCCGGTGAGTAGCGCCCGCTCGGCCTCCGGCGGCTCGCCCGACGCCTTCATGGGCGAATTCTCAAAGAAGCTCGTGGTGCGGTCATAAAGCCCATGGAAGAGGTTTCTGTTCGCCCACTCGAAGTCGAAGGCGAGATCGAGCGCCTGCCGCACGCGCGGATCCTTCAGCTTGTCCCGCCTCGTATTGAGGAAGAAGCCTTGCGTTCCCGAGGGGGTCTCGTCGGGAAGCACTTCCTTCTTGATCTTGCCCGCGCGTATCGCGGGAAAGTCATACTCCGTCGCCCAGACCTTGGAGGTGAACTCCTCGCGGAAATCGTAGGCGCCGGCCTTGAACGCCTCCATTGCCGCGGTGCGATCGCGGAAATATTCGAAGCGGATCTTGTCGAAGTTCCAGCGCCCGCGATTGACGGGAAGGTCCTTGGCCCAATAGTCGGGATTGCGGGCGTAAACGATGCTGCGCCCTTGCGCCACCCGATCGACCACGTAAGGGCCCGAGCCGAGCGGCGGTTCGAGCGTGGTCTCGTCGAACGGCTGCTTCGCGTAATAGGCCTTGGAGAGGATTGGAAGCGCGGCAACGGTGAGCGGCAGATCGCGCACGAGTTCGCCCTGGAAACTGTAACGCACCGTGGCTGGATCGATCGCCTCGGCCGCCACCACGTCTTGCAGCATCTGATGGAAGAGCGGGTGGCCCTTGGTCTTGAGCGTTTCGAAGGAGAACACGACGTCGTCGGCCGTGACCGGCGTCCCGTCGGCGAAGCGGGCCTCTGGCCGCAAGTAGAACGTGACGGACTTGCCGTCAGGCGCGATCTCGGCGCTCTCGGCAACGAGCCCGTAGACGGCATCGGGCTCGTCGGCGGCTCGTGCCATCAATGAATCGAACAGGAGCTCGAGACCTTCGGCGGCGTCGCCCTTGAGGATGTAGTTGTTGAGATTGTTGAACGTGGTCACCCCGCCCCAGCCGACGAGCGAGAAGGTGCCGCCTTTCGGGGCGTCGGGATCGGCATAGGAGAAATGCGCGAAATCGGCTCTGTAGGTGAGGTCGCCGAAGGCCGAGAGGCCGTGCTCGCGCTCCGCGGGCGAAGCCGGGGCTGCGAGGAAGAGGAGGACGAGGGCGGCACCGCCGGCGGCCGACCGCAAGGACGGGGCCCGTGCCATCAAAGCTGCGACGAACCCGGAAGCCGCGCGGCAAGCGTCTGGTCGAACCACCAGACCTGAAGGAAGCCCGGCGTGAGTCCCGGCAGCACCTTGGGCTGGCCGTAGCGGTCCCAATAGGCGATCCTGACCGTCGGCGAGTACCATTGCGGCACCACGAATTCGTTCCATAAGAGGACGCGGTCGAGCGCGCGCGTGGCGGCGACAAGCTCGGCGCGATCCTTGGCGAAGATGACGCTGTCGATCAGCTTGTCGATCGCCGGGCTCTTGACGCCGATGAGATTGGTGCTGCCTTCCCGGCCGGCGGCATCGGACCCCCAAAAGTCGCGCTGCTCGTTTCCGGGCGATTCCGACTGGGCGAAATTTCCGACCACGATGTCATAGTCGAAACCGTCGAGCCGCCGCGTGTATTGCGCCGAATCCACCAGGCGGATCGTGCCCTTGATGCCGAGCCGCTCGAGATTCTGCAGATACGGTTGCACGATGCGCTCGAACAGCGGCGACACGAGCAGGAACTCGACCTTCATTTGCTGGCCGGTCTTGACGTTGATGAGAACGCCGTTCTTCACCTCCCATCCCGCTTCTTTCAGGAGCACCACCGCCTTGCGCAGATTGCCGCGCATCGCGTCGGGAGTGTCGTTTACCGGGTTCTGATGGATTTCGGTGAACACCTCCGGCGGCACGCCGTCCTTCACCTCGGTCAAAATCTCGAGTTCGCGCCCCTCGGGCAGCGCCTTGGGAGAGGCAAGCTCGCTCCCCTCGAAATAGCTGCCGACACGAGCGTACTGGTTGTAGAACAGGTTCTTGTTGGCCCACTCGAAATCGTAGGCAAGACTGAAGGCTTGCCGCACGCGGCGATCCTGGAATTGCGGGCGCCGCAAATTGAGAACGAAGCACTGCATGGAGTGGGTGCGCTCGATCGGAACCTCCTGACGCCGGACGAACCCGTTTTTCAAAGCGGCGAAATCGTAGGCGATTGCCCAGTTCTTGGCGCTCGTCTCCTGCCAGTAATCGAGGTTTCCCGCCTTGAAACTTTCGAAGGCGACGGTCTCGTCCCGGTAATACTCGAATCTGACCTCGTCATAGTTCCATTGCCCGGCATTCACCGGCAGGTCTTTGCCCCAGTAATCCGCGACCCGCTCAAAGCTGATCGATCGTCCGGGCTTCACGTCCTTGATGCGATAAGGGCCCGAGCCGAGCGGCGGCTCGAGCGTCGTCTTCATCGGATCGCGCTCTTTGCCGCTCGCGTCCTTACCCGTCCAGTAATGCTTGGGCAGAACGGTGAGCTGTCCCATGATCATCGGCAGCTCGCGATTGTTTTTGACGTCGAAGTAGAAAGTGACCTCGTTCTCGCCCGTGGCTTCGGCGCGCGAGACGTTCTTGTAATAGAGGCCCATGCGAGGGTTGGCGGCCTTGTTGACCTCGAGGCTGTAGATGACGTCCTCCGGCGTGATCTTCTTGCCGTCGTGCCAGCGCGCTTCGTCGCGCAGCTTGAAGGTCACAGAGGAATAATCGTCGGGGTACGACGCCCATTCGGCGATCAGTCCATAAGAGGTCGAAGGCTCAGCCAGGCTGTCGGCCATCAGGCTTTC
>CAWFRD010000020.1:0-113830 GCA_963818165.1 uncultured Alphaproteobacteria bacterium
TTCGGAGTGACATTGATCACCGTTCCTTCATCGCGGTCTACGCGCGCGCCCCTTCTTGTTGACCTCGCTTTGCAGGGCGGCGGCTCACACGGAGCCTTCACTTGGGGCGTGCTAGATCGCTTGCTACAGGAACCCTGGCTTCGCATAGAGGGCATCTCAGGTACGTCTGCCGGCGCCATGAACGCCGCAATTCTTGTCGACGGCTACGCAGAAGGAGGAGCAGAGGGTGCTAGAGCGCGCCTCGAGCTCTTTTGGAAGCAGGTCTCCGACGGTGCTCGATTTAGCCCCTTCCGACGCGGCCCGCTCGACATTCTCCTCGGTCGCTGGACTCTCGACACGTCACCGGTGTTCCTCGCCTTCGATCTTCTGGCACGCGTCTTTTCGCCCTACGATCTCAATCCGCGTGGGATCAACCCGTTGACCGCGATCTTGGCAGACTGCATCGATTTCAAGCGCGTAGCACAAGCTTCCATAAAGGTGTTCGTGACCGCTACGAACGTACGCACCGGCCGCGGACGCGTGTTCCGCAATGCCGAGCTCACGCCAGACGTCCTGCTTGCGTCAGCTTGCCTACCAACGATGTTTCAGGCCATCGAGATCGATGGTGAGGCCTATTGGGATGGCGGATTCGCCGGCAATCCCACCATCACGCCGCTCATTCGGGAATGCGAGTTCGAGCGATACGATCCTAATTCAGGTCAATCCCGTGGAACGGCCGGGCACACCGCGCACGGCCCAGGAGATTTTGAATCGGGTCAACGAGGTCTCCTTCAATGCCACGTTGTTGAAAGAGCTTCGGATGATCGCGATGCTCCGCCAGGTGTCCGATCCTGGGAGCAGCGAGGGCGCCCGATGGGCTGAGATGCGTATCCACCGGGTCGCGAGCTCGATGATGACCGATCTTGGCTACTCCTCTAAGCTCAACGCCGAGTGGGAATTTCTGACCATGCTGCGCGATGAGGGCCGCCGCTCGGCAGAAGAGTTCCTGACAGCCCACGCCGCGGATATCGGTGTGCGTTCAACACTCGATCTTGATTCTTTGATGGAACAGGTCTGATTCCCCGATGGGGCTCGCTGGCATTCTCCTAGCGCTTGGCCTGCTCATCTGGCTGTCATTCCGCGGCTGGAGCATACTCTTATTGGCGCCAGCTGCGGCGCTCGTCGCGGCCGCAACTTCTGGCGAGCCGCTGCTCGCGCATTGGACCCAGACCTTCATGGTGAGCGCCGCGGCGTTTCTTGCGCAGTTCTTTCCTCTGTTCCTGCTTGGCGCGCTGTTCGGCAAGCTGATGGAGGATAGCGGCTCGGTCGAAGTCATTGCGGGCTTCATGACCGAGACGCTGGGCACGGGCCGCGCCGTACTCGCGGTGGTGCTGGCCGGGGCCATCGTCACCTACGGCGGAGTGAGCCTGTTCGTGGCGATCTTTGTGCTGGTTCCCATGGCGCAAGGACTGTTCCGGGCGGCCGACATCCCACGCCGGATCATGCCGGCGGCCATCGCGCTCGGCACCATGACTTTCACCATGTCGGCGCTGCCCGGCACCCCTGCCCTGCAGAACGCCATCCCCATGCCGTTCTTCGGCACGACGCCGTTCGCGGCGCCGGGTCTCGGCGTCATCGCCGCCGCGATCATGCTCGCATTCGGCCTCGCCTGGCTCGCCCGCGTCGAGGGCGCGGCGCGGCGCGCGGGCGAAGGCTTCGGCAAATCGTCGACCCTCGGCGGGAACGTAACCGAATCGCCGCTCCGCGACCGCGCGTCGCTGGCAAGCGAGTTCGATCCGGCCGAACTCATGCATGGCAGCCACACGGCGGCTCCGCCAGCGGTGTTCGTCGCGCTGCTGCCGCTCGTGGTCGTCATCCTCGTCAATCTCGTCATGAGCGTCGTCGTGCTTCCAGGGCTCGATACGAGCTTTCTCGCCGAGGAAAAATGGGGCGGCACCACGCTTGCCGCGGTCGGCGGTGTCTGGGCGGTCGTGGTCGCGCTGCTGGCCGCCATCGTGACCTTGATCGCCCTCAATTTCCGCCGGCTCCCGGACCTCAGGGACAGCATGGACGCGGGCGCGACCGCATCGGTGCTGCCGGCCTTGAGCGTGGCGAGCCTGGTCGGTTTCGGCGCGGTGATCGCGGCGCTGCCCGCCTTTGCCATGGTGCGCGACTTCGTGTTGTCGATCGAAGGGGGACCGCTCGTCTCGCTCGCGGTCGCCACCAACATTCTCGCTGCGCTGACGGGCTCGGCCTCCGGCGGCCTCACCATCGCGCTCGATGCGCTAGGCGAGACCTATTTGAAGCTTGCCGCCGAGCAGAACATCGATCCCGCGTTGCTGCACCGCGTCGCGGTGATGAGCGCCGGCACACTCGACAGCCTGCCACATAACGGCGCGGTGGTGACGTTGCTCGCGGTGTGCGGGGTCACTCACCGCGACAGCTATTTCGACATCTTCATGGTGGCCATCGTCGGCGCGCTGATAGCGCTCGCGGCTGTCGTGGTGCTCGGTTCGACGCTAGGATCGTTTTAGGGATTGGTGTCAGGCGGGAGGACGAGATCGTGACACGAAGTATCATCACGTATTTGGCGCCTGGCGCCCGCGGGTGCGGGACGGCGCTACTGATCGCAGTCGCGTCGAGCCTTGCCGCCTGCAACGAGCAAACCGAGATTGCCGAACCCGCGCCGCGCCCGGTT
The DNA here is from genome assembly GCA_963818165.1 of uncultured Alphaproteobacteria bacterium. Taxonomy (GTDB): domain Bacteria; phylum Pseudomonadota; class Alphaproteobacteria; order Rhizobiales; family Methyloligellaceae; genus Methyloceanibacter. The sequence goes on from CAWFRD010000020.1 coordinate 2,678, forward strand.
CGCACCGTGACGCTGGAGAAAAGCGAAGCCGGCGCGCCGGTCTCCTTCACCGGCCGCATCGAGGCGCTCGACGAGGCGGCACTCGGCTTCCGCATTTCCGGCCGGATGATCGAGCGCGCTGCCAATGTCGGCGACCAGGTCAAGCCGGGACAGCTGCTCGGGCGTCTCGATCCCGCCAACGAGATGAACGCGCTGCGGGCGGCCAAGGCCAATCTCGCGTCCGCCGAGGCCAAGCTCGTTCAGGTGACCAATCATTTCGAGCGCCAGCAGACGCTGCTGGGCCAAGGCTGGACCACCCGCGCCAATTTCGACCAGGCCGAACGTGAAATGAAGACCGCGCAGGCCCAGGTGGAGGCCGCCGAAGCGCAATTGGAGGCAGCCCGTGACCAGGTGAGTTTCACCGAGCTCAAGGCCGATGCGGAAGGCGTGGTCACGGCTGTCGGCGCGGAATCAGGCGAGGTGATTCAAGCCGGGCAGATGATCGTCAGGCTCGCCCGCGAAGGTGGACGGGATGCGGTGTTCGATGTGCCGGCCCAGCTCTTGCGCTCGGCGCCGAGCGACCCGGTGATCGATGTCCGGCTTGCCGATGATGCGAGCGTCACTGCAAGCGGCCGGGTGCGAGAGGTCTCGCCCCAGGCCGATCCCGTCACACGGACGTTCCAGGTGAAGGTCGGACTCGCAACGCCGCCCGAGGCGCTGCGGCTCGGCGCCACCGTGAATGGCACCTTGCAGATGGAAGCGGTTCCGATGATCGAGATCCCAGCTTCGGCCCTGACCAAATTTAACGGTCAGCCTGCTGTGTGGATCGTCGATCCGAACACGCTGACGGTGTCGACGCGCAATGTCGACATCTTCCGCTTCGACCCCGCTACCGTGACCGTGTCACAGGGGCTCGACACGGGCGACATCGTGGTGAGTGCCGGCGTGCAGGCGCTGCGCCCGGGGCAGAAAGTTCGGCTGCTCGGATCGGAATCATGAAGCAGCTGAACCTGTCGGAGTGGGCGCTCAGCAATCGCTCGCTGGTCGTCTACATCATGCTTATGGCGGTGGCGGCCGGCGTTTTCTCCTATTTCCGGCTCGGCCGCAACGAGGACCCGACCTTCATCATCAAGACCATGGTGGTGAGCGCGGCGTGGCCCGGCGCTACCGTCGAGGACACGCTGAATCAGATCACCGAGCGGCTCGAGCGCACGCTGGAGGAGACCCCCTATCTCGATTTCCTCAGGAGCCACACCACGGCCGGCCGCACCACGATCTTCGTCAACCTCAAGGGCAGCACGTCGGCGCAGCAAGTCGTCGACACTTGGTACCACGTCCGCAAAAGCATCGGCGACATCGAGCACACGCTGCCGCCCGGCACGCTAGGCCCGTTCTTCAACGACGAGTTCGGCGACACGTTCGGTATCATCTACGGCTTCACCTCCGACGGGTTCACGCAGCGGGAACTGCGCGACTATGTCGAAGACGTGCGCTCGCGCCTGCTCAGCCTGCCTGACGTATCGAAGATCGAGATTCTTGGCGCGCAGGACGAGCGGATTTTCATCGAGTTCTCAATGAGGGAGTTGGCAAGCCTCGGCATCGATCGCGGCACATTGGTCGCTGCGCTTCAGGCGCAGAACATCGTCCGGCCGTCGGGCGAAATACAGACCGGGAACGAAACCGTGTCGGTCCGGGTGTCCGGCGCATTCCGCTCCGAGCAGGACATCGCCAGCGTCAATTTCGCCATCGGCGGGCGCATGCTGCGCTTGAGCGATATCGCCAAGATTCACCGCGGCTATGTCGATCCGCCGCAGCCGCAGTTTCGAGTCAACGGGGCGCCTGCGGTAGGCCTTGCCATCGCCATGCGTGACGGCGGCGACATCCTCGCGCTGGGGGACAATATCAAGCGCGAGATGACCAAGATCACCGCGGAGCTGCCGATCGGCATTGAGCCGAATTTGGTGGCCGATCAGGCCGCGACGGTCGAGAGCGCGATTGCGGATTTCATGACCTCGCTCTGGCAGGCGGTGGTGATCATCCTGGTGGTGAGCTTCATCAGCCTCGGCATCAGGCCGGGCCTGGTGATCGCGCTGTCGATACCACTGACGCTCGCCATCGTCTTTTCGGTAATGGAAATCGCCGGCATCGACATGCAGCGCATCTCGCTCGGCGCGCTGATCATCGCGCTCGCGTTACTGGTCGACGACGCGATGACCACGACCGACGCCACGCTCAGCCGGCTGGCGCAAGGCGATTCTATCGTCGATGCCGCGACCTTCGCTTTCCGCACCTATGCCTTCGCCATGCTGGCCGGCACGCTGGTCACGATCGCCGGGTTCGTGCCGGTTGGTTTTGCTGCGAGCTCGGCCGGCGAATACACCTTCTCGCTGTTCGCGGTGGTGGCCATCGCGTTGATCGTGTCCTGGTTCGTGGCGGTCATCTTCGCCCCGCTGCTCGGCGTCCTGATCCTGAAGCCGCCGAAGTCGAAGCAGGCGGAGGGCGGCTTCATCTTCCGCTTCTACCGGGGACTCCTCACCCTTGCAGTACGGGCCAAATGGCTCACCATCCTGCTCACACTCGGCCTGTTCGCGGCGGCGATCTTCGCGATTCCGCTGATCCCCAACCAGTTCTTCCCCTCTTCCGACCGGCCCGAGCTGATGGTCGACCTCACTCTGCCGCAGAATGCCTCGATCCAGGCAAGCGAGACGCTCGCCGAGCGGTTCGACGCAGTGCTCAAGGACGATCCCGACGTCGCCCGCTGGAGCACTTATGTCGGCCGGGGCGCGATCCGCTTCTACCTGCCGCTCGACGTGCAGCTCCCCAATGATTTCTTCGCTCAGACCGTCATCGTGGCCAAGGACCTGGAGGCGCGCGAGCGGCTCAAGGCCAAGCTCGAACAGGCGCTGGCGGAGGACTTTCCGAGCGTGGTGGCCCGAGTCTATCCGCTGGAGCTCGGTCCGCCGGTCGGCTGGCCCGTGCAGTATCGCGTGAGCGGCCCCGACCTTGGCGAGGTGCGCGAGATCGCGATCAAGCTCGCCCAGACGATCGCCACCAATCCGCACGCCAAGAACGTCAACTTCAACTGGATCGAGCCCGCCCGCGAGGTGCGCATCCAGATCGACCAGGACCAGGCGCGGTTGCTCGGACTGAGCTCCGACGCGCTTGCCGGCGTGCTCAATACCGTCATTTCGGGTATCTCCATCTCGCAAGTGCGCGACGACATCTATCTGGTCGACGTTGTGGTTCGCTCGACGGATGACGAGCGCGCCTCGCTCGCGACGCTGAGCCAGCTGCCCATCCCGCTGCCGAACGGCCGCACCGTCCCGCTAAGCACGTTCGCCACCTTCGAATATGCGCAGGCCGCGCCAGTGGTGTGGCGGCGCGACCGCGTGCCGACGCTGACCGTGCAGGCCGATGTCGGGGCCGGTGTCCTGCCGGAGACGGTGGTCAGTGGACTGGCGCCTGACATCGAGGCACTGCGCAAGACGCTGCCTCCGGCCTACCGCATCACCGTGGGTGGCACGGTCGAGGAGAGCGAGAAGTCGCAGGCCTCGGTGATTGCCGTGGTTCCGCTGATGCTCCTGATCATGCTCACCGTGCTGATGGTCCAGCTCCGCAGCTTCCAGCGTCTGTTCCTGGTACTGAGCGTGGCGCCGCTTGGCTTGATCGGCGTGGTCGGGGCGCTACTCCTGTCGGGCCGGCCGCTTGGCTTCGTGGCGATTCTCGGCATCCTCGCGCTGCTCGGCATGATAACCAAGAACGCGGTAATCCTGATCGGTCAGATCGAAGCCGAGCGCGCCCAGGGCAAGGACGTGTTCCAGGCGGCGATCGATGCAAGCAGCGCGCGCTTCCGACCGATCGTGCTGACCGCCATCTCGACCGTGCTCGGCATGATCCCGATCGCGCCCACCGTCTTCTGGGGGCCGATGGCCTTCGCCATAATGGGCGGCCTTCTGGTCGCGACGGTCCTCACACTGATCTTCTTGCCAACGCTCTACGTGGCCTGGTTCGGTAACAGCGATAGAGCGAAAGCCTCAGCCTCGCCATCGCCAACCTAAAGGTCAACCTCCATGCCAAGTTCTCGAGCCAAGGCCGTGCAACAGACCGCAACCTCATCGAGCGGGACCATCACCGTGCCGTTACGCGATATCGCGCAATTGCTCGATCCCGATCCGGCGCCGTTTCGCAAGAGCGTCGTGATTCCCGAGGCCGAGGACTACATCTTGAAAGCCGCAAAGAAGTTGCCCGGGCACGAACCGCTCCGCATTGTGGTCGATCTTCCCGGCAGCACCGAGCCGCGTAAGCCGGCCGATATTGCGGACAAGATCACCGGTCATTTCCGAAGCGCGGCGGAGGAGGAGACCCGCGAGGTCCGGGAGTTGTTCCGTTACGGCCGCAAGGCGCTTTTGATCGGCGTCCTGACGCTTTCGGCTTGCCTGCTCCTCGCATGGCTCTGCTACGAGAAGCTGCCGCAGCGCCCGATTACCCGGCTGATGCAGGAAAGCTTCGTGATCCTTGGCTGGGTCTCCATGTGGCGGCCGATCGAGATCTTCCTCTACGACTGGCTGCCGCACGTAAGGCGACTGAGGCTATTCGATCGCCTCTCGGATGCGGCGGTGGTCGTCGAGAGGGGGCCTCCGGGAAAGCGCTGAGCGCACGGGTTGATGGGGCTCGCATTTTGGCTTGGGGTCCAAGCCGCCTTCTCGTTGCTTTTGCCGACACCGGTCAGCCAATCAGGCACCCCGAAAACTAGGGACCACATACCTAGAACCGCAGCTACCAGTGCGAGCGGACCGAGCAAGCCTAAAAAAACATGAGACAAAGATCGACAGCAAACTTTTGAACGATGGGTGGACTGAAAAGAATTTTGCCCCGAGCAAAGATAGCGCGTGAATGGCCGCGCGCTTCGACGCCGCGAGGCGTCTCCAACTTTGTCTGATGCCGCGACGCCGGCGGCGAAAACTTTGCCGACCGGTTCCCAGGATCGACTAAGCCGCGATGCTCGGGCCGTCGCCCGAAGCGGCATCGGTGCGCGCGTGTCCGTTCCGGCGCTTGCGTTCGGCAAGCGCGCGCGGCAATTGCAGATTGCCTTCCGCGTCGCGCACCCTGAAGAACCAACCCATCAGCGGCACGATGATAAAATCGGGCGTGAAGCGCCGCAGGAAGAGGCTGATGCGATTGAACCAGCCGATGACGATGATCTTCCGCCCGCGCATGAATTTGCGATAGCCGATGCGCGCGACGTCCTCTGCGCTCGTCACCGGGAAGAGCTGCACATAGCGCGAATATTCGGCGCCGGCCTTGGCGTGCATCGTGGTTTCCACCGCGCCTGGCGCAAGCGCCGAGACGCGCACGCCGGTCCACATCGTCTCGTAGGCCAGCGCCCGAGTGAATGAGAGGACGAAGGCCTTAGCGGCGGCATAGGTCGCCTGATAGGGAACCGGCATGAAGCCTTCGACGGAGGCGACGTTGAGGATGCCGCCGCGCTTGCGCGCGATCATGCCGGGAAGAAAGCGGCGCACGAGATCGACCACCGCGCGCGCATCGAGATCGACGATCAGGCGCAGCGTCGCCGGATCCTGGTCCTGGAAGAAGCCCGCCGTCATGATCGCGGCGTTGTTGACGAGAATGTCGGCGTAGAGGCCGCGGCGGGCGAGCGCCTCCTCCACGGCCTCGCAGCCCTCGACCGTGCTGAGATCGGCCGCGACGAACTTCACCTCGACCTTGTGCGCCTTTGCGAGTGCCTTGGCGGTCGCGGCAAGCGCCGCCTCGTCGCGCGCGACAAGAACGAGGGTGTGGCCCGCGCGGGCGAACTCCTCGGCGAGCGCCCTGCCGACCCCTTGCGTTGCGCCGGTGACGACGACCGCGGGGGCGACCTTCTCAACCCTCTTGCTGATCTCGTTCATCGCCGATCCCAGCTGCCTCAACGATCGTATAACGCGCGCCCCGCGCCAAAGGTTAATGTGGGACGGGCGGGGTCTCCCGGCTAGAATAGCCAACGCGCGTCAGAAGCGCGAGTTTCATCGTTTTGTCGCAAGTCTCCCGTGGGCCCGATCGTTTCCTTGCTTTCTAGCTTTCCGCTCATTGCAGCCTTCATCATCGCGATACAAGGTGGCGCCAACGCGGCCCCGACACTCGCCGAGGCCGTCAAAGAGGCGGACGCGAAATATCGCGCGGTACCCGACACCGCGGGCGAGGACAGCGCGCCGAAGATCGAGGCCGGCAACGGCGAGGAGGAAACCGCACCCGCGACCCAGGAGATCACGCAAGGGGCGATCAAGGCGGTTCTGAGCTATTCGGAAGAGAAGGGCGAGGACGACGAGGTCATGCGCGCGCCGGCCGTCACCGTGTTTGCCGGGGACAAGCAAGTCGCCAAGCTCGAAGCCGAGAGTTCAGGCTTCGCCGACCCACCGGTCAGCGTGCAAATCGCCGAGCTCGACGGGAGCAACCCATACCCTGAGGTCGTGGTGTCGTTCTACACCGGAGGGGCGCATTGCTGCTCTGACACGAGCGTCGTCACGGCAAGCCCCGATGGCTCGAACTGGACCACTGTCGAGCTCGGCGAGTTCGACGGCGGCCCGCTGCTCGCGACAGACGTGAACCGCGACGGCCGCTACGAGTTCATGATCCGCGACAATGCGTTTCTTTACGCCTTCGCCTGCTACGCCTGCTCGGAGGCGCCGCTCAATCTGCTCGCCATCGACAACGGCGGCGTCAAGGACGTGACGAGGGAGGAACGTTTCGGGCCCGCGCATGCCGCCTGGCTCAAGAGCATGATCGAGAACGTCCCGGAACAGGGGAGCGACGTGAACGGCTTCCTTGCCGGCTATGTGGGCGAGAAGATCCTGCTCGGAGAAGGGAAAAGCGCCTGGGAGGTGATGCTCGCCCATTACGACCACCAATCGGACTGGGGGCTCGAGATCTGCGACAAGCCTCTCAACGACGACCGGGAGTGCCCGGGCGCGACGATCAGGCTCATCTTTCCCGATGCGCTCGAACGCATGCTTAACGAAAATGGTTATAAGGTAGAGGACTGAGCCTCCGATCTGCGGATTCCGGCCGGAATTCGCCGATTTCTGTTGCGGTTGACCCGGTCCGGGCCCGGTTTCGGCCTTGACCAGCGTTTTTCGAGGAGTAACGAGTATGGCACCCCGCGCGTTCTGGACCGGCCATTTGCGGCTTTCCCTGGTCAATATTCCGGTCAAGCTCTATCCCGCCACCAGCGCGGAACGCCGGATCGAGTTCCACCAGATCCATAAGCCGACGGGCAAGCGCGTCCGCTACCAGAAGGTCGTGCCCGGCGTAGGCCCGGTCGAGAACGAGACGATCACCAAGGGCTACGAATACGAGAAGGGCAAATATGTCCTGATCGACCCCGCCGAGATCGACGAGCTCAAGCTCGAGGCCAAGCAGACCATCGAGCTCGTGCGTTTCGTCGATGAGGAAGCGGTCGACGCCCGCTACTACGAGACGCCCTACTACCTGCTCCCCGACGGCGACATGGCGGACGAGGGCTACTCCATCATCCAGAAGGCGCTGAAGGACACCGGCAAGATCGGCGTCGGCCAGTTCATCTTGCGCGGGCGCGGCAACATCGTCGCGATCAAGCCGCTCAACAAGGGCCTCCTGCTCGAAGTGCTGCGGCATGCGAACGAAATTCGCGCGGCCGAGCCCCTGTTCAAGGAGATCACCGAGGTCAAGGCCGACAAGGAAGCGCTCGATCTCGCCAAGGAGCTGATCAAGCGGAAGACCGGCAAGTTCGAGCCCGAGCAGCTGAAGGACGCCTATAGCGAAGCGGTGTGGGAGCTGATCCAGGCCAAGCTCGAGGACCGCGCGCCCGAGATCGTGACCGAGATGCCGGGAAGCGCCAAGGTCATCAACATCATGGATGCGCTGAAGAAGAGCGTCCAGCAGGGCAAGGGCGCCAAAGTGGCGGCCAAGCGCGGCGCGGCGCCGGCCCGTTCCGGAAACGGCAAGAAGGCGGCGAAGGGCGCGCCCAAGCGGAAATCGGCTTAGGCCATGGCGCGCGCAGGAGGCCGCGACCTCCTCGCCACGTACAAGGCGAAGCGGGATTTCGCCAAGACTCCCGAGCCCAAGGCCAAGGTCAAGCGCAAGGGCGGCGACAGCTTCGTGATCCAGAAGCACGAGGCGCGCCGCACCCATTTCGATTTCAGGCTCGAACATGACGGGGTGCTGAAGAGCTGGGCCGTCACCAGAGGCCCGAGCCTCGATCCGAGCCAGAAGCGGCTTGCGGTCATGACCGAGGACCACCCGCTCGAATATGGCGGCTTCGAAGGCGTCATCCCCAAAGGCGAATACGGCGCGGGCCCGGTGATGATCTGGGACGAGGGTACCTGGGAGCCGATCGGTGACCCCGACGAAGGGCTCGCCAAGGGCGACCTCAAATTCCGGCTCCACGGCAAGCGGCTCAAGGGCGACTTCGTCCTCGTGCGCATGAAGCCGCGCAAAGAGGATCGCGGCCGCCAGAACTGGCTCCTCATCAAGAAGCGCGACGCCTACGCGGGAGACGGCGACGAGCCGACCGAGACCTACGACACGAGCGCCCGAAGCGGCCGCACCATGGAGCAGATCAGGTCGGGCGACGTCCCGGTCTGGACCTCGAAGGCTCAAAAAAAAACTCCTGCGCGGCGCGTGAAGCTCGCGGCCGCGGCAAGACCGAAGCGAAAACCCGCCGCGCGCTAGTCCCGGACTTCGTCGCGCCCGAGCTTGCGACGCTCGACACCGACGTTCCGGCGGGGCCGAACTGGTTCCACGAGATCAAGTATGACGGCTACCGCATCGTCGGCCGCAAAGCGGGGGATACGATCACGCTGTTCAGCCGGAGCGGGCTCGACTGGACGGTGCGGTTCCCGGCGATCGCCAAGGCGCTCCTCACCTTTCCGGCGACAAGCGCGCTTCTCGACGGCGAGATCGCCTTCGTGCTGCCCTCGGGCGTCACCGATTTCAAATCGCTGCAAGAGCATATCGACAGCCCGCACGGCTCGATCCGTTATTTCATCTTCGATCTGCTCTTTCTCGACGGGAAGGATTGGCGCAAGAAGCCGTTGAAGGAGCGCCGCGCCAGGCTCGCGAGCCTAATGGAAGAGAAGGGCGTCTCCAACTTTCTCGTCTATGCGGACTACGTGGAAGGCGCGGGACCGGAATTTTTCGCGGAAGCCGCGGCGGCGGGGCTCGAAGGCATCGTGTCGAAGCGATCTGACCGGCCTTATATCTCGGGCCGCGGCAAGGACTGGCTCAAGATCAAATGCACGCGCGGCGAGGAATTCGTCATCGGCGGCTACAGCCGCTCAGAGGTGAGGGGGAAGCCCTTCTCCTCGCTTCTACTCGGCGAGTTTTCCGATGGCGAGCTGGTCTATTCCGGCAAGGTCGGCACCGGATTCGACGCGGCCGATTTCACGACCCTGTCGCGAAAGTTCAAGCCGCTGGAGCGCGCCACCACCGCTTTCGTCGAGGTCCCCGCGGCAGAGTGCAAAAACGCGGTGTGGCTCGAACCGAAGCTCGTGTGTCAGGTGAGCTATGCCGAGCGGACCCGGGACGGACGGCTCAGGCATCCGAGCTATAAGGGGCTGCGCCAGGACAAGCCGGCGCGCGAGGTGAAAGGCGAGCGGCCCGGAGACGAGGAGGCGAGCATGGCAAAGTCGAGCGCTTCTAAGAAAGACGACCCCACCTTCGAGGCCGTCACCCTCACCAATCCCGACCGGGTGCTGTTCCCCGATATCGGTTTCACCAAGCTCGATCTCGCCCGCTACTACGAGACCGTCGCGCCGTTGATGCTGCCTTACGTCGCGCGGCGCCCGATCAGCCTCGTGCGCTGCCCGGAAGGCTACACCAAGGAGTGCTTCTTCCAGCGCCATGCCATGAAGGGCATGAGCGACACGATCAAAGAAGTTGCGATCGCGGGCGGCGAGAGCAAGAAGAAATATCTCTATATCGAAGGCGAAGCGGGGCTGTTCGGACTGGTGCAGATCGGCGTGCTCGAGATTCACGATTGGGGCGTGTCGCTCAATCACATCGATAAGCCCGACCGCGTCGTGTTCGATCTCGATCCGGACGAGAACCTCGACCTTGAAGCGCTGAAAGCCGGCGCGATCGAAGTGCGCGACTTCCTCGCCGATCTCGGCCTCAAGAGCTTTCTCAAATCGACCGGCGGGAAGGGCTTGCACATCGTCGCGCCGATCGCGCCGAAACTCGGCTGGGCCGAGGTGAAGCCCTTCGCCAAGGCGGTGGCCGACGCGCTTGTCGCCGCGCGCCCCGACCGCTACACGGCGAACCCTTTGAAGAAGACGCGCGAGGGCAAGATCTTCGTCGATTATCTCCGCAACCAGCGCGGCGGCTCCGCCATCGTCACCTACTCGACCCGGGCGAAGAAGGGGGCGCCGGTCGCCTGTCCGCTCCGCTGGGACGAGCTCAAGGGCTTGAAGGCCGCCGCTCCCTACACGGTCAAGACCCTGCCGGCACGGCTGAAAGCGCTCAAGCGCGACCCGTGGGAGGGGTTCTTCGCAACCCGCCAATCGATTACGGCAAAGGCCCGCAAGGCGCTCGGACTAAGCTAGACGGCGACAGTGCCATTCCGGCGCCTTGCCACGGAAGCGGCGTAAGGCGAAGATCATGCGGGAATGTAAGGAGCACCGCGATGGCCAGATGGACGCCAGACCCGACATTCTATCCTTCGCCGCGGCTCGCGGCCAAAGCGCCGGCTGAGACGCTTGCCTATGTTGCGGCGTTCGCGCCCAAGCGCGATGTCCCCGACGCACTCGCCGTGGTCGACGTCGATCCCGCCTCGCCAAGCTATGCGACGATCGTGGGCGGGGTCGATATGCCGAATGTCGGCGATGAGCTGCACCACTACGGCTGGAACGCGTGCAGCTCCTGTCTTTGCCCGAACGCACCTCATCCCCACACCGAGCGGCGTTACCTCGTCGTCCCGGGCTTGCGCTCGTCCCGCATCCACATCATCGACACCAAGTCCGATCCGAAAAAGCCGCACATCGTGCGGGTGATCGAGCCGGAGGAGCTGATCGAGGCCACGGGCTACAGCCGCCCGCATACGGTGCATTGCGGGCCTGAGGGCATCTATGTCTCAGCGCTCGGCGACGCGAAGGGCGATACGCCTGGCGGCATTTTCCTGATGGACCCCGAGACGTTCGACGTGCTCGGCCGCTGGGAGGTCGAACGCGGGCCGCAGCGCCTGGCTTACGACGCCTGGTGGCATCTCGGCTACGACACTGTGGTGACGAGCGAATGGGGCACGCCCAACACCATCGAGAACGGGTTGGTTCCGGAAATTCTGCTCGGTGCTCAATACGGACGCCGGCTCCATTTCTGGGACCTGCACAAGAGAAAACATCTGCAAGAGATCGATTTCGGCCCCGACTACCAGCTCGTGTTCGAGCTCCGTCCGGCGCACGATCCGACTAAGGCCTACGGCTTCGTCAATTGCGTCTTGAGCCTCAAGGATTTGTCGTCCTCGATTTGGACCTGGCATCGTGACGGCCACAAATGGGCGGTCAAGCAAGTGATCGAGATTCCGGCGGAGCCGTCGGATCCCGACCTGCTGCCGCCGCTGCTGAAGGGCTTCAAGGCCGTGCCCCCGCTCGTCACCGACATCGACCTGTCGATGGACGACCGCTTCCTCTATGTCGCGTGCTGGGGGACAGGCGACCTGCGTCAATACGACGTGAGCGATCCGTTCGCGCCCAAGCTCACCGGCACGGTCAGGATCGGCGGCATCGTCTCACGTGCGTCCCACCCGCGGGCGAGCGGTCCCTTGAACGGCGGTCCGCAGATGGTCGAGATCAGCCGGGATGGAAAGCGCGTCTATTTCACCAACTCGCTCTACGGCGCGGTCGATTCGCAATTCTATCCGGATGGCATCGACGGCTGGATGGTGAAGCTCGACGCGGGCGAGGGTGGCGGCATCGCGTTCGACCCGCGCTTCTTCGTCACGTGGCCAAAGAGCCACCGCCCGCATCAAATTCGGCTGCAAGGGGGCGACTGCTCCTCGGACTCCTACTGCTATCCGTGAGCCTGAATGAGCGCCGGCGAAGTCTGGCCTTGGCTGGTCCTGATCGGTCTTGGCGCCTTTCATGGATTGAATCCGGCGATGGGCTGGCTGTTCGCCGTGGCGCTCGGGCTCTATCGGCAAAGCAGGAGGGTGGTGCTCGTCTCGCTCTTTCCCATCGCCCTCGGTCACGCAGCTGCGATCGCTGTCGTGGTCTATGCCGCGATCGCGCTCGGCATGACGATCGATGAAAATGCCTTTCGCATCGTGGCCGGCCTGCTCCTGATTGGGTGGGGCGTCTATCACCTTTCTTCCGGCCACCGGCACCGTATCCGGATCGGGCTCACGACCGGATTGCTCGGACTTGTGATGTGGTCCTTCGTCATGGCGACGGTCCACGGGGCGGGCATGATGCTCATTCCGGTGCTGATGCCGCTTGCGAAGGCGGGAGAGCATGCGCGCCACATGCCGGCGACGGCCTCACTCGGGGTCGCGGCACTCGCCGTCCTAGTGCACAGCCTCGCGATGCTGGTCACGACCGGCGCGGTCGCGCTCGCCGTCTATGAGTGGGTGGGGCTCGACTTCCTGCGGCGCGCATGGGTCAATCTCGATCTCGTCTGGACCGCGGCGCTGATCGGCATGGGGCTCTGGCTTCTGCTTGCGGCCTAATCCCGAGCCTTCTCCCCCGGGGGGAGAGGGGAAAAAACGGGCATTGAAACATTTTTCAGACCCTTGGCCCAATTTGGGGCCATGGGGGCACGGGTTCTGTATCTCGTAGCGGGCCTCGCCGCCGCGGTTTCCGTGGCGCCGCTTTCCGGCTGCGGCGGCGGCGGGACCTTCAATGTGGGCCAAAGGGCGCCCTGGCGGGGCGAAACCGAACGGGCCTGCCTCGCGAGCGGCGCGGTGCAGGCGACGGCCTATGTCCAGCCCATGACTGAGATCGACGGGCCCGGCGTGTGCGGGCTTGAGCGGCCGTTGCGCGTCTCGGGCCTCGCGGGCGGCCGGATCTGGGTCACGCCAGCTGCGACCGTCGGCTGCCCGATGACGGCCGGGCTCGAGCGCTGGGTCAGGAACAGCGTGCAGCCGGCCGCCTATCGCTATTTCGGCCGCCCGGTGGTGGCGATCAAGCAGATCGCCTCCTATGGCTGCCGCGGCCGGAACGGCAACTCCTGGGGCGCACCGTCCGAGCACGCTTTCGGCAATGCCTTGGATATCGCGGGTTTCCGGCTCGCCGGCGGTGATGAGATCACCGTGGTCCAAGGCTGGTGGAGGGGCAGCCCCCGCGAGCGCGCCTTCCTCCAGGCCGTGTTCATCGGCGCATGCACCGAGTTCCATACCGTGCTTGGCCCGGGCAGCGACCGACACCACTACAACCATTTCCACGTCGATCTGCTGCTCGCCAATACCAGGAACGGGCGCCATCTGTGCAATCCGTCCATCGACCGGAACGTACCGGTGGCCGAAGCCCCGACCGAACCGCGCGGCCCCGCCTCCAGCGGGCTACTGTCCTTTGTACGTCCGGGCCCCAATTGACCGAAATAGACGCTGACTGTGGCCGTCGCGCCACGTCAAAGCGGCTCAAGACCGAGTATGATTGCGAATCGGGGGAGGATCGCACCAGGGGAGCGAATCAAGCGGCCGCAGCCATAGGCCATTTGGCTCATGGAATGGAGGGGCACGATGGCAGCAGAATCGTTGGTGCAGATGCTGGAAGAGATCGCCGTCGGGCTCAAGGCGGGGGATGAGGAGATCTATGGCTGGCTGCGCGAGCAGCTCAAGGAGTGCGGCGGTAGCGAGATCTCCGTCGAACTCGCCATGGGCGTGATTGCAAAGCTCTTGCCGGAAGAAGCGCAAGGCAATCTCGAAGCGGCGAAGGTGCACGCCCGCCGTTGGGCTCACTGATCCAAGCACTCGACTGCCATCGCTCACGCAGGGCGAGCGCCGTGTGACGCCGCTTTGTCGTGATCGCGAGCGGCACGAGATCGGTGGAGAGTTCATGTCCGCACCGCTCACGCTTCTGGCTTTGTTGATCGAGCTCCTGGTCGGCTATCCCAACGGACTGTCGCGCGCGATCGGCCATCCCGTTACCTGGATGGGCCGGCTTATTTCTTTCCTCGAAAATCGCTTCAACCGCGGCGCCGATCCCGAGGCGCGCCGCAGATGGGGCGCCGTGACGATGCTTGTGCTCCTCGTCGTTGTCGGCGCCGCCGCCTTTTTTATCGAGGTTGCACTCCTTCTCCTTCCGTTCGGATTGCTCGCGCTTGCACTCGTCGCAAGCACGCTTCTCGCGCAGCGCGGTCTCTTCGTCCATGTCGCCCGCGTCGCCGACGCGCTCGATGAGGAGGGGTTGGCCGCGGGACGCGAGAGCGTCGCCCATATCGTCGGGCGCGACACGGCCGACCTCGATGAAGCGGGCGTGGCGCGGGCCGCGATCGAAAGTCTCGCCGAGAATTTTTCCGATGGCGTCGTGGCACCCGCGTTCTGGATGGTGCTCGCCGGCCTTCCCGGCGCCGCGCTCTACAAGGCTATCAACACCGCCGACAGCATGATCGGTCATCGCAGCGAACGCTACCGCGATTTCGGCCGGACCGCGGCGCAGCTCGACGATCTGGTCAACCTCCCCGCCTCCCGGCTCTCGGCGCTCCTCATCGTCGCCGCAGCCTATTTCACCAAAGACGCCTCGCCCTCCGGCGCATGGTGGGCGATACGGCGCGACGCCAAGCACCACGCTTCGCCAAATGCGGGTTATCCGGAAGCGGCGCTTGCCGGCGCTCTCGGACTTTCGCTCGGCGGTCCGCGTTCCTATGACGGCGCGCAGCATGAGGGCGCATTCATGGGCGAGGGACGGCGTCAGGCGACCGCCGCCGATATTCGCGCGGCGCTCGAACTCCATAGCCGTGCCGACAGTCTTCTCATCGCCTTCGTGTTCGTGCTTGCGGCGCTCACCGCGCTAGTTTGAGAAGCCGGTCGATCGCGACATTGGCGGCGAGGTGAGCGCCGAACTTGTCGAGCGTCTCCTCGATGAGGGCGTCGTAAGCGATCGCGGCACCCCCCGCCGCGAAGCGTCCGAGCCAGGCCGAGCGCTGGCGGTCGTCCGCGAACAGCCCGTGGATGTAAGTGCCGATCACGCGGCCGCCGGACGAGATGGCGCCTTCGGCCGCGCCGCCGGCGAGGCGCGCGAAGGGGCGGCTGCAATCGGGTCCTTCCGTCACGCCCATATGCATCTCGTAGCCGCTGAAGGGGAGGCCGTCTGCGGTCACGCCGCTTGCCGGTTCGAGCCGCTTCTCGTCCGACAGCGTGGTCTCGACATCGAGCAGGCCGAGGCCGGGGGCGCTTGCCGCGGGTCCTTCGATCCCGCGAGGATCGTGGACCGCGCGGCCCAGCATCTGATAGCCGCCGCAGAGTCCGAGCACCATGCCGCCGCGGCGAAGATGCGCGGCGATGTCGATATCGAAGCCCGCGGCGCGGAGCGCGGAAAGGCCGGCGATGGTGGCCTTGGAACCCGGCAGGATGACGAGGCCGGCATCGCCGGGTAGCGCCTCTCCGGGGCGCACGCGGACGAGATCGACGGAAGGCTCGGCGTCGAGCGGGTCGAGATCGTCGAAATTGGCGATCTGCGGGAGGACGGGAACGGCGATCCTGACGCGCGCCTCCGGCTTGGCAGGGCGGCCGCCGTCGAGCGCCAGAGCGTCCTCGGCCGGCAGGAGCCGCGCCTCGGGAAAGAAGGGTATGAGCCCGAGTGCCTCCCAGCCGGTCGCCGCTTCGATTCTCGCCATGCCATCAGCAAAGAGCGCGGGGTCGCCGCGGAACTTGTTGACGATGAAGCCGCGGATGAGCTCCGCGTCATCGGCGTCGATCACAGCCTTCGTGCCGGCGAGGCTTGCGATCACGCCGCCCCTATCGATGTCGCCGATAAGAACGACCGGCGCTTCCGCCGCGCGGGCGAAGCCCATATTGGCGATGTCATTGTCGCGAAGGTTCACTTCCGAGGCGCTCCCTGCGCCTTCAACCAGAACGATGTCGGCGTCACGCTTCAGTCGCGCGAAACTCTCCATCACGAACGGCATCAGGTCCAGCTTGATGCGTTGATATTCGGCGGCGGTGGCGCGGCCATGAACGCGCCCCTGCACTACGATCTGCGCGCCGACTTCGCTCTGCGGCTTGAGCAGGACGGGGTTCATGTGCACGCTCGGGGAGACGCGCGCCGCGCGCGCCTGTAGCGCCTGCGCCCTGCCGATCTCGCCGCCGTCTGCCGTCACGGCGGCGTTGTTCGACATGTTCTGCGGCTTGAACGGCAGCACTTTCAGCCCGCGCGTGCTGAGCACCCGCGCCAATCCGGCAACGATCAGCGACTTGCCGACATCGGAGCCCGTGCCTTGGAACATGAGCACAAGCGCGGTCACGGCTCAGAACTCAATCCCTTCTTGCGCCTTCACGCCGGCGGCGAAGTGATGCTTCACAAGCGTCATCTCGGTGACGAGGTCCGCGGCCGCGATCAGCTCGGGCTTGGCGTTCCGCCCCGTGACGACGATGTGAAGATCGGGACGGCGCGCGGCGAGCGTCTCGACCACCTGTTTGAGGTCGAGATAATCGTAGCGGAGCGCGATGTTGAGCTCATCGAGAACGATGAGGCTGAAGCTCGGATCGGCCATCAGCCCTTGCGCCTTTTCCCAGGCGCGCTCCGCGGCGGCGACGTCGCGGGCGCGATCCTGCGTCTCCCAGGTGAAGCCCTCGCCCATCGCGTGCCAGGACACGAGGTCGCCAAACTTGGCGAGAGCGTCGCGCTCGGCCGTATGCCAGGCGCCCTTGATGAACTGCACTACGCCGACGCGCCGTCCCCGGCCGAGCATGCGGAGCGCGAGCCCGAACGCGGCGGTCGATTTCCCCTTGCCGGTTCCGGTGTGAACGATGAGGAGGCCCTTCTCGATGGTCTTGCCGGCAACCTCTTTGTCTTGCACGGCTTTTCGCTTCGCCATCTTGGCGCGATGGCGTTCGGGGTCGCTCGCGTCGGTGTCCTTGGTCATGGCGTTTCCTTCACGACAAGCGGAAGCCCGGCGACCATGAGGACCACGCGCGAGGCTCTGGCCGCGATCCGCTGATTGAGCGCACCTTGCAAGTCCCGGAAGCGCCGCGCCAACGCATTGTCCGGCACGACGCCGGAGCCGACGTCGTTGGAAACGAGGACTGCGGCGCTGTCATGGCCAGCGAGCGCGCGTTCCAGCCCCTTGATCTCCCGGTCGATATCGGCGTCGGCGAGAAGGCGATTGGAGAGCCAAAGCGTGAGGCAGTCCACGAGCACCGACGATCGCGGCGGCAGCGCCGCAAGCGCGGCCGCGAGATCGTGCGGGGCCTCGACGGTTTGCCAGTTTCGATGGCGGCGCGCGCGGTGCGCGGCGATGCGATCCGCCATCTCCCCGTCACGCGCTTCCGCCGTGGCAAGATAGATCCACGGCGGCGATTCGTTTTCGATCAGGCTCTCGGCGTAGCGGCTCTTGCCGGAACGGGCGCCGCCGAGGACGAGAGTGATTTTGCCGCCCCCGTCTTGAGGCCCGGGCATCGGCCGGTCACGCGCCGGTTGCGATTTGTCCCATGAGCACCATCGTTCCAATGCCGGCAATTGCCGCACCGGCAAGGCGAGGCGCAACTGCTGAAAGGTCGGTACCCAGGCGGCGCACGATCAGGGCAATGCCAATCGCAAGTAGGCTCTGGATCGCGACGAGGCCGAGGAGATAAGCCCAGAGCGGCGAGGGCTCGGCGCCGAAGATCGACTCGCCATAGGCGTAGCCATGGGCAAGGCCGGCGATGCCGAACAGAGCAGCCCAGGCCGCAAGCGGCAGCGCGCGCCCGCGCGCAAGAAGGACGCCGGCGGCGATCACCGAGACGGCGACGATCAGCTCGGCGGCGGGTAACTCAACCGCGCCCACATGCAGCGCTACGCCGATCGCCGAGGCGGCGACGAATACGATGGGGAGCGCAAGGCTGAGCCCGCCCGCGCCGACAGCAATGCCGACAGCGACGAGAAAGGCCAAGTGGTCGGGTCCAATCACCGGATGGCCGAGGCCCGACAAGAGGCCCTCGCCGAAGGTCGACGGCGTCTTCCCGCCCATCAGGTGATGGGCCGATGCCGGTGCGAGGGTAAAAAGAAACGCTGGGATTGCGAGGAAGGCCGTACGGCGAAGCGAAGCGAAGCTCATGTGATCCCCCTTTTCGCTCTCCACCCGAGGGCGCGGGCTAGAGTTGATGCCGCCGGCAGGTCTCCTGGCTCGCGGGTCATAGCCTGCCCTCGGCCTTCCCGGAGTTCGTCCTCCAGTGGCTGACTGAGGGCTGCTCGCCGCTTACAGTTGCGGGGGCAGCCGCGGCTTCAAGGCATACGCCCTCACCGCGTTCCCTTTTGCTTCCCGCACCGCGCGGGAACCGACGACGGGGGACTATAGCCTTGGCGCCGGGCTTCGCAAGGCCGGTCATAGGCGCATTGACAAAGGGCGCGGGCTCGCCGTTAAGTGCCTCGATCGACGGTCTCTCTTCAAGGAGAGGAACAGGGAACGCGGTAAGGGGATTCCCCAATTCCGCGGCTGCCCCCGCAACTGTAAGCGGCGAGCCTTAAGCCATAGAGCCACTGGGAAGGACCCGGGAAGGCGGCGGAGGCTGAGACCCGCAAGCCAGGAGACCTACCGTCGGTTCCAGTCGCTCGCCGGGCGGGGTGCCTCGGAGCGGTTGGCTCGATGGCGGCCGTTCCGAAGCCAGGATTAGGCCGCCGCCAGCACCCTTGGTCGCAGCGGATTAAAGTTCGAGGAGCGGCTTCGGGTGGCACTGAGCGATATCGCGGAAGGCGAAGAACGGGACATCGCGGCGGAAGCAGCCGCGACCACGATCTATGTCTGCATCACCTGCCGCCGCCAGGGCGATCCCGAGGACGGCTTAGCGCCGGGCCTTCGCTTCGCGCAGGCCACGTCCCGCGCGGCGGAAGGGACGGGCGTTGCCGTGCGTCGGGTGCGCTGCCTTGCAAATTGCAATCGGGGCTTGAGCGCCGCCATCAGGCGCGACGGCGCCTGGACTTACGTATTCGGCGAGCTCGACCCCGATCGTGACGCCCCCGCTCTGGTCGAAGGGGCGCGGCTCTTTGCCGGTGCACGCGAGGCGATCATGCCGTGGCGCGGACGCCCGGAAGTCCTGAAATGCGGGCTGATCGCCCGCGTGCCGCCGATCGATTTCGAGGAGGAGAGCGAATGAGCTCCTCGCTTCGGCGCGTCCCCTGCACCATCGTCACCGGCTTCCTCGGCTCGGGCAAGACGACGCTGATCCGCCACGTGCTCGCCAATGCCAACGGGCGCCGGCTCGCGGTGATCGTGAACGAGTTCGGCGACGTCGGGATCGACGGCGAGATCTTGAAGGGCTGCGGCGACGCCGCCTGCCCGGAGGAGAACATCGTCGAGCTTGCGAATGGCTGCCTGTGCTGCACCGTGGCGGACGAATTCGTGCCGGCGCTCGATCAGATTCTCGCGCGCGAACCGCAAGTCGAACACATCGTCATCGAAACGTCGGGGCTCGCTTTGCCGAAGCCCCTGGTCCAGGCCTTCCATTGGCCCGCGATCAAGAGCCGCGTGACCGTCGACGGCGTCGTCGCGGTCGTCGATGGCGCAGCCTTGGCAGAGGGGCAGGTCACCGCGGACCTCGCCGCGCTGTCGGCCCAGCGCACGGCCGATCCTGCGCTCGACCATGACGACCCCATCGAGGAACTGTTCGAGGACCAGATCGCTTGCGCCGATCTGGTCGTGCTCAATAAGCGCGACCTGCTCGATGCGCCCGGCATCGACAGGGCCGTAGCCGTCGTTTCCGGCGCGCTCCCGCGCGCGGTCCGTATCGTCACAGTTGCGGAAGGCAAGGTCGATCCGGCGGCGCTGCTCGGGCTTGGCGTCGGCACTGAAGACGATATCGCGAACCGCAGAACGCGCCACGATCTGGAGCCCGAGCACGATCACGACGATTTCGAGAGCTTCGTCGTGGCGCTGCCCGCGCTTCCCGATCCCGAGGTCTTCGTCGCGCGGATCGCCCGCCTCGCCGAGGCGCACAAGGTGCTGCGCGTGAAAGGTTTCGCGGAAGTCGAGGAAAAGAGGATGCGCCTCTTGATCCAGGGCGTGGGCCCGCGCGTCAGCCACTATTACGACCGGCCCTGGGGCGAGGCCGAGACGCGGCAGGGCAACCTCGTCGTCATCGGGCTGAAAGGCCTCGATCGCGACGCCATCGCCAAGACTCTGCTCGGGTAGGGCCATGCATCTCCTCCAGATCACCTCCGCAACGCTCGACGACATGGTCGAGCCGCGCGATCTCGGTCAGACGCCCGCAGACATCGCGATCCTTTCTTTTGCCGACAGTGATCTTGCCGGGCTCGCGGCGGCTTACGCGGCGGAGAACGGCTCGCTCCCCAGCGTGCGCCTCGCGCACTTACGCGATCTTCGCCATCCGATGTCGATCGACCTTTGGATCGACAAGGTCGCGCGTCACGCAAAAATCATCGTCGTGAGGCTGCTCGGCGGGCTCGACTGGTGGCGCTACGGGGCAGAAGCGCTCTCCGCCATGGCGCGCGAGCGCAACATCGGTCTTGCCCTTCTGCCGGGAGAAGATCGCGACGATCGGCGCCTCGCCGCTTCCTCGACCCTGCCGCCCGAGGAGCTTGCCGCACTGCTTCAATTCTTCCGCGAAGGCGGGCGCGAGAATTTGCGCGCGTTTCTCCGCCGGTTGGCCGGACACGCGGGGTTCAGCGTGGACAAGGGAAGCGCAGCACCCGTGCCGCGCTTGGGCGGCTATCGTCCGGGCGAGGGCGCGGTCACGCTCGATGCGCTCGCGGGCAGCCTCGCGAAGGCACGCGCAGTCATACCGATCGTCTTCTACCGCGCTTCGGTCCTTGCCGCCGACACGGCGCCCATCGATGCGCTCTGCGCCGAACTTGCCGCGCGAGGGCTCGCTCCCGCCCCGCTCATGGTCACGAGCTTGAAGGACCCCGAGGCCGCGGCGTTCGTGCGCGGCGCGCTCGAACGTCTCGAGCCAGCGATCGTCGTGACGACGACGGCGTTCGCGGCGTGCGGCGAGGGGGAGGAATCGCCGCTCGACGCGACGGACGCGCCGGTGCTGCAAGCCGTGATCGCAACCACGCGGCGCGACGCCTGGCAGATGAGCCCCCGCGGGCTCGGGCCCGCCGATCTCGCCATGCACGTGGTGCTGCCGGAGCTCGACGGGCGCGTGCTTGCCGGCGCCATCGCCTTCAAGGACGCGCTCGCGAAAGACGACGCGCTCTGCTTCACCGCGTTCGCAAGCAAGCCCGAGCCTGACCGCATCGCCATGGTGGCCGGCCGCATCGAAGCCTTGGTGCGGCTCAAGGAGACGCCGCGGGCAGGGCGCCGGATTGCGGTCTTGATGCCGGACTATCCGGCAGCGGGCGGCCGCGCCGGCTACGCCGTGGGCCTCGACGTGCCGCAAAGCGTCGTCGCGCTTCTCGGCGACCTCGCCGAAGCGGGCTACGCGGTCGCCGGCGCACCGCAGAGCCCTTCCGCCTTGCTCGAAGCACTCGAAGCGAGCGTGAGCGCCGGCATTTCGCTGCAAGATTACCGGCGCCATCTCGCCGCGCTCCCCGACGATGTTTCGAGCAGCATCGAGGCGGCATGGGGCGCGCCCGAAGACGACACCGATTGCCGCGACGGCGCGTTCAGATTTCGCGCGGCCCGGTTCGGCAATGTGCTGGTGGCACTTCCGCCTGAGCGCGGGCGTCCAAGCGACCGGCGCGCGACCTACCACGACCCGAGCCTGCCGCCGCGCCATGCCGTGCTCGCCTTCGGGCTTTGGCTGCGCCAGGAAGCCAAGGTCGATGCGATTGTGCATATGGGCGCGCATGGCACGCTCGAATGGCTGCCGGGCAAGGCCGTGGCGCTGACCGGGTCGTGCTTCCCCGAGGCCGTGGTCGGGCCTCTTCCCGTGATCTACCCCTTCATCGTCAGCAATCCGGGCGAGGCGGCGCAGGCCAAGCGCCGCATCGCCGCAATCACCATCGGCCATCTGCCGCCGCCTTTGGCGAAGACCGCGCTCTCGGGCGCGGCGCAGGAACTCGAGCGTCTCGTCGACGAATACGCCATGGCCGACGGGCTCGACCGCCGCAGGCGCGAGCGCCTCGCGCGGCTCATCATCGAGACGGCGCGAAGAACGGGGCTCGCAAGCGAAGCAGGCCTCGCGGGCGACCTCCACGCGGACGAGGCCCTGCGCAAGATCGATTCCTGGCTCTGCGACTTGAAGGACCTCGCGCTCAAGGACGGGCTCCACGTCTATGGCCGCGCGACGGCATCCGAGGCGAGCGATCCGCTTTGGGAGGCAAGCGCAGATGCCGAGCGGCGCGCGCTCATCGCCGCGCTCGATGCGGCACGCGTCCCGCCGGGTCCCGCCGGCGCCCCGCAGCGCGGCCGCCGCGACGTGCTGCCGACGGGGCGCAATCTCTTCACCGCCGACCCACGCCTCCTGCCGACGCCGACCGCGATGGAGCTTGGCAGGCTCGCCGCAGACGATGTGGTCCGGCTCTATCTCCAGACGCATGGCGAGATGCCGCGCTCGCTCGTCATCGATCTGTGGGGGAGCGCCACGCTCAGGACCGGCGGCGAGGAGATCGCGCAAGGGCTCGCGCTCATGGGCTGCCGCCCCGCCTGGGACAAGGCGACAGGCCGCGTCACCGGCATCGAGGTCGTGCCCACGGCCGTGATGGGCCGTCCGCGCGTCGATGTGACTTGGCGTATCTCGGGGCTGTTCCGCGACCTGTTCCCGGCGCAGATCGCGCTAATCGACGCGGCCGTGAGGCTTCTTGCCGAACGGAACGAAGACGAAAGCGAGAATCCGCTTGCCGCCGCCGCGCGCGGCGATCGCGGCGAAGGCTTGACCCGCATCTTCGGCGCGGCCCCCGGCGCTTACGGCGCGGGCGTCGAGGAGTTGCTCGGAGGAGAGAGTGCGAGAGAGGCGATCGGCGCGGCCTACCTCGCCGTCACCTCGCATTCGTACGGCGGCGCCGACGGCGTGGGCACGGCGATGCCCGGAACCTTCGCCGCGCGGGTCGCCTCGGCCGATGTCCTGCTGCACGGGAGCGACGATCCTTCGCGCGATCTCTTGGAAGGCGCGGAGGACGCCGCCCATATCGGCGGCTTTGCCGCGGCAGCGGCTTCGCTCGGGCGCGAGGCCGAACTCATCGTGCTCGACACGACCGATCCAGCGCGCCCGCGCGCGCGCCCGCTTCAAGCGGCGCTTGCCAGGATCGTGCGCGGCCGCGCCGTCAATCCGCGCTTCATCGAAGGCATGATGCGCCACGGCGCACGCGGCGCCGCGGAGCTTGCCGAGACCGTCGATCGTCTCGTCGATTTCGCCGAGACCACGGGCACCGTGAAGAGCGTGTTGCTCGATCTCGTGCATGAGGCCTATGTCGCCGACCGCCAAGTCCGCGCTTTCCTGTTGCGGGAGAACCCCGCAGGCGGCGCGAGCCATTTCCGAGCGGCTCGAAGCCGGCGCGGCGCAAAGGGCTTTGGCATCCGCGCCGGAACGATCTCGATCTTGCAGACCCCGCGCTTCAAGCGGAGGCATCGCTATGACGGCCGTTCACGTGCGCGGCGCTTGCCCGAGCCTGCCGGCCCCCATGGAGACCGGCGACGGCCTGCTCGCGCGCCTCGTCGTCAACGCGTCGATCCCGCTCGATGCGTTCATTGGGCTTTGCGCGGCGGCGCGCATGCACGGCAATGGCACGATGGAGGTGAGCGCGCGCGGAAGCCTTCAGGTGCGCGGACTTTCGGCGGACTCGGCGCCGCGTTTCGCCGCTGCGCTTGCCGCGCTCGATATCGAGACCGGCGATGGCGTGCCGGTCCTCGTCGACCCTCTGCCACACGATCCCGCGGCGCTGGTCGACGCCGATGGTCTTGCCGCGCAACTTCGCGCCGCAATCGCCGAAGCAGAACTCATGCTTGCGCCCAAGGTCTCGGTCGTCGTGGACGGCGGCGGGCGCGTCGATCTCGATGCGGTCGCCGCGGATATCAGGCTAAAAGCCGTTCCGAATTCAGAGGGACCAAGATTCGAGCTCGCGCTCACCGGCGATGCGGTCACGGCCGTTCCCGTCGCCACAATCGCAGCGGAGGACGCGATCGGGGAAGTGCTGGCGCTGCTTAGAGCCATCGCCGCGCGCGGAGCGGACGCCCGCGCCGCCGATCTGCCTCAGCCGGGCGCCGGGCGACGGTCTTCTCGCTCAAGGTCCCTACGAGCCCCGCGCGCGCATCCGATCGGCCGGCATCCTCTCAAAGGCGACGTCTTCGCGCTCGGGCTCGGGCTCGCTTTCGGCCATGCCGAAGCCGGCGGCCTCATCGACCTTGCCCGCATCGCCGAGGAGACTGGCGCAGACTGGGTGCGGCCTGCCCCGGGTCGCGCGCTTCTGTTCGGACCGTTCGGCGAGGCCGAGGCAGAGGCGACGAGGGTTGCTGCCGAGCGCCTTGGCTTCATTGCGGAAGCCTCCGATCCCCGCCGCCGCATCGCCGCCTGCCCGGGGGCGCCGTCATGCGCGCATGGCTTGATCGCGGCGCGTGCCCTTGCCGCCGAGATTGCGCGCCACGTTCCCCTCTCCGGCGACCGCATCGCACTCCACGTCTCCGGCTGCGCCAAGGGCTGCGCGCATCCGAAGGCTGCCCCGCTCACCATCGTCGGCACCGTGCAAGGCTGCGGCGTCGTCCGCGACGGCTCGGCGCGGGACCGGCCAACGGAGCATGCCGATCCCGCCGCTCTCGCCGCCCTGCTTGACCGCATCGCCGCCAAGACGCGCGAGAACGTCCATGCTTAAGCCCCCCGATTACTTGCGCGACGGCGCCACGATCTACGAGCGCTCCTTCGCCATCATCCGAGCCGAGGCCGACCTCTCGCGCTTTGCGCCGGCGGAAGCGGAGATCGCCGTGCGCATGATCCATGCCTGCGGCCAGGTCGATGTCGCGCGCGCAATCGAATTTGCGCCCGACCTCGTCGAAGCCGCAGGCGCGGCACTCAAGCGCGGCGTGCCGATCTTCTGCGACGCGGCGATGGTTGCGCAGGGCATCGCCCGCGCGCGTCTCCCCGCCGGGAACGAGGTCGTGTGCACGCTCCGCGATCCTTCGGTACCCGCGCTTGCCGCGAAGCTCGGCACTACGCGCTCGGCCGCCGCGCTCGCGCTCTGGGGCGAGCGGCTCGAAGGCGCGGTGGTCGCGATTGGCAACGCGCCGACGGCGCTCTTCCGCCTTCTCGAAATGCTCGAAGCGGGTGCCCTTCGCCCCGCAGCGATCCTCGGCATTCCGGTCGGCTTCGTCGGCGCCGCCGAATCGAAGGCGGCGCTCGCCGCAAACAGCTTCGGCGTGCCTTACCTCATCGTGCGCGGACGGATGGGTGGGAGCGCGATGACGGCCGCCGCCGTGAACGCCCTCGCCAAGGAGGGTTTATGAGGAACGGGGCCCGTCTCATCGGCATCGGCGTCGGTCCCGGCGATCCGGGGCTCCTCACGCTGAACGCAATCGCGGCGCTCAAAGAGGCCGATATCGTCGCCCATTTCGCCAAGGCGGGGAACCAGAGCAACGCGCGGACCATCGCCGCCTGCCACTTCAAGGACGGCGTCGAGGAGCTGCCGCTGCTCTATCCGGTGACGACCGAGATTCCGAGAACCGACGCCGCCTATCGCGAGGCGATCCGCGCTTTCTATGACGGCGCTGCCGCCGAGATCGCCGCGCGCCTCGACACCGGCAAAGTCCTCGCCGTCATCACCGAGGGCGACCCCCTGTTCTACGGTTCCTACATGCATCTCCATATTCGGCTCGCCCCGCGCTACCCGACCGAGATCGTCGCGGGCGTCACCGGCATGTCTGGCTGCTGGTCGGCTACGGCCACGCCGATCGCGCAAGGCGACGACGTGTTCACGGTGCTCCCCGGCACGCTCCCCGAATACGAGCTCGAGCGCAGGCTCGCCGACACGGACGCAGCGGTCGTGATGAAGATCGGCCGACATCTCGCCAAGGTGCGCCGCGCACTCGAACGCGCCGGACGTCTCGACCGCGCCATCTATGTCGAGCGCGGCACTATGACCAACGCCTCGATCATGCCGCTCGCCGACAAGCTCGGCACGTTCGCCCCCTATTTCGCCATGGTGCTCGTGCCGGGCTGGGAGGGGCGGAATTGAGCGGGCGTCTCGCCATCGTGGGGCTAGGCCCGGGCGACGAGCGCTATCTCACGCGCGAGGCGGAGGAGGCGCTCGCGGCCGCCGACGCGCTCTACGGCTACGGCCCCTATCTCGACCGCGTTCCGGCGAGGCCCGGCCAGACGCGGCATGCCTCCGACAATCGCGAGGAGGGCGCGCGCGCGGAAGCCGCACTTCGGCATGCGGCGGCGGGCGGACACGCGGCGATCGTCTCAGGCGGAGACCCCGGCGTGTTCGCCATGGCCGCCTCGGTGTGCGAGGCGATCGAGACCGGTCCCGAAGCTTACCGTGCGATCGACATCGCCATCGTCCCCGGCATCACCGCCATGCTCGCGGTCGCGGCCCGGGCCGGCGCGCCGCTCGGTCACGATTTCTGCGCGCTGTCGCTCTCGGACAACCTCAAGCCCTGGGACTTGATCGAGCGGCGCCTCGATGCTGCGGCGGGCGCGAGCCTCGTGATCGCTCTCTACAATCCCGTCTCGCGCGCGCGGCCCTGGCAGCTGGCAAAAGCCTTCGCGTTGCTCGCGCGCCATCTTCCGGGCGGCACGCCCGTCATCTTCGGCCGCGCCATCGGCAGGCCGGACGAGAGCTTGACGATCGCCACGCTTGCATCGGCCCCAAGCGTTGCCGCCGACATGGCGAGCCTCATCATTGTCGGCACGAGCGAGACGCGCGTGATCGCGCGGCCGGGCTTGGGTCCGCTCGTCTACACGCCGCGCGCCGTCGAGTGCGTGAGAGCATGATCGAGAAAGGCAAGGACTTCATCGACCGTCGCGACGGATGCGGCCTCCGGCAGCGCGGGACGCTTCAACACGATGACGGGCAGGCGAAGGGTGCGCGCCGCTTCGATCTTGCCATAGGTCGCTTCGCCGCCGCTGTTCTTGACGACGACCGCTTCGATGTTGTGACGCACGAGCAGGTCGTGGTCCTCGCTCGCGCTGAAGGGCCCCCGCGCCGCAATGTAAGCCGCGTGGGGAACCGCAAGGGGCGGATCGACCGGATCGACGCTGCGTATGAGGTAGAAATGTTGCGGGGCGGCGGTGAAGGGTTGAAGCTCGTTGCGTCCGAGCGCGAGAAACACGCGCTTCGGCGCCTGCCCGAGCGCTTGCACCGCGTGCTCCACGCTTTCGACCTCGATCCAATCGTCGCCGGCGACCTTCCTCCAGGGGGGACGCCTGAGAGCGATGAGCTTCACGCTCGTGCGCGCGGCCGCGCGCGCGGCGTTAGCGGAGATCGTAGCGGCGTAAGGGTGGGTGGCATCGATCAGGACATCGACCTTTTCCTCGCGGAGATATCGGGCGAGCCCTTCGGCGCCGCCGAAGCCTCCGCTTCTCACCGGCGCTACTTGCGGCAAAGGCTCGGCGGTGCGGCCGGCGAGCGACACCGTCACGGCGAACGCCGCGCGTGGGCCAAGCGCCTCGGCGAGGGCGCGCGCCTCGGCGGTGCCGCCAAGAATGAGGACGCGCATGGGACGCGCTGAGCCGATCATACCCGAACCTGCCTCACCTTCACGCTGGCTGTCTATCGTCGGCGTTGGCGAGGACGGCGTCGAAGGTTTGAGCGCCGCCGCGCGAGGCCTCATCTCCGCCGCCGATATCGTCTTCGGCGGCGACCGCCATTTGCGCCTCGCCGCCTCCCTCGTCAGGGGCGAGGCCAGGGCCTGGCCAAGTCCGTTCTCGCGCGGGATCGACGAGGTCCTGGCCTTGCGCGGGCGCCAGGTCTGCGTGCTCGCCTCGGGCGACCCATTCCACTACGGCGTGGGTTCCGTTCTCGCGGGTCACGTCGCGTCAGAGGAGACCTTGGTCGTGCCCGCTCCGTCCGCCTTCAGCCTTGCCGCGGCGCGGCTCGGCTGGGCGCTTCCCGATATAGCGCTCCTATCGGTGCATGGGCGCGCGCTCGACCGTATCCGTGCCGTTCTCCATCCCGGCGCGCGCGTGCTCGCGCTCACCTCCGACAGCAAGGGACCGAAGGCGCTGGCGCGGCTCCTGGCCGAGACAGGCTTCGGCGAGTCGAAGCTCACCGTGCTCGAGGCGCTCGGCGGGGCGCGGGAGCGCATCCGCGGCACGACGGCCGCAGGCTTCGATCTCGGCGGCGTCTCCGACCTCAACACCGTCGCGATCGAAGTCGTGGCTGCGCCGGGCGCGCGCATCATCGCCTACACGCCGGGACTTGCGAACGCCTTGTTCGAGCATGACGGCCAGATCACCAAGCGCGAGGTCCGCGCCGTGACGCTTGCCGCGCTCGCGCCGCTCAAGAGCGAATTGCTGTGGGATGTCGGTGCAGCCTCCGGCTCGGTCGCGATCGAGTGGATGCTGGCGGACCCCTCGCTCCGCGCCATCGCCATCGAAGCCCGCGCCGACCGCGCGGCGCGCATCCTTCGCAACGCCGCCGCTTTCGGCGTTCCCGGCTTGCAAGTCGTCGAAGGCCGCGCGCCCGAGGCGCTCGCAGGTCTCGCCACTCCCGATGCCGTGTTCATCGGCGGCGGCGCGAGCGAAGGCGGCGTGATCGATGCTGCAATCTCGGCGCTTCGTCCGGGAGGGCGGCTCGCGGTCAATGCGGTTACGCTCGAAACCGAGGAAGAGCTGCTCGCGCGCCACGCCGCGCTTGGCGGCGCGCTGACGCGGATCGAAATCTCGCGCGCCGAGCCAGTCGGCCGCAAGACCGGTTGGCGCTCAGCCATGCCGGTGACGCAATGGAAATGGGTGAAGCCGTGATCGCGGCGGGCGTCGGCTGCCGCAAAGGCGCGGAGGCGTCCGAGATCGAGGCCGCCATCGCCGCCGCGCTCGAACGCGCAGGGCGTCCTCTGGCGAGGATCGACCTCGTGGCAACGTCGACGGGCAAGCGCGGTGAGAAGGGAATCGCGGACGCGGCTCACGCGCGCGGCGTGCGGCTCGTTTTCGTGGCGCCGGCGGACCTCGAAATCGCAAGCGCCCGTGGCGCGACCTGGTCTGCCCGCGTGCTCGCGCTGGCCGGCGTCCCTTCCGTGGCGGAAGCGGCGGCACTCGCGGCTTGCGGCCCGAAGGGGCGGCTCATCCTGCCGCGGATCGTGGTCGGCCCTGTCACGTGCGCGCTCGCAAGCGTCGAGGAGGCGCCATGACCGTGCATTTCATCGGCGCGGGGCCGGGCGCGGCGGACCTCATCACCTTGCGCGGACGCGATCTCATCGCGCGCTGCCAGGTCTGTCTTTACGCCGGGTCCATCGTGCCGCGCGAGCTCCTCTCTTTCTGCCCCGAGGGCGCCCGCATCGTCGACACGGCGCCGCTCTCCCTCGATGAGATCGAGGCCGAGTTCGTGGCGGCGCACGACAATGGCCTCGACGTGGCGCGGCTCCAATCGGGAGACCTGTCGATCTATAGCGCGCTCGCGGAGCAAATGCGGAGGCTCAAGCGGCACGGCATTCCCTACACGCTGACGCCGGGCGTTCCCGCCTTCGCCGCGGCCGCGGCGGCGATCGGAAGCGAACTGACCGTGCCCGAAGTCGCGCAGAGCGTGGTGCTCACCCGCGTTTCGGGGCGCGCCTCGCGCATGCCCGAAGGCGAGAGCCTCGCGGCCTTCGCCGCGACCGGCGCGACGCTCGCCATCCATCTTGCGATCCACGCACTTCGCGATGTCGTGGAAGAGCTCAAGCCTTCTTACGGCGATGATTGTCCCGTTGCGGTCGTCGCCGATGCAAGCAGGCCTGGCGAGCGGATCGTGCGCGGCACGCTCGGCGATATCGTTGCCACGCTCGCCGCCGAGCCGATCGAGCGCACGACGCTGATCCTTGTCGGCCGCGCCCTGGCGGCGGAAGATTTCCGCGACAGCGCGCTCTACGACGCCGATTATCGCCGCCGCTTCCGCGGAGGTGCGGCATGAGAGGCGCGAAACGGCGCGTGACCCACGAGCTTGCCGCCGCGGTCGAACAGCACGATTTCGACCTCGGCCGGGATGCCGGCGACAACGGCGGCGGCCGTCTCCCACGCGGCGCGCGCTACTTCATGCCCGAGCGCCACGCCTTCGTCGGCGGCATGAGAGAAGGCTTCAGCTGCGGTGTTCGCGGCGAGAATGCGCTCATGGAGCGCGTGCGAGCCGCCTGCCTTCTCCGCGAGTCCGGCGAGCACGCCGAGATCGACAGAACCCCGCCGCGAATGGAGATCGAGCAGACCTTGCGCAAGCTTCGTCATCTTGCCGACGCCGCCCGCGATCGTGACGCGCTTCACGGGATGGGTGCGCACATATTTGAGCATGCCGCCCACGAAATCGCCCATGTCGATCAGCGCGATCTCGGGCAGATCGTGCATGGCCTTGACCGCTTCTTCGGAGGCGGCGCCGGTCGACCCCGCGATATGGCTGAGGCCTGCGGCGCGGGCGACGTCGATGCCGCGATGGATCGAATGGATCCAGGCCGAACAGGAATAGGGAACGACGATGCCGGTCGTGCCGAGGATCGACAGTCCGCCGACAACGCCGAGCCGCGCGTTCAGGGTCTTGGCGGCGAGCGCTTCGCCGCCCGGAATCGCGATCTCGATTTCCACATCGCCGCTTCCGCCATGTTCAGCCGCAACCTCGCCGATCGCTTCACACAGCATCTTGCGCGGCACAGGATTGATGGCGGGCTCGCCCGGAGGGATGGGAAGGCCGGCCCGCGTCACCGTGCCGACGCCTGCGCCGGCGCGGAAGGTGACGCCGCTGCCGGGGGCGCTCGCGCGGACCGTGGCGAGGACGAGAGCCCCGTGGGTGACGTCGGGATCGTCGCCGGCGTCCTTCACCACTCCAGCCGTGGCAGAGCCTTTGCCAAGCTCGGTGGTGGCAAGGGCAAAAGCCGGACGTTGCCCGCGCGGCAAGGTCACCTCGACGGGGTCGGGAAACGCGCCGGTCAGCAGCGCCGTGTAAGCCGCCTTGGCTGCGGCCGCAGCACAGGTGCCGGTGGTCCAGCCGTAACGGAGCGGGCGATCTGGCATGGCCATGCCCCTCGCTATAGTGCGCTCCGACGCCGCCGTCACGGCCGGACGCTCGCCCCATGACCGCGCCCGGCCTCATCGTCTCAGCCCCCCGCTCGGGCGCCGGCAAGACGACCGTGACGCTCGCGATCCTCGCCGCGCTCCGCCGGCAGGGGCTTCAGGTGCAGGCGGCGAAGGCCGGACCCGACTATATCGACCCCGCCTTTCATCAGGCGGCGACTGGGCGGCAAGGCTTCAATCTCGACAGCTGGGCCATGACGCCCGCTCTGATCGATGCGCTGATCGAGAAAGGCGGACACGGCGCCGACCTTCTCGTCATCGAAGGCGCCATGGGCCTGTTCGACGGCATCCCCGGCGCCCCCCGCCGCACAGGGGCCTCGGCGGACCTTGCCGCACGTCTCGGCCTCCCCGTTCTTCTCGTCATCGACGTATCGGGCCAGTCGCAATCGGCGGCGGCCTTGGCGCGCGGCTTCGCCTCTCACGATCCGCAAGTCAGGATCGGGGGCATCGTGCTCAATCGCGCGGGCAGCGAACGGCATGTAAGGCTCGCCTCCGACGCCATCGCCGGGCTCGGCATTCCCATCCTTGGGGCGATCCCGCGCAACGCCGATCTCGCCCTGCCCGAGCGGCATCTCGGGCTGGTGCAGGCGAACGAACATGGCGACCTCGCCCAACGGCTCGCGCGCCTGGCCGATATCGCCGAGCGCCATCTCGATCTCGGCGCGATCCGCCCGCTCGCCTCGCCGCCTCGGCTTTCGGCGTCAACTCCCGCCGCCCCGATCGCGCCGCCAGGACAGCGCATCGCGCTCGCCGAGGACGCGGCCTTCAGCTTCGTCTATCCGCATGTGCTCGACGGCTGGCGCGCGGCAGGGGCCGAGATCGCGGCCTTCTCACCCCTCGCCGACGAGGCGCCGCCCGAGCATTGTGACAGTTGCTGGCTTCCGGGGGGTTATCCCGAGCTTCACGCCGGGCGGCTCGCCGCAGCAGACCGTTTTCGCGCCGGGCTCGCGCGCTTTGCCGCGACGAAGCCCGTGCACGGCGAGTGCGGCGGCTACATGGCGCTTGGCGAGAGCCTCACCGATGGCAACGGCGCGAGCCACCGTATGGCGGGGCTGCTCAGCCACGCCACGAGCTTCGCCAAGCCGAAGCTTCATCTCGGCTATCGCGAGGGGACGCTTCTCGCCGCGAGCCCCTTGGGCGAGGCGGGCATGCGCCTCCGCGGGCACGAGTTTCACTATGCGGCCTTGGTGACGGAAGGCAGCGATGAGCCCTTGCTCGAGCTTGCCGACGGCGAGCGCCGAAAACTCGGCGCCTCAGGCGGCCGGCGCGGTCACGTCACCGGCACCTTCTTCCACGCCATCGCCAGGGCCTAAGCGTCCTTCCCCGACACATGCGCCTCGGCAAAAGTCGCCATGCCGGTGTGGCAGGCGAGGCCTGCGCGCAGCACGAGGACGGCGACCGTGGCGCCCGAACCTTCGCCGAGGCGCATGCCGAGATCGAGCAGCGGGCGAAGACCAAGCTCTTCGAGCAATACCCTGTGGCCGGACTCTGCCGAGCGATGGCCAGCGAGAACATGGTTGAGCGCATCGGCGCGGAGCTTCACCAGCGGCGCGACCGCTGCCGTGCAGACGAAGCCGTCGAGCAGCACCGGAAT
The DNA here is from genome assembly GCA_963818165.1 of uncultured Alphaproteobacteria bacterium. Taxonomy (GTDB): domain Bacteria; phylum Pseudomonadota; class Alphaproteobacteria; order Rhizobiales; family Methyloligellaceae; genus Methyloceanibacter. The sequence continues at coordinate 35,488 of CAWFRD010000020.1, forward strand.
TTTTGCATGACGCGCAGCGAGCGCGGCGCCGAGAAGAGCGGCAAGCTCGCGCCCGCCGAGCGCGGCGGCGACGTGCAACGGGTCGCCGAGGATCGCGCCGTGCCGGGCGAGCGCGCGGTCGATGACCTCGCGCTTTCGTTTCAGCCCGCTTTCGTCGATGCCGGTGCCGTGACCGGCAAAGCGCGCGCCGCCGCCGCCGAACAAGGCGGCGGCGAGGGCAGAAGCCGCCGTCGTGTTGCCGATCCCCATTTCGCCCAGGACCACGAGATCGGCTTCGGGCGAGAGCGCGTCATATCCCGACGATACGGCTCCGAGAAACGCGCTTGCGTCCATGGCCGGGCCTAAGGTGAAATCGGCCGTCGGATGGTCGAGACCGAGCGCGACGACACGCAAGCCGGCTCCCGCCGCTTGCGCCAATTGATTGATGGCGGCGCCTCCGGCCGCGAAGTTCTGAACCATCTGCGCCGTGACCTCGGACGGGTAAGCCGAGACGCCTTGTGCCGTCACGCCGTGACTGCCGGCGAAGACGAGAATCTCGACATTGGCGAGGCGAGGCGGGTTGCGCCCCTGCCAAAAGCCGAGCCATTGGACCACCTCCTCGAGGCGCCCGAGGCTCCCCGGAGGCTTGGTCAGCGTGTTCTCGCGGCGCGCGATCGCGGCGGCCTTATCGGCATGACCGCCGGGAAGATCGAGACAGGCCGCGCGGAGATCGGCAATTGAGGCAAAGCGCGTCATTTCGGCGTAGAATGCCTCACTCGGCAGCGTCCCTGGAAGTTCGAGCGAGCCGCCCCCGAACAGCGCGGCGCCAAGGGGGGAGAAAAATGGCGAACGACGTCCCTCTGAGCGGCCTTAGCATGGAGCTTAAGACCGGCCTAGCCTTCTTGACGCGGCTTCCGGTGCGTGCGCCTTCGCCCGCGGGCGAGGAGTTGATCCGCGCGAGCTGGACGTTTCCGGTGATCGGCGCCGGCATCGGCGCATTCGGCGCCATCGCCTATTGGCTCGCGCTCGCGCTCGGCCTTTCGCCCTTTATCGGTGCGACACTCGCCGTCGCGGCGACGCTCCTCCTCACCGGCGCTTTGCATGAGGACGGCCTTGCCGACACCGCCGACGGTTTCGGCGCCGACGCAAGCCGCGAACGCACGCTCGCGATCATGCGCGACAGCCAGATCGGAACCTACGGTGCGATTGCGCTCGTGCTCTCGCTCTTACTGCGCGCCAGCGCGCTCGGGAGCATCGCCGACGCGTCGCTCGTCGTCGCCGCTCTTATCGCCGCCCATGCAGGGGCGCGTGCGGCGATGCTCGTCTTCATGCGGCTCGTTCCAAGCGCGCGCGCCGAAGGACTCTCCGCCGATGCCGGCGTGCCGCCACAGAACAGCTCCCTCATCGCCGCAGGCATCGCGGCCGTCCTGCTGTTGCTCTGCCTTGGGTTCGGCGGCACGCTCGTCGCATTGCTGTTGCTCGCGGCAGCGGGCGTCGCCGTGGCGTGGCACAGCCTGAAGCAGATCGGCGGACAAACCGGCGACGTGCTCGGCGCCTTCGAGCAGGTTAGTGAAATCCTGATCCTGCTCGTTGCCGCCGTGTGGCTTTGAGCGCTACTTCGCCTTCACCGTCGAGGTGATGGAGGTAATGACCTCCGAGGCCATGTTGAATTCCTTGTCGCGGCTCTCGATGCCGTGGCGCTTCCGGATCCAGGCAAAGTCGGTGTAGGCCACCCACACGTCGCCCTTGGCGTCTTGATACACGAGCACCCGCACCGGCCAATCGAGACCGGCATCGGGATCGGCGGTGACGAAGAGCGTGCCGAGCGGCGGATTGCCGAACACGAGCAGGGTCGAGGGAAGAAGCGTGATGCCGGCGTCGGCGGCAAGCTTCGCCTGGTCGATCTCATCGAAGAACTTGATGCCCTTGTCGGCGATATCCTTCTTCATGCGCTCGATGGTCTCGGGCATGGGGTAGGCGCTCTTGAACTTGACGATGCCGTCATCGGCGGCTTGCGCCGTTCCGAAGGGCATAAATGCGAAAGCGCCGATGACGAGCAAGGCGGAGCAAATCAGGCGTTTGAACATGGAGTCTTCTCCTTCTGACGGCAGGACCGAAACCTCATGGCCGGGAGCATGGAGAAATCGGCGCTTCAGCTGAAATGCCGCTTCGCTTCCAATTCGATGCCGCGGGGCTATGGTCCGGGGGCCGTTTGCCGCCGCGGCAATCGTTGTCGGCGCGGCGATCGGCGCGGACTAGGCTCATGCCGGGCCGCTCCCCAATCTCGAAGTGACCGGCCTCGCGAGCGAAGCGACGCCCGTCGAGAGGCCGGCTACCGCTATCGCTACGGCGGCTATTACCCCTACCGGCATTGGCGTCCGCATCCGTACGTATTACGGTTATCCCTACCAGGCCGTATACTGGCGCTACGGGTACTGGAATCGGCCCTATTACCGGCGCTGGTGGTAGCGAGGATCGGCGTTGGGGCCGGAGGCCGTGCCTGCCGGCCCTGACCTCTTCCCGCTTGCGGCCGAATTCAGGGTAACAGCGCCCGCTCGCCTTGTGGCAGAGTGCGCGCCGTGAAGCCTCCCAACACGCAAGACACGGCCCGCGCTCTCGAGCTTGCGCGAAACGGTCTCTCCCGTCCGGGTGCCCCCGCGGCGTTCCCGGGCCGGCTGCTCGTCGTCGATGCCGAGCGTCAACTCGCGACCTTGATCGAAGGAGACGAGGCGGTCGCGTCATGGCCGGTCTCGACCGCGCGCGCCGGCATCGGCGGAGAGGCAGGCTCCTACCGGACGCCTCCAGGCTGGCACCGCGTCAGCCGGAGGATCGGGGAGGACGCCGTCCCCGGCACGGTCTTCGTGTCGCGCGAGCCGACCGGCGAGACCTGGCGCGGCGAGACGCGCGAAGACGATCTGATCTTGACGCGCATTCTGACGCTCGACGGGATCGAGCATGGCGTCAATCGCGGGCCGGGGTGCGACTCGCTTTCGCGCTACATCTACCTTCACGGCACGAACCAGGAAGACTTGCTCGGCCGCCCCGTGTCGCATGGCTGCGTGCGTCTCTCGAACAGCGACATTACCGCCCTGTTCGACCGGCTCGGCGAAGGCGATTACGTTTACGTGGCGGCGCCCGAGGCTCGGGTCTTTCCCGATCCGATGGGCAGGGGACGTTTCCACTACGCGGGACTCGCGGGCGCCGGAATGAGCGCGCTCGCCCAGTTCCAGGTCATGATTGGAGGCGTTACGAGCGGAAGCGACAGGGCCTTCGACCGCGGCGAGCGCCAGGACCTGCGCGCCCAGCTCGAACGTCTCGGCATCACCGTCTTGAAGCAGGACGGAAGCGGGCTCGGCCCCGATTGCGCGGCGCTCGTCGTCTCGACGGCTGTCGAGGAAACCGTGCCGGATTTTGCCGCGGCGATGACCAACGGCGTTCCTATCGTCCACCGCTCGGAACTCCTCGCCCATTTCGTGGCGCGGCGACGCTCGATCGCGGTCACCGGCACGAGCGGCAAGTCCACCGTCACGGCGATGGTGTTCGCGATCCTGAAAGGCGCCGGACGCGATCCCTCCGTCATCACCGGCGGCGATCTGCCGGAGCTTCAGGCGCAAGGTCTGCCCGGCAACGCCTTCGCCGGACGATCGGACCTGCTCGTCGTCGAGGCCGACGAAAGCGACGGCACGCTCATCCGCTATGCGCCCGCAATCGGCGTCATTCTCAATCTGCAACGCGACCACAAAGAGATCGAGGACGTCGCAGCGATGTTCGCAACGTTGCGGGCGAAGGCCCGCGAGGGGCTCATCGTGGGCGATGCCGAGAATCTCGATCCGTTCGCGGGCGGCGCGCTTCGCTTCGGCCTCAGCGAACGTGCCGATGTGCGCGGCGAGGACGTGGCGCTTGATCCCGACTCAAGCCGCTTTCGCGTCGGAGATGTGGCGTTCGAACTTCCGGTGCCGGGGGCGCATAACGTCGTCAATGCGTTGGCGGCGATTGCTACGGCCAGCGTCCTCGGCGTGCCGCTCGCGGAGATGGCCGCGCCGCTTCTCGCCTTCAGGGGCATCGGGCGGCGGTTTCAGACCGTGGGCAAGGCGCATGGCGTCGAGGTCATCGACGACTTCGCCCACAATGCCGAGAAGATCGCGGCCGCGATCCGCACCGCGAAGCTGCGCTCAAGCCGCGTGCTCGCCATCTACCAGCCGCACGGCTACGGACCGACTCGGTTCCTGAGGCGCGACTTCGTCACGACCTTCGCGCGCGAGCTCGGGCCCGAAGACCGATTGTGGATGCTCGAAGTGTTCTACGCCGGCGGAACGGCCACGCGCGATTTCTCCGCCGCCGACATCGTCGCCGAGATCGGCGCGCGCGGCGCTACGGCCGAATTCGCGCCGTCGCGGGAGTGGCTTGTTCAGCGCATCGCCCATGAGGCGCGGCCCGGCGATCTCGTCTTGGTCATGGGCGCGCGCGACCCGTCGCTGACAGCGCTTGCGCGTGCAATCCTTGCAGGCGTCGAAAGCGCCGCAAGCCGAGCGCCGGCAATTTAAGAGTTGCGCGGCTAATTCCCGAACAGTCCCGGAATCGCGCTGGGGCGGCCGACGCCGGCATTCGAGGCGTTGCGTCTTTGCGGTTTTTTCGGGGTGGGCGGGGCTTCCGCCGCAAACAGCTCGGACTTGCCGAACAAGGCCGCCGCCATCTTCTTGTCGAGCCCATAGACATCGCCATAGATCCGCAACTGGCCCACGCCGTCGAAGGCGGCGGTGAAATAGGTGAGGTGCACCGGTAGGGGGCGGTTGAGCGCGACCGCGCTGTTCTTGCCCTTGGCGATGAGATCCTCGACGCGCGCCGCGGACCAGCCTTTGTCCGAGGCGAGAAGGAGCGCCGCCAGCCGCTCCGGCTGGTTCACGCGGATACAGCCGTGGCTCAGCGTGCGAACGTTCTGACGGAACAGCTCCGGCTGCAACGTGTCGTGCATGTAAATGGCGTGACGGTTCGGGAAATTGAATTTCAAAACGCCCAACACATTGGCGGGCCCCGGTGCTTGCGTGAAGGTGTAGCTCAGAATGTTCACGCGGCCCCAATCGACGCTCGCGGCATCGATTGCGCGGCCCTGATAGCTGACCGAAAGCTGGTTGTTGCGAAGGACCGAGAGGTCCGGCTCTCCGTCGGGTCCGCGCTGGCGCAGGCGGGGCTGAAGGTCCTCGATCATGATCGTCTCGGGCACGGTCCAGTCCGGATTGAAGACGATCGAGTTCATGTGCGCCGAGAAGATCGGCGTTGCGTATTTCACCTGGCCGACGATGGTCTTCTCGACATAGATCGACTTGCCGCCTTTCACGACCCTGGTGGTGAAGGCGGGAATGTTGTTCCAGACGTAGTAGGCGCCGAGTTCCGAGGGCATCCAGCGCCAGCGCTCCATGTTGACGATGAGGCGTTGAACGGCGGCATCCCGCTCGGGCTTGCTCCCGCGCGCCTTGGCTTTGGCGATGGCCTTGATGAGCGCTTGGCGGAGGCCCTCGAACTGCTCGTGCTTGGGATGGAGCGCCCGCAAATAGGCGCTCGGATCGGAAGCTTGGGCGAGCTCGGCGAGCACGGTATTCGGATCGCGCAGTTCCGGCTTCTGGTCGAACAGCGTGCTGATGCGCGAAGGCGAAAGACGGCCGCCGCGGGCGAAGCGGGCATATTTGAGGGCGGCAAGAGCAAGCTTGATTTCGGCGACGGCTTGGGCGTCGGCGGTGGCGGGCAGCTCCGAAGCGGCGGGGAGGTCGAACTTGTCGGAATCGAGGCCCCAATCGCCCGCTTTCTCGATCTCGCCAATGAGCGCCTGCGCCTTGGCGGAGAAGCCCATGCCCGTGATCCAGGACGGAGGGCCTGAGAGCGCGCCGTAATAGGCCTCGATCGCGGCTAGATCGTCGGGTTGCGCCCCTTCGCGCAAGGCAGGGTCCTTAAGCTTCAATCGGATCGCGGCGACGATGGGATGGACCGGAATGTCCGGCGCCGCAATGGTGGGGGTCGCATCCGCCGGATCGCGGCCGACCTCGCCGGGGGGCGCCGCGGCCGGGTCAATTAGCGGCTCAGCTTCGCCTGCCGGCGGCGAAGCGGGAACCAAGCGGACATCGCCCTCGCCTCCGGGCATGCCGGCCGGGCCAGGCGCGACTTGATCGGTGTCGTCAGGCGCGGGGAATGCCGGCGCAGCGGGGGTCTCGGCCGCGACGGCGCGGTCCACGGCGTATGCGCCGCTCGCAATCGAAGCGGTGAGCAAAAAGGCCTGAAAAGCAGCGGCGACGGCCGCCGCCAGCGCTCGTCCATCCATCGCGAAAACGATCCCCTCGTAGCGCCCTTGAAGGTAGTCCGTGAAGAGCGCGGCGACCACCCCCATCGGCCGCGCGGCACCATTCTCTTGGCGAGCGTTGCAGCGAATCCTCTCTCGCGCTTGCGGCGGGATCGCGGCAGATAGACTTCCTCCCGGCCTCGGCTATGATCCCTGCGTCGTTCTCACGCAGGGGCTCCCATGTTTCCGGTCGGCGACGACAATTCGCAACGACGCACGTTCCCCTACGTCACCACCGCGCTCATTGCCCTCAACGTGCTGGTGTTTCTGCTCGAGCTTACGCAAGGCGAGCAATTCATCGCCGATTGGGCCTTCATCCCGGTCAGGTTTTCCGGTGAGCCCGGCGCCGATGCGGTGACCATCTTCACGGCGATGTTCATGCATGGCGGCTGGATGCACCTGATCGGAAACATGCTGTTTCTGTGGATCTTCGGCGACAATGTCGAAGACCGGCTCGGTCACGTGAAATTCTTGATCTTCTATTTGCTCGCCGGCCTCGCCGCGACCTTCGCGCAATACAGCTTCAACTCTCACTCGGCCATTCCCAATGTGGGCGCCTCCGGCGCCATCGCCGGCGTGCTCGGGGCCTATCTCCTCATGTTCCCGCAAGCGCGCGTGAACGTGCTGCTCGGCCGGCAGATCGTCGCCATGCCCGCCTTCGCCGTGCTCGGGCTGTGGATCGTGCTCCAGCTCATCAGCGGCGTCGGCACGATCGCCTACACTGACGAAAGCGCCGATGCGGGCGGCATCGCCTATATGGCCCATATCGGCGGCTTCGTCGCGGGCCTGGCGATGGCCCTGCTCACGCGCGGATTATGGAGCACCAGCAACACGGCCTGACGCGCCGTTGCGCTTCCTTACATGCCGAGGAAATCGCGTTTGCCGAGCTCGACCCCGCAGCGCCTGAGGATGGCGTAGGCGGCCGTGGCGTGGAAATAGAGATTCGGCAAGACGAAATGCATGAGATAGGGGGCGCCTTTGAAGCGCATCTCCTGTCCGCCGACAGTGAGCGCGATGTCGCGGTCTTCCGAGCCGTCGATCTCCTTCGGCGCGACGCTCTCGATGAATTTCACCGTCTTGGCGATGCGGGCCTTGAGCTCGGCGAAGCTCGTTTCGTCGTCGGCATATTTCGGGACCTCGCGGCCCGCGAGCCGCGCGGCCGCGCCTTTGGCCATGTCGCTCGTGATCTGAACCTGCCGCGTCAGCGGAAACATGTCGGGCGCAAGCCGCCAGTTCAGCAACACTTCGGGTGCGATCTTGCGTTCTTCGGCGAAGCGCTCCGCCTTGTCGAGGATGGCGTGGAGGTTGTTCAGCATCTTGACGAAGGCCGGAACCGAGGCCTGGTACATTCCGAAAGACATGGCGGTCTCACCTCATAGGAACCTTGATAGGCGGCGATTGTAGCAGCGGGCGGGGGGCAGCATGTCATCACGTTCCGGCGAGCCGGCGGGCCTCGCGCGCCTCGGCGGTCAGCGCGCCGGAAAGGCGTTCACAATGGGAGCAAGCTCCTCGGCGGGATCCCAGGCGCCGCTCTGCAGCGTGCGGCCGATGCCTGACGATGACGAGGTCGCGCGAGGGCGCAATCGCGATGACCTGCTCGTCGTGGCCGAGAAAATAGTAGGCATCGTCGGGCATCGGCGGCTCGCCGTACCCGTCGGACTGCGGCAGCTTGAGCCACATATGCGCGCCATAGCTTTGCTCAGGCGCATCCTTGGTCGGCGTCAGCGTGTAAGCGACCCACCCTTCCGGCAAGAGCCGCTCCCCCTGCCAAACGCCGTCCTGCAGGTAGAGAAGCCCGAGCCGCGCGAAGTCGCGCGCCGAGGCATAGAGCAGCGAGGAGCCGACGAGAGTGCCCGAGGCGTCGGGCGCGAGCGCGGCGCTTCGCATGCGAAGCGGCTCGAACAGGCGCTGGCGCGGGTAGCGCAGATAGTCCTCCTCGTTCGAAAACGTCGCGCGCAAGACCCCGGCGATGATGATCGAGGTGCCGCTCGCATAGGACCAATGCGTGCCGGGCGGATCAAGAAGCGGCTTGTCCGCGGCGAACTTCGCCATGTCGCCGCGCGCGAACAGCATCACCGTGACATCGGCGAGCGGATCTTTGTAGCTCTCGTCGAAAGCAAGCCCGCTTGCCATGCGCAAGAGATCGCCGAGCGAAATGTCGCGGCGCCGATCGCCCTCGCCCCGCCATTCGGCATCAACGCCCGGTCCGTGACCGCAATCTTGCCGTCCTTGACCCGCATGCCGACGAGCGCGTTGAGCGCGCCCTTGGTCATGGACCAGCCGACGAGCGGCATCGCCGCGCCGAAGCCCGGCGCATAGCGCTCGGCGACGATGCGCCCCTGATGCACGACGACAAGCGCCCGCGTGTTGCGGGGACGGGCGGGATCGGGCTCGGCAAAGGTGGAGGCGACGGCCGCATCGAGCGCCGCCCGATCCACTGCTTCGCCTACCGCGCCGAGATCGACGCGCTCGCCTTCGGGCCAAAGCGCCTCGGGATCGGGAGACGGGTTCGCCGCGAGGCTTCGCGCTTCCTCGCGCAATTCGGCCTCGTTCCGGCCATCGATCAGCGTGCAGCCGAGCCCCTCGCGATAGACCGCCGTTTGCGGGGCAAAACCATAGGCCGATGCGGTCACGCGCTTTTCGTCGGGGTCGATCGTCTGCCGGAAGAAGCGCAACAGCTCGTAGCCGGGACCGGTCAGGTCCTTGGCCTTGACGTCTTCGGCCGCGCGGCCCGAGACGAACACGCCGCCGCAAAGGAGCTCGGCGCTGAAGCCCGAGCCCACCCTCGCGACGCGATAGGCGTGAAACCCTGCCGCGACGACGAGGGTGGCGGCGATCGCCGCCAGCATGAGCCAAGTCCTACGCTTGAATGAGAGCATGCAAGCCGCGTGGAGATGGTGCCGCTGGAGAGATTTGAACTCCCGACCTTGGCTTTACGAAAGCCCTGCTCTACCCCTGAGCTACAGCGGCTGATGGGATGCGGCTTGGCGCGCGGTTCGCGCGCGCCCGTCAAGCCCGTCCCGTGATTAGCGGCAATATCGGGATCGCGCAAGCGAAGCGCCAGATTGGCCCTTTTTCGTCAGCGGAATTGCGCGGCGCGCAGGCGCTCGAGCGAATTCGGGCTCTCGTCAGTCTCGACCTGCGCGACGCCCGGATCGTCGGGCGGACGCTCCGGCACGAAGATCGCGGGCTTCGGCTTCGGCTCCGACCGGGTGGGCGGTTGCGGCGGCGCGGGCGGCGCGGGCGGCGCCTTGGCCGCGGCGATCGCGGCCCGATCCTCTTTCTCTTTGCTCGCATCGATCGGCTCGCGCGGCGCCGGGACTTCGACCGGCGGCGCCACGAGCGGCGGCGGGGCTTCAACTGCGGCGGGCGCGGGCCGTTCCTCGATCACGAGCGTATCGTCGCCGCGCCCGATGGCATCGACCGGCGCCTTCCACTCGAAGCCGTCGACCGCGCCGGTGACCGGCGAGACCGGCAGCCAGCGGTCGGAGATGTAGCCGTCGGCGATCCAGGCGCGGTCGCGCGGGGCGCGGAGCGCGCGCGCGAGCCATTCGCGTTCCCGCCCCTTGTCGCCGAGCTCGCCGGCCTCGACCCGCGCCATCAGCGTGCAGACGCGCGCGGGCGGGCGGCCGTCGAGATAAGGCGCAAGCGCCGCGCGCGCCTCGTCCCATTCATGCGCTTCGATCGCGGCGTTCGCGACGGCGATCGGCCCTTCGATATCGCCCGGGGTGAGGCCTGCGAGATACTTGACGCGCTTCAAGCGCTCGCGCGGAGAATCGCCGGCCCGCGCGAAGGCGTAGACGAGCGCAAGATCCGGATGAGGCGAAAGCTTCCAAGTCCTCACGATCAGGCGCGAGGCTTGCCGGCTCTCGCCCTTCGAGGCGAGGACGCGTCCGGCGATTTCGGCGGCCGGAACGAGAGAGGGCGCAAGCCGGAGCGCCTCGTTCGCAAGTCTAAGCGCCTTGTCGGGATCCGCGCCTTCCGCGTCACGCGCTTCCGCCGTCAAGAGAACAGCGCGGCGGCGGAGCGCGACATTCGCCTCGACATGACCGTTATCGCGGGCAATGGCGAGCGTGTTCAGAGCGCCGTCGTAGTCGCCGGCCCGCGCCTGCATGTCGAACAGCGCATTGACGCCCCAGCCAAGCTTCGGATCGCGCTTCACGGCCTGCTCGGCCAGCGCCCGGGCGGCGTTGTTGTCGTCGCCGCGCTTCGCTTCGAGGAAGAGGCCGCGAAGCCCCAGGAGCTCGGTCTCGGGGCGATCGAGCATATCCTCGAAAGCGCGCCGCGCCGCGGCCCTGTCTCCCTTGAGCTGAGCGGCCTGCGCCCTGAGAAGGGCGGTCAGCGGATCGCGCGGCAGGTTGCGCCCGGCGATACCGGCATAGCGCTGGGCCTGCGCCCGGTCGCCGACACCGATCGCAAGGAGGCCGCGCGAGAGCGCGTCATATCCCTGCTGCCGCCGCCGCTCCCTGACATGGGCGGCGATGGCCGCGGGGCGCGTGAAGAGATAGCGCAACAGCACCCAGAACAGGATCAGGAGCGTTACCAGGACGACGACGGCGACGGCCGCGACAAAGGCTGGGGTTTCGATCTGATAGCCGAGCCACGTGACCGTCACGGCGCCGGGGCGATCGGCAAGCCAGGCGAGACCGGCCGCAGCGGCGAGGACGGAGAGCGTGAAGATGAGAACGCGGGTCATGGGCTGTTATGGCTCGGTGGCTTCGGCTTCTCCGCTCAGAGAGATGAGCAGGGCTCCTTCGAGCCGCGTCAGCGTCTCGCCGGCGGAAAGGCGCGCGCGCGCCTCGCCGAGCCATGACACGAAGGCTTCGCGCGGCTTACCTTGAAGTGTCTCGACCTCTTTCACGGCGACGGCGAGATCGTCGTTATCGAGCGCCTTTTTGGCGCGGGAAAGCGTGGCCTGCGCCCCCTCGCCAGCGGGCGCCTCATCGATGCGTCTGATCTTCACGAGGGATTCCGCGCTCGCCATCAGGCTGCCCACCACGGACCCGTCGGTGGCGGCCGCGGGTGTGGCAAGGGCTTCATCGCTCGCGGCCGCAAACGAGCGTGCAAGCTGGGGCACGGTCGGGATGCCCTTTTCGGCGTAGGCGGGGAGGACCCCGAGATCGCCGAGCGCGGGCGTGAGCGCGACGATCGTATCGAGTTCGGCGGCGTAAGGGCGCCCGTCGCTCATGGCGGCGCGCAAATTGGCAAAGGCGATCGCAAGCGCGGCGGATTTAGCGCCCGCCGCCTCCTTGTCGATCGTGCCGGCGAGCTCGGGCAGCAGCGCTTCAAGCTTGCCGATCCGCTCGATGAGGGCGGCAAGCTCGGGCTGCGACACGCTCGCATCGCCCGTCGCAAGCTGAGCCTCGGCAAGGGCGCTGAGCTTTGCCTTGAGCTCAGCGATCGTCTTCTCCATGCCGGCGATCGCCGAGGCGTCTGTGGACTCACCCTTGGCAAGGGCGGCGTCGATCTTTACTTTGAGCCTTCGCTCGGCCTCCTCGATCTGTTGGCCGATGGCGGCGGCGTCAGCCACGGAGCCGCCTTCCTCCGCAGTCTTTGCGAGCGACTCGATCGAGCTATCGAGCTCCGCCACGCGATCGGAAAGCAGCGACAACTTGGAGGCATTCGCCTTCCCGCTTTCCTCGAGCGCCGCGACCCGGCCCTCCATCTCGGCGATCGTCTGCGTATCCGGCGCGGGGCGAGGCGCGCTCTCAAGCTTGGCGATGCGCTGTTCGAGCGCGGTGACGCCTGGCGCCGGACCGCTCTCCTCGCCGGTGCCAAGCCCGCCCGAGAGGGCAGCCGCGATGACGCCGATGAGGCCGCCGACCAGGCCCGCAGCAAGATGCGTCATGAAGCTCTTGACTGCGGCGAGCCCCGTCCGCTGCGGTTCTGCGGCGTGCTCACGCTCCTCACCGCGCCTTTCGGCGCGATCTTCCCCCTCGCCGCGCCCGGTTTCGTTCGCCTCCGCGGGCGCATCCCCATGCGCGGGCTCGGTCGCAACCTCCGTCGCGGTTCCCTCGATCGTCTGCGCCGGGCGCTTGCTCGCGGCCTCGTCCTTGTCGCCGAAAGGATTTGCCATCACGCCTCAACCCTGCCTTCGCGGGATTCGGAAACCATCAGGATGCCGTCTCGGCGTCCAGGAGCGCAAGGACATCGTCCTCGCGCGGGCGCGCCGCCACGCGGACCTCGCATCCAAGCGGCGCCACCCCTTCTGCTACCGCTTCGGACAAGCAATAGCAAACGAGACTCTTGGCTTGCGTTACCAAGCCATGCTTGGCGATCAAGGCCGCAAAGGTCCTCGCGGTGCGTGGCGACATGAGCACGACCCCCTCGGCGCGGCCCCCCGCGATCAGGTCCAATGCCTCGGGGGGAAGCGTCTTAGCCGGAACCGCCCGGTAGAGCACGGCCTTCCTGACGGTGAAGCCTTGCGCGCCAAGCGCCGTTTCCAGATCGAAGGCAAGCGTCTCGCCGGCAAGGTGGACGAGCGGGCCCCGCTCTGGCGCGACTTTGCGCGCGATCAGCGCGGCGAGTTCCTTCGCCGTGCCGGGACCGGCCGTAACTTCGGCAAACCCAAGATCCCGCGCGGCTTCCCCAGTCGCGTCGCCGACAGCGTAGAGCGGTAGCCTCAAGGCCGCGCCAAGATCGGGATGCGCGGCAAGCGCGCGAAGGGCATTTCGGCTCGTCACCACCAAACCTTGCGCGCCGGCAAGCGAGAGCGGCGCCGCGCGGACGAACTCGATTTCGAGCAGCGGCGCAAGCACCGGTTGGTGACCGCGCGCGGCGAGGCGCTCCGCTTCGCGCCGTGCATCGGGTTCGGGCCTGGTGACGAGAAGACGCATCAGCGAAGGCTTGCGATGAAGTCGGGCCCCGCGCGCTTGAGCAGGGCGTCGCCGGCTTCGGCGCCGATGCTTTCGGCGCGGGCGGCGCTGTCGATCAGTTCCGTTTCGAACCATTCGCTGCCGTCGGGCGTGAGAATCAATCCGCGAAAGCGCAATCGGCCGTTCCTAATCTCCGCGTATCCCGCGATCGGCGTCAGGCAAGAGCCGTCGAGGCGCGCAAGGAAGGCGCGCTCGCAAGCGATAGCCGTCGCCGAGGCCGCGTCGTTGAGAGCATCGAGACGCGCGCGGGTCGCGTGATCGCCGCTGCGGCAGGTCACGCCGATCGCGCCTTGGCCAACCGCCGGAAGCATCTCATCGGTCGAAAAGATCGAGGTTGCGTGCGCGGCAAGACCAAGCCGTTCGAGTCCGGCGAGCGCAAGCAGCGTGGCGTCGGCGCGGCCTTCGCCGAGTTTCTTGAGCCGCGTCCCGACATTGCCGCGGAAATCGATCACGCGAAGATCGGGGCGGCGGCGTTTCACTTGCGCCGCGCGGCGCAAAGACGACGTGCCGATAACGGAGCCCGGCGGAAGCTCGGCGAGCGACCCCGCCTTCGTGCTGATGAAGGCATCGCGGACATCGGCGCGCGGCAGCATCGCCGCCACGTCGAGGCCTTTGGGAAGCCACGTCGGCAAGTCCTTCATCGAGTGCACCGCGAGATCGACGGTCCCGTCGAGAAGCGCCTCATCGATCTCCTTGGTGAACAGCCCCTTGCCGCCGAAGTCGCGCAAGGGCTTTTCGCCGATACGGTCGCCCGACGTGGTGATGATCTTGAGCGCGATCGCCTCCTCGGCGAGGCCGTGGGCGGCGCGGAGCACGGCCTCGACATGCCGCGCCTGCCAAAGCGCAAGCGGACTGCCGCGGGTGCCGATCAGGAGGGGGCGGGCGGACAGGGCGTGGACTCCTTCGATTGCTTAACGCCGAGGCGGCTTTGCGGCCGCATTTTCGGCCCTTTAATGACCCCTTTCGGGTTCCCCTTCAATCGAGGTGCTTCAAGGCTATAGAAAGCGCCCATGGACCTGGCCGTCAGAGACGCCTCGCTAATCGTGCTCGGGATCGAGACGAGCTGCGACGAGACCGCTGCCGCGCTCATCCGCCGTGGGCCGGGTGGACGCGGCGAGATCCTGTCAAGCGTGGTGCGCTCGCAACTCGACCTGCATGCCGCCTATGGCGGGGTCGTGCCCGAGATTGCCGCGCGCGCCCATGTGGACCTGCTCGATGCCGCGATCGCCCAAGCCATGGACGAGGCGGGGCTCGACTTCGCCGCGGTCGATGCGGTGGCTGCGACGGCCGGGCCCGGCCTCATCGGCGGCCTGATCGTCGGGGTGACAACCGCGAAGGCGATCGCGCTCTCCCTCGGCCGGCCCTTCATCGCAGTCAATCATCTCGAAGCCCATGCGCTCACGGCAGGGCTCACCGACGAGCTCGATTTCCCTTTTCTGCTCCTGCTCATTTCGGGCGGGCATACCCAGCTTCTCATCGTCAAGGGCGTCGGCGACTACGAGCGTCTCGGCACGACGCTCGACGATGCGCTCGGCGAGGCCTTCGACAAGGCCGCCAAGCTCTTGGGCCTCGGCTATCCCGGAGGTCCCGAGGTCGAGCGCGAAGCGGCGAAGGGGCGCGCGCACATCGCGCTCCCCCGGCCGATGGCGGGACGCGAGGAGCCGCACTTCTCGCTCGCCGGGCTGAAGACCGCGCTCAGGCACGAAGCGCTGGCGCGGGCGCCTCTCAAGAGCCAAGACATCGCCGATCTCTGCGCGAGCTTCCAGGAGGCTGTTGCGGATATCGTGAGCGACCGGACCTCGCGCGCGCTCGTGCTCTATCGGGAGCGGCTCGGCGCCAAGGCCCAGAGCGTGCTCGTCGTCGCCGGCGGGGTCGCCGCCAATCAGAGACTGAAAGCGGCGCTCGAAACGCTCGCGGCCAGGCACGGCTTCCGCCTCGTCGTTCCGCCGCCCGCGCTCTGCTCCGACAATGCCGTCATGATCGCCTGGGCCGGCGCCATGCGGCTCGCGCACGGCCTTGCCGACGATCTTGCGGCGCCCGTCCGCGCCCGCTGGCCGCTCGACCCCGAGGCGCCCCCGGCAATAGGCGCAGGCGTTAAGGCTTGAGGCGGCCCGGTTTCGCCCTTCGCGAAAAATCTGGCATAGGAAGGCGACGAGGTCTTTGGGTCATGGCGCTTCAATCGGTCGGCATCGTTGGCGCGGGCGCGTGGGGCACGGCTCTCGCCATTCCCGCCAAGCGCGCCGGCCGCGACGTTCTGATCTGGGCCTATGAGCCCGAAACGCTCGCCGATCTCACGCGGAACCACCGCAACGAGGTCTATCTCCCGGGCGTCCGCCTCGACCCCGCGATCGGCGCCACCGGCCGCTTGAGCGAAGTCGCCGATCGCGATTTTCTGCTGCTTGCGACGCCGGCCCAACATACGCGCGCAATCGCCGGCGAACTCGCGCCGCATCTTGGCCGGCGGCAGCCGCTCGTGATCTGTTCGAAGGGCATCGAGCAGAGAACGGGCAAGCTGATCTCGCAGGTCGTGGCAGAGACCGCGCCCGAGGCCAAGATCGCCGTGCTGTCGGGGCCGAGCTTCGCCGCGGAGGTCGCGCGCGGACTTCCCGCGGCGGTCACGCTCGCCACAGCCGAAGAAGCGCTCGGGCGCGCGCTCTCGCATGCGCTGAGCCACCCTCCCTTCCGCTGCTATTGGAGCGACGACGTGATCGGCGCCGAGATCGGCGGCGCGGTGAAGAACGTCTATGCCATCGCCGCCGGCATCGTCGCCGGCAAGACGCTCGGCGCAAGCGCCCATGCGGCGCTCGTGACGCGCGGCTTCGCCGAGATGGCGAGATTGGGCACCGCGCTCGGCGCCCGCCTCGAGACGCTCGCCGGTCTCTCGGGCCTCGGCGATCTCGTGCTGACCTGCGGGAGCGCGCAGTCGCGCAACATGTCGCTCGGACTTGCGCTCGGAAAAGGCGAAAGCCTCGATGACGTGCTCGGCCAGCGGCTCGGCGTCACCGAGGGCGTCTATACGGCGAGCGCTCTCGTCGCGATGGCGGCGGCGCACGGCATCGACATGCCGATCGCGCAGGCCGTGCATGCGGTGATCTCGGGGCGCGCCACGGTCGATGCGGCAATCGAGGCGCTGCTCGCAAGGCCGCTCAGACCCGAGGCCGAATGATGGACAGACAATCGGCCGCGCATTAGCCTTAAGGGTGAGAGGTTCGATGCTTTACGCGCTGATCTGCACCGACAAGCCTGGAAGTCTTGCCGCGCGCAAGGAAAACCGCCCCGCGCATCTCGCCTATCTGAAGGGCCTCGGCGACGCGCTTCTCTTTGCCGGACCCTTCACCGAGCCCGACGGCCAAACCATGAATGGCAGCTTGATCGTGGTCGAGGCCGCTTCGCTCGAGGCGGCGCAAAAGATTTCCGCCAACGATCCCTTTTCCAAGCTCGGGATTTTCGCAAGCGTCGATATCAGGCCGTGGCTGTGCGTCGTGAGCAAGCCCAAAAAGGAGGCGTGAGCTTAAAGCCCGCTTTGACCCATGGCCTACTGGCTGCTCAAATCCGAACCGCACACCTGGTCGTGGGACCAGCAGAAAAAGGAAGGACGCAAAGGCGCCGAGTGGGACGGCGTGCGCAATTTCCAGGCGCGCAAGAACATGCGGGCGATGCGGCGCGGCGATCTCGCCTTCTTCTATCATTCCGGCGAGGAGAAGGGCGTGGTCGGGATCGTCAAGGTGGTTGCCGAAGCGCACCCCAATTCGACCGACGGCACGGGCGTTTGGGAATGCGTGGACGTGGCGACCGTGAAGGCTCTCGTCCGGCCCGTGACGCTCGCCGAGATTAAGGCCGAAGCTTCGCTTAAGTCCATGGTTCTTGTGAGAAATTCGCGCCTGTCGGTGCAGCCGGTCTCGAGCGCCGAGTGGAAGAAGGTCTGCGCCATGGGCGGCGTTAAAGATCCACCGCGCGCTTAGTGCCGCGAGGCCCCCCCTGGGGTAAAGTCGGGGAAACGGCTCAAACCATGGAGGGGGGAGAACGCCCATGTCGTTCACAGGCGTGAATTATCTCGCCGTTATCATCGCGACGCTCGCCGGTTTTGGCCTCGGAATGGTTTGGTACATGGTTCTGGCAAAGCCCTGGATGCACGCCGTCGGCAAGACCGAGGCCGACCGGCCGCAGGGCGGAGCGCAAGTTCTTCTCTTCGCCATCGCCATCGTGGCCCTGTTCGTCATGGCGCTGATGCTCGCTGGGCTCATGGGGCATATCGGCGACATCACGGTGCGCGGCGGCGTGGTCAGCGGCTTTTTCGTCTGGCTCGGCTTCGTCATCACCACGATGGGCGTCAACCATGCCTTCGGCGGCGCGAAGCCGATGTTGACGCTGATCGACGGCGGTTATTGGCTTGCGGTGCTGCTCATCCAGGGAGCCGTCATCGGTGCCTTCGGTGTCTAGCGAAAACGCACTGGAGTCTGCATTGCGTTCGAGGAGCGGGTGAATGTCTGAGCACAAGGCGTACAAAGTCGAGACCGTGAAGGTTCCGAAAAAGTGGAAACAGCGCGCGTTCATCGACAAGGACGAATACGAGAAGCTCTACCGCAAGAGCGTCGAGAAGCCGGATAAGTTCTGGGGTAAAGAGGGCAAGCGCCTCGACTGGATCAAGCCGTATACGCGCGTCAAGGACACCTCCTTTGCCTATCCCGATGTCTCGATCAGGTGGTTCGAGGACGGAACCCTCAACGTCGCCGCCAACTGCATCGACCGCCACCTGAAGAAGCGCGACAAGCAGGTCGCCATCATCTGGGAGCCCGACGACCCTTCGCAGGAAGCGCGCCATATCACCTATCGCGAGCTGCACGGACAAGTCTGCCGCCTCGCCAATGTGCTGAAAGCGAACGGCGTCAAGCGCGGCGACCGCGTCACCATTTACCTGCCAATGATTCCGGAAACCGCCTACGCCATGCTGGCTTGCGCGCGCATCGGCGCCATTCATTCGATCGTGTTCGGAGGCTTCTCGCCGGATTCGCTCGCCGGCCGCATCGACGATTGCAAGTCGCGGTTCCTGATCACGGCCGACGAGGGCTTGCGCGGCGGACGAAAGGTTCCGCTCAAGGCCAACGCCGACGAGGCCATCAAAAGAGTTGGCGGCATCGAGAAGGTTCTCGTCGTGAAGCGCACCGGCGCCAACGTGCCGTGGACGCCCGGCCGCGATCTCCGGTTCGACGACGAAATGGCCAAAGTCGGCGACGAATGCCCGCCGGAAGAGATGAACGCCGAGGATCCGTTGTTCATTCTCTACACGTCGGGCTCGACGGGAACGCCAAAAGGCGTGCTGCACGCGTCCGGAGGCTATCTCGTGTTCGCCTCGATGACGCATCAATACGTGTTCGACTACCATGACGGCGACATTTATTGGTGCACGGCCGACGTGGGCTGGGTCACGGGCCACTCCTACATCGTCTATGGACCGCTCGCCAACGGCGCGACCACGCTCATGTTCGAGGGCGTTCCCAACTACCCCGACGCCTCCCGCCTCTGGCAGGTGGTCGACAAGCACAAGGTCGATACGTTCTACACCGCCCCCACGGCGATCAGGGCCTTGATGGGCGTCGGCGACGATTTCGTGAAGCGCACAAGCCGCAAGTCGCTCAAACTTCTCGGCAGCGTGGGCGAGCCGATCAATCCCGAAGCCTGGGAGTGGTATTATCACGTGGTTGGCGAGGAACGCTGCCCGATCGTCGACACGTGGTGGCAGACCGAGACGGGCGGCATTCTCATCACGCCGCTGCCCGGCGCGACCAAGCTCAAACCGGGCTCCGCGACGCTCCCCTTCTTCGGCGTTCAGCCCGCCCTCGTCGATAACGAGGGCAACCTGATCGAGGGCGAAGGCGTCCGGCAATCTCGTCATTCTCGACGCGTGGCCCGGCATCGCGCGCACCGTCTATGGCGACCACAAGCGCTTCGTCGACACCTACTTCTCCGCCTACAAGGGCAAGTATTTCACCGGCGACGGGTGCCGGCGCGACGAGGACGGCTATTACTGGATCACCGGCCGCGTCGACGACGTGATCAACGTCGCGGGCCACCGGATGGGAACGGCTGAGGTCGAGTCCGCGCTCGTCGCCCACCCCAAAGTGTCGGAGGCCGCGGTCGTCGGCTACCCGCACGACGTCAAGGGCCAGGGCATCTATTGCTATGTGACGCTGATGGCGGACCAGGAGTCGTCGGATCAGCTGCGAACGGAACTGCGCGACTGGGTGCGCAAGGAAATCGGGCCGATCGCCTCGCCCGACCTCATCCAGTTCGCGCCAGGCCTGCCGAAGACGCGTTCGGGTAAGATCATGCGCCAAATCCTGCGCAAGATCGCCGAGGACGATTTCGGAAATCTCGGCGACACCTCGACGCTCGCCGAACCGTCAGTGGTCGCCGACCTGATCGAGCAGCGGCAAAATCGAAAACCGGCTAGCTGACGGCCCGCAACAGCGCCGCGTCGCTCCCGCTCAGGATGCGGGTGACCTGGGTGAGAAAACTCGACCAGGCCTCCTTGGTCTCGCGCGTGAAACGCTCTTCGAGCGATTGCTCGAGCGTCCAGATCAACGCCTTCGCCATGATGCGGTAGTGGCGGACCTTGATGCCCGACCGGCGGTTACGCACGCCGACCAGCCTGATGACAGGTGTAAGACCGTCCTCGTAGTTGAGCGCGATGATTCCGAGCTTGAACCCCGCCATGAATTTGCGGGCCTGCATCTCGGCGGGGCCCGCGAACCGGTCGCGGAACGACGCATCGAGCCGGTAGAGCTTGCGCAGGAAGAGCTGGCCGACGAGGTCGTAGGCGGGCTCGAGCGCAAGGAAGCTCTCGCGAATGAGGCGCTTCTGCTTCGCCGTCAGCGCAATTCCGGTGGGTAGAGGGCGATGGGGAAACCTGGCGAGGCTGACTTGAGGCGCGGCTGACATGGCGAGAGACCCCCGAGGCTGCTTTGCGGGGAGCATGCCGGGGGAGCCGTTGACGAACCGTTAAGGTTACTCAGGCTCAATTTTTTCTCCATATTTCCAGGTGGCTAGGCCTCGTTTTCTGGAAACCCTTAGACGGGGTTTCCATTACCTGTTCGCCGTTCGATCTTTTTCATGCCCGCCACAGCCAGCTTCTTGCGGTCGGCGGCGGCGGTATATCTGCTGACCTCGCCTAAGCTCTGGTGGCCGCTTAAAGCCATCAATTCATGCGGCGTGCATCCAGCTTCGGCGGCGATGACGTTGAAGGTCTTTCTTAGGCCATGAGCATGGCACTCGGGCGGAAGGCCCGCTTCTTTGACCCATCGACCGAACATGGTGCTCAAGCCTGCCGCCGACCGGGCCTTGCCGTATTGACCGAGCAGGAAGGTCGGGGCGATCCTACGGCTCTGCACTTCGTCAAGAATGACCTTGAGCGCCCCGGTGATCGGGATCGTGACCTCGCCGCCGGTCTTTTGCTGCTTGAGGCTGATTGCGCCGTCCTTGATGGACGCCCGCCCCATCTTCGCCACGTCTGAAACGCGCTGGCCGCTGAAGAGCAAGAGCGCGAAGGCGAGACGTTCCTCGGTGCCGACAGGATAGGTCGACTCGAACTGCTCGATCTCGGCAACGGTCCAAGGCCTATGGCCCTTCGACTTGATCTTGAAGCCATCCACGACGGCGACGGGATTGTCCTTGCGCCAGCCCTGCCGAATCGCAATCCGCATTAAAGTCAGAGAGCAGCTTACGGAGCCGATTGGCGGCGACCGGCGTGGCCGTCCTGGCATCCATGATCGCATCGACGTGCTTGGCTTCCATCTGGGCGACGAGGCGGTGCCCGTGCTCCCTAACGAACGGCTCCAGAATATAGCGGTAGGTTCTTTGGCTCCCCGGCGACAGCTCGGTCCATTTCCTGGAGCGGTAATACAGCTCGACCACGGCGGCGATGGTCCCGGCCCCGGCCTTACCCGTTACTGGGCCGGGAGCGGCCTCCAGGGCGGCGTGATAGGCCTCCAAAAAGGCGCGGGAGCCAAGCGGAAGGGGAAGGGCGACGCTTGGGTGTCCAGCCTTGCGGAGATAGGCGCGGGCGTGTCCGTGCCGATCTGTGATTTCGTGAACGTAGCGGTATGGCTTGCGCATCTTCATTGCAGAACATCCCTCCATGTATCCGCATTGTCCGTGTCCGGCGTTGTATCGGCGCGACCACTGGCGAAGCCCAACACGATCTTGCCGCCGTCGATCTCGATCCAGGCGCGCTCGACCGTGAGACCGGCTGCGACTGCAGCCCGGAGTGCGCGTGTGAGATCGCGCTGTTTGAAGGTGAGCGGGCGGCGCGGGCTCAATTCAGCTTCCTCCGCCGTTCATTTGCGTCTGGCCTTGCCCTTACCCTTGCCTTTGGCGATTTGGGCTTCGAGGCCCTCGAGGATATCCTTTACGTCAACGCCGCCCCAATCGAGTTCTTCCAGGTCGAACGTTGTCGCCACGCGCCGGACGATTTCCTGGTTGATCGACATCTCGGGAACGCTCTTCGATGCGGAGCGGGCGATCTTCGCGTAGAGGTCTGCCGGGAGGCGCAGATTAAACTTGACCTTATCATGTGGCATGACCCACTATAGGGCCACTCTAGGGTCGTGTAAAGGGTTTTGGCCGGAATCCAGGGGGAATGGGCTTGAGGCGACGGGTCGGCCTCTTTGCCCTAGGCCGTGTACTCATAAATCGAGATTGGTAAGCAGCGGTTGGTCAATGTCCGCTTTGCCCCCAGAAGCGGACATTCGTCAGCGCATTGAGCATGTCCGATTTGTGCCAACTGCTGACGTCATCGCTCGGTGATGTCCTCATCGCGCCAAGCCATACACGAGTAGGGTCACCCACGGCAGCTCCCCAACATCTAGGCCCTGTTTCATACCGTTACATACTAGGACCAACCGGCTTGGCCTGTCACGCTTCGGACATGGCGGGCTCTTCTCGCCCATTTCATTTGCGACGAGCGCAGCCTGGCAATGCGGCTGTTGCCACACTCTGGCGTTGCCCGGTGCACGTCATCACCTGAAACGAAAGGAAGGGCATCATGATCCTCAAGCAACTGTTCGGAGCCGTGCCCGTAGCACTCCTTGTCCTCGGCAACGGCGCGGCAAAGGCCGAACAGATCATCAACGAAGCGGGGGCGTTTGGCTGCGTGAGCGACAAGTGGGATGTGAAGGAGCCCGAAAAAGGACACAAGCTGGTTGACAGCGCTGGCCGATGCACCCTAGTCCCCGACGATCCAGCCGCACCGAAATACGCAGAAGACTGCGTAGGAAAGTACGAGTATATGCCCGATGGAAGCTGGAAGGGCGGCGGAACTTGCACGCAAACTTTTAAAAGTGGAGACAAGATCTACGTCACTTGGTACGAGGGTTCGCACCTCAAGGAATACTTGTACAAGATCACCGGCGGCACCGGCAAATACGAGGGTGCCAGTGGCGGCGGCACCTACACGTCTGAGGCATTCAAGGACAACACGCTGGCAGCCGGCAAATACAAGGCCACGATAGAATTGCCCTGAGATCGCCCTGGTACCGTTGAGGCCGAAGGCGACTACAACCCACAGGTCTCGGCAGCGCAAACGCAGAGATAGTGGGCTCGTGAACTGCGTCGACGTCTGAGTTGGGTCATTAGCGGACATACTGAGAAGCCCGCGCCATGTCCGCTTTACCCCCAATGACGGACATTGGCGGGTGCAAGTCAGCATTTGTCTGTCGGTTTATGAGTACACGCCCTAGGACGCCGTTCTAGCGCACTCGATCGGGTTCGAATCCCACCCTCTCCGCGCCCACCTGTTGTTGCATAAGGCTTGCGGGGGATCTTTGTTTCTGTGCAACACTTTGGGCAACACTTCTGCAGCTGCTAGCGAATGGGCGGAAATTACGCCCGTCACGGAAGCGCTAACGCCGCTTCCCCCATAGGGGCGCTCGCTCGGCGGGCGCGCGTTTGCTTTTTGTTTAGTCCTCAGGTGTGCCTCTGCGGCCACAGCAAAGACGCATCACCAGATGCTATGCTGGTCTCCTCCCTTGGGGGCGACACCATGCAATCGAACCGAGCGCACCTGATTTCGGTAGCCTGGACGGGAAGCAGTACAACTGTTAGCAGGCCCGACCCGTTCATCCTTGACGAGGAAAAGATTGAGCGCGGGGCACGGGCACTATTCGAGTTTGTGTTCGCCGGGACTGAACGCCTGGACGGCAAACACGAATGGGCAAAGTGCGATGACAATGTAAGGGCTGGCTTCCGAGCAGAGGTGAAGGCTGTGCTTGAGGCGGTCTGGCCGCAAAAGGTCGGCCGAAGCCCCGCCCTCTAGCGAGACTTTTCAAGCTCGGCTTCCGCCGTCAGCCATTCCCGCTGTACGTTAAAGCCAATTCCCCGCTGCTGCGTTGAGTGTAGCGCATGAGGCCCGGGCATCCGACGGCTCCGACAGTGGGGGCGGGTCTTTCCTTGCCCGCTGCGGCGAGAACCTCTCGCACAGGACACTTTGTACGACACTTTTGCAGCCGCTAGGCACGAGCGCACGGGGCTTCGGCTTGCGCGTTGATATCGCCCACATTTCGGGCCACCCACCAGGACTACCTTGCGCAGCCGCTAGCTTTTCAGGTGGCGGCGTATGAACGCATCGGGATCACGAGACATAAACAGCTTCCTGCCAAGCTCTTCGGCCTCGCGGTCGCGAAGGCGCTTGATGTGCCCCGAGTTCACTGGCGTGATGACGGCCAGCTTGTGTGTGTGTGTGCGGCTGCCGCGGGCAGGAGTCGATGCGCATCGAGGAACTGCATGAGCTCGGTCGCCGTGAGATGGTGGCCGGCGGGGTTCAAATGGATGCTGTCGCGATAGAGCCCGCACCGGTGTCGTACGCCTGCTCGAACCGCTGGTAGGGGTCGAGGCACGGCACCGCGTACCTCTGGCATAGCGCCGCGAGCTTCGCCTGCGGTTTCAGGATGTAGTCCCTCGATTGTCGGTGGGTTCTCAGCGTTAGCTGGGGCTCATACGGAAAGATGATGATGGCGAGACGCGCACGTCGGGGCTTTAGCAGTTCGACCATTTCGCGCAGATGCCCTTCATAAAACCACCACGAGTAATCCTTCCATGCGATGTTGAAGTCAGGCTTCGCCTCCCACGTAAAGATCGACGAAGAGCGCATTTTGGATGGCCTGAACAGGCCAATGCGGATCGTCGTCAGCACGTAGCTTCGGCTCACGACCCAGTCCCACCACGTTTTGATGCGGAGACTTTCACGCGCCTCGTCTGTGAATAGCATGTGTGCCCGCTTGTCGAAGCGATGCAAGAATTTGTGATTGTCATTCAGGCAATAGGACCAGATCACAAGGTCCGGATCCATGTCGACGAGATAGCGCTTGAAGAACGTGAGCTCCTGATAGCTCGTGTACCCCGGAACCGAGGCGTTGATCACCTCGACGGCCCCTCGCCCCTTAAGCTGATCGGATAGCTCATCGACAAAGCTGGGCTGGTCGGCAGGGATGGAGTCGCCGAGTACCACCACGCGAAAGATGCCGCTCGGCTTCGGAACGGTGATCTCCGGTCCGCGGATGGAGCGTGAATTGATATACTTCCGAGTGGGGTTTAGACGGTACCCGAGCTCGGGATCGGAGACGACCCAATTTCCGGTGCCGATGTTGGCATAAGGCGCAGAATCGCTGCTCATAAGACGGGCGACAAATCCACGCAGGCCGTCGTTGTA
The DNA here is from genome assembly GCA_963818165.1 of uncultured Alphaproteobacteria bacterium. Lineage (GTDB taxonomy): Bacteria > Pseudomonadota > Alphaproteobacteria > Rhizobiales > Methyloligellaceae > Methyloceanibacter. Next base: position 60,371 of record CAWFRD010000020.1, read on the forward strand.
GATGCGGTAACCAGCTTCGAGAGAAAGGAAGAGAAGCGCAAAGACCGCGATATTGCAGGCGGCGAGCACCAACACTCGCCGGGCGTTTGGGAGGTTGATGACGCCGACGGACCGCTTCAGTCGACGTCGCGCGGTATCCCTGTCACGTAACCCCAATGCTAGGTCCGTTCCGAATATGACGCTTGCGCTTACGCATGAACCGAAATCCTTTCAGTGCCTCTCGCAGCGACAACTGATCTCGCCAGTCTGGAAGCCCCCGAGCCATCGGCATGCGCGCGATCCTGAGAAGGCGACGACGCGCGCGAAGCTAATGCAGAATAGCGTGCCCTCGCAAGGCTCAACCCTTGCGAGGGCGGATCGCGCTATTCGTCTTGACACCAAGCGATCACAGCTTCGGGCGCTAGGTCGAACTTGAAGCCAGCAACGGCGTAGTTGCAGGCCGGCTCGATCAGCATGAAGCCGCCGGCGTTGTCGATAGAGCCTAGCCGCCAGCGAGACTTGCGAGCGACCAAGCCAACACGCCTCGCCGCACGGCGAGCGCGCGCATCCAGTGCCTTTTCAGAGATCGTTTCCATATGACAAGTCCTCTCTAAGTTTGTTGAAAACTAGAGAGGCGGCTTCGGGTCCAGATCACGCTCACCCTCGGCCAGCCTCAAATGGCCTTGCCATGCCTTGCCGCGCCGCGTCGCCTAAGTGGCGTTTCGCCCCTCGGACACCCGCGATCTGGTCGGCTCCAAGGTGAAGCGATCTTACCTCGAAGCGCCGGCGAACCGCCAGCCTGTTTTTCCTAAGAAGGAAGCGGGCGAGCCGCCATGCTGCCCGCCCGCTCGCTGCGCCAAGGCCAAGAGGGGAGGAAACCCCGGCAGCAAATTGCCGGGGTGAAACGATAAGCCCCGGCAGTCTCCTGATCTTTCATCTGCACGTCGGGTGCTTCGGATCGACGGGGTATCCATCGACGCCGATCCTCGTGCTGTAACCGCGCACGTGATCTCGCTGCAACGGCGCATGGCAATCAGTGCAAAGCGAGCGAAGATTGGTAATGTCGCGTTGCAAGCAGCGGATTGTCGCGGCATGGTGTGATATGATCGACCTGATCGGCCATCGTGAGCCTGCCCCTTCTGCACGCAAAGCACGCACAAGAGGATGCGCCCTTAAGTGCGCGCTCGCGGATGCGCCGCCAATCGCGCGAATGAATGAACTGCTTATAGGGGCGTGTCCGGGGCATTAGGACCGTCGCTCTTGTTCCGCGTCCCACACTAGCTTTATTGCCTTACGCTGTTGCTGCTGGTCGCGAGCGTAGGCATACAGCACATCGCCAACAGTGCAGCCGCCAAAGAGCGCCACGCAGGCTTCGCGCCCCATCTCGACCAACTCAGCATCAAGCTCACTTGTGGACTGCGACACCTCCTGTCCGCTTAGGGTTTCAAGTATTTGTTTTTCTAAATCGGTCACCTGCTCGCTCCTTTGTCTCTGCCGTCTCTGCCGCGCTTGGCAGCAAGAACCCATCCTGAATTTTCGGCGTGCCGGGTTTCTTGCGCGTGGTCTCTATCGCGATCCACGTCGAGCCATCGTATGCGACCGCTTGGCCCGCGCGCGCTTGCAGGCCTTCGGACCATTGCCCAAGAAAACGAAACTCCTTCGCTTCAAGTTCGGCGATGCGCCGGCGCATCGGCTCGATCGATCGCCTTGAGTGCTTCGGCGATCCGCTCGCCCGACCCATCGGCCGACAGTTTCAAGCATGAGATCGAATTTTCGATCGATCTGACGCTGAGAGTAAGTCGGCACCGGCGGGGAGACAGGCGGCGGAATCATCGCGCGCGGCCTTCACCGCGTCTTCCGCTTGCCAATAGGCGAGTTCCAAGTCCTTCAGGTCATCGAAGCGATGCGGCACTAAGCGCCGGATCAAACGGCAAGCCTTCGCGCCTCACGAAACGCGCGAAATTCCTCGATCATCTAGTCCCGATCAGAGAGACGGGACGCGCATGGTTTGCGACGAGGCTTGCTCAAGGTTCACTCCGTTATGCGACGGCCGGACTGGAGCTATCTTCGGCCAGGGCGATGCCGGTCAGATGAACAAAAGCGCTCGGCCTGATCGCTTTCACCGCTGAATGATCGCTCGGCGAGCAAGCATCGGCTGTTAGTCTGAAACATGCTCACCAGCGGACGTTGCGGTCGGCGCGCTCGATGATTGCGTCGGGCTAGTGTCCATTTCAATCGCCGCTTGGCCGCTCGACCTCGAGATCGATCTCGCCCATCGCGCAATCGCGAAGCCCGTCGCATCAAGCACGGTCATCCTGTTTGCGGTTTGAGCATCGCTGAAACGCAAATCTCGACGCCGCGCGAGATTGCCGCCGCTCCATGCCAAATTGGGAATACCGTTGGCAGCGGCTTGCAGTCGCAATTTCTTTGCCAAGCTGCGGCGTGACAATTGCGTAAACCTTCGAGCCAACGCCGATCTGCAACAAGCCGCAACGCTTCTTCGAGATCGTCGCAAAAACCTTGCCAGGTATCGAGGCCGTTGAGCCTCGCTGCTATTGCCGGATAAGCGCGGCAAGAAATTCGAGATCGCTGCCGATTGCGACGGCGCTCCGCAATTCTCTGTTTAACGCGCGGATGCCTTCCTCGGTTAACGCCAAAACGAGTTCAGAACTTGGCAGAACAACTTGCGCGCACAACTTTGCGACGGCGAAAAATCGCGTTGCGTCTGAGTTGCAGTCTGCGGACAGATTTGCCCGCGCCTTCGGCAACCGATGATGCGCTCACGCTCGTGAAAATCGAAACACGTCTCGTTGTGAGATCGATGCGCATTGCATCACTGGCGATGCGGTCGAACGCGCCGTAATTTTTGGCGCTGTCGAGGAAGGCTCTCAGCAGTTCGTTGATGCTCGCACCGACGTTGCCGACCGTTCCCGCAGCTTGTGCCGCTCTCAGCACGCGCACAACGCGATCCGATTGGTTTGTCGCTTCCGCCTTCGCGAGAGCTTCGCCGAGATCATCGGTTCGCCATGATGCTCGCCGGCGAGCACAAGAAAATCGCGATGCGTGTCGAGTTCGGCGCGCCGCTTATCGAGATCGGCGCAACCCGCCAGAGTGTTCGTTAGCATTGCAGTCGCCTTTCGTTGTTTTGGTTTGGTTACGCCTTACTAAAATCATCGAGCCGCACGGTAAAGCGCTTGAGCCTTCGAGAAGGCGACATCGCCGGGAGAGCCGGGGGGATAATCAGAAACGCAATCGGGATGCTCAACGCACGCCGGGTATTCCCACGGCTTCGCGCGAAGCTCGTCGTGCAAAACGTCGTAATGCTTTTTCCATTCGTCGCTCGTCTCGTCCCACCCTGTTGCTTGCATCGCGCGAAATGCCGCGATTGCTCGCTCAGAGAATTGCGTTCTCTGCCGTCGGTGTATCGGAACACGTCTAGTCGGCATTTTCCCAATTCTCCAATGTCACGCCGATACCTTGTCCCGGACGCCCGATAGGCTTCACCGCCTCAACGTCAAGGCCGAGCCTCGCGAGCGTGCGAACAACAAACGAGCGGCAAGCAAGCTCGTGCTTTAGGAGAGGATTGTCGCGCAGCGTCCCGCCCTTGAGCTTGATAAGCTCGCCGCTCGCGTCGATCTGTTCGCGAAGCGCCTCGGCGCGATCCGCAGCCTGACACGCTTGGCATAAAAGCTCGATGCCGCCGACATCTTGGATTTGGTAAGCGGCTTGAACGGAACGCCACAACGCTGTCCCGTATTTGCCGAGCCGACGCGGAGGGGAGCCCGCACCTTTAGCCTTGGTGTGAACCAACTTAAGTTTGGATTTTCCTCTCTGCAATTTTTCTCTCTCCCAATGTTTTACTTATTTTCAACGCAACAAATCCACTCCCGCGGTCCCCGCATCGAACGTCGATTTATTTTATTCGACCCCCCCGTCACCCACGCGCGTATTGTTTCAGGTTTCGTCATCGCATGTCGTTATGCGTGACAGGAGGTTCGCGAGAGCGAGGCTAAGTCCCGTCGCAAGTGCTGCTGTTGTAGGCTCGGGGCTTGGAAGCAGGCGCTGCTCAAACAGCCAGTCCTCTAACGCTCCTTTATCGCTTACCCAAACCTTCAGACAGCACTCACCGCGTCGCACGCGTGCGCGGTAGCGGGCTTGGCGCCGGCGAGCTCTCACCCTGCCACCCATCAGCGAGTGCTCACTTTCACTCTCGCCTCGGGGAGGGTGTAAGCAGGTGTAGGGTCGACATGCACGGTTCACTACGCGAACAAGGCGGGGGTTTCTCTATCTGATTTCACGATCTCGACGTGTCCGTGATGGTCCCTGACCTTCGGTTCAGACCTTTGAGCGACTGGGCATAGCTCTGCCCTTTCCGCCTTGAGGATGGGGCTTGCTGCCCTTTCTCAAGCTCCTGGCTAGGGAGAGACCAAAACGGTCCGCGTAGTCGGTTCCCTTGGCTCAATGAGCCGGTGAATTGTCCCTTCACCGTCCGCATAGAACACCAAAAAATTTGGCGCTCGTTGGCGAGCTTGTTTCGGCTCTCACCACGAACATGTCGATGCTGGCAGCCACGCCAGTTGCCGAACATGCTCGCCTCTTACCGTTCCCGGGGTTGCCCGGTCTCAAGGCCGCGCGCGGAATTGGCACACCGGAGGCGCGAATTTTGTTTCCGGCTTTGGTGAGACCGGCGACTTTAGAACGTCATGAGCAAGTATTACTTTGACGAATACTTGAGCGGCGGGCCACGTCCTAACTCGACCGCGCGCTTCGTTTGGGATGCCTCGCTTCGAGGTGGCCGGGAATTTCACCCGGGCAGCGCCATGAGCGCGGGGCGTCCGGGTATCATCGGTGCATTTCTGGCAACCTCTGCAGGATTGCGAGCGCGCCCGCTGGAAGCTCGGCGCTCAGGTGGTGTCGCGCCTCACGGATCAGAACTTCGCGGGTCCGGCAGAACGATTGGCCGCGCCACTGGTCGCCATGCCGAACCTGGATGATCCATTGGAGATTGTCGGCGCAGCTGATGCAGCGCACCCGGTCACTGATCTGAGCGATCACGGGATAGGCCTCATCTTTCTCGCGGTGGCTGGCAGGCACACCGATCCGGGCCGCGGGAAGCTCGACTCTTGGCTGGAGATACCGGGGTGGCGTTTGCGGCGCTGAGATACGTCATCGCCACACCCTCCCGTACTTGCCGGGAGGGCGCCGGTCATAGAGTTCGATCCGCTCGCAACCCTCGATTAGCTCCGCGCTGGTCTTGGTGCGGCGATGCTCGTGATCGACGTGCCAGGGGTAGCCGACCGTTTCGACCGTTTTGAAGAAGGTCGAGGCGTAGCCGCGCGCACTCTGCGCTTTACGACTGAGGCGAAGGCGGCTAGAAGTGCGGTTACTAACTTTTTTGGTTGTCTCCACATTCCTGCCCCTGCCGCTCATCCCGGCAGGGGCTTTTATTTCAGGCGGCGGTCAATTCCCTTCGCGGGTTTCCACTGTGGGGGATACCCGTTTGGGACCAATCGCACCGTTTGGGGAGGGTTTCCAAACAAAGCCGTTTGCATTCAACGGCGTCCGCTTATCGTTAAGGTAACCGGGGCGGAAACCAGATCCCGCGACCGGAAAGCCTTGGAAAGCCAAGGCTTGTTGCGCGGCCAAGGGTCACCACATATCAGCCGGGCGACCGGTTTCATTCCCTCGGCCCCTGGAGGCCTGGATCGATGAGTTACTTCCGCACCGCCATTCTTCTTGCGGCGCTGACGGCGCTGTTCATGGGGATCGGCTACCTGATCGGCGGCCAGGGCGGCATGCTGCTCGCGTTTGCCGCGGCAGGCGCGATGAACCTGTTCGCCTATTGGAACTCCGACAAGATGGTGCTTCGCATGTACGGCGCGCGCGAAGTGGATTCGCGCTCGGCGCCGGAGCTGTATTCGATGGTGAGCCGGCTTGCCGCCAATGCCGGACTCCCGATGCCGCGCGTCTTCATCATGGAGAACCCGCAGCCGAACGCCTTCGCCACCGGGCGCAACCCGCAGAACGCGGCCGTCGCGGTCACGACAGGGCTCTTGCGCACGGTCAATCAGGACGAGCTTGCCGGCGTCATCGCGCACGAGCTCGGCCACATCAAGAACCGCGACACGCTTCTGATGACCATGACAGCGACGATCGCCGGCGCGATCTCGATGCTCGCCAATTTCGGCTTCTATTTCGGCGGCCGGAGCAACGACAGCGGCAATATCGGATTCGTCGGCACCCTCCTCCTCTTGATCCTCGGACCGCTCGCCGCGGGCCTCGTGCAGATGGCGATCAGCCGCACGCGCGAATACGAGGCCGACCGCGCCGGCGCAAACATCAGCCGCGAGCCCTTGGCGCTCGCATCCGCCCTGCAAAAGATCGCGGCCGCCGCGCACCGCATCCCCAACATGGAGGCCGAGCGCAATCCGGCGTCAGCCCATCTCTTCATCGTCAACCCGCTGTCGGGCGCGCGCATTGACAATCTCTTCTCGACCCACCCGAACGTCGAAAACCGCGTGGCGCGGCTCGAAGAGATGGCGCACGCGATGGGCGAGCGCGGGCCTTCACGCTCCGGCGAAACCGGGCCATGGTCCGCCGAGCGCCGGGTTGCCGGGCGGGGACCTTGGGCCTAGGCTCTCGAAGCTCAAAGGGCAATTTCATCGCATGACACCCTCTCCCAGCGAAGCGAGGGCGAGAGCGCGCGAGCGCGACGCCCAGGTCGGGCTCCCGGCGCGGCGCGCCGCGGCCGAACTCCTCGCCGCTGTTCTGCAGAAGAAGCAGCCGCTCGACGACATTCTCGGCCGCTCGCTCGAGCGCGGCGCGATGTTCGATCTGCCCGCCCGAGACCGTGCGCTCACCCGCGCCATCGTCGCGGCAAGCCTGCGGCGGAAAGGCCAGCTCGACCGCGTGCTCGCCACGTTCCTCGCGCGGGGGCTTCCCGACAAGTCCGGCACGCTCTATCCGATCCTGCTGTCGGCGGCGGCGCAGCTCATTTTCCTGGAGACGCCCCCGCACGCGGCGATCGACCTAGCCGTGACGCTCGCCCAATACGATCCGAGGGCTTCGCGCTACGCGAAGCTCGTCAACGCCGTTCTCCGCCGCGTCGCCGGTGAAGGCAAAGCGATCGACGCCGACGCCGACGCGGCGCGGGTCAATACGCCCGACTGGCTGTGGTCGCGCTGGACCAGCTATTGGGGCGAGGACCGCGCGCGCAAAATCGCCGAGGCGCACCTCAACGAGCCGCCGCTCGACCTCACGGTCAGAAGTGAGCCGGCGCTCTGGGCCGAGAGACTTTCTGGCCGCGTGTTGCCTGGCGGCAGCGTGCGTCTTTTGCCGAAGGGCCGCATCGACGCTCTTCCCGGTTTTGAGGACGGCGCCTGGTGGGTGCAGGACGTTGCCGCTTCGCTGCCGGCGCGCCTTCCCGGAGATGTGCGCGGCAAGCGCGTTGCCGATCTTTGCGCGGCGCCAGGCGGCAAGACGGCCCAGCTTGCGCTTGCCGGCGCATCGGTCGTGGCGGTCGACAGCTCGAAGACGAGGCTCTCGCTGCTCGCCGACAATCTGAAGCGGCTCGGGCTTCAAGCCGAGACGGTCGTGGCGGATGCCGCGACCTGGCAGCCTGAGGAGACCTTCGATGCCGCGCTGATCGATGCGCCCTGCTCGTCCACCGGAACGATCCGCCGGCACCCCGACATTCCCTACGTCAAGTCGACAGACGACATCGCGGCGCTCGCTGGCCTCCAGGCGCGGCTCCTCGACAATGCCGCAAGGCTCATCAAGCCGGGGGAAAGCTCGTCTATTCGACCTGCTCGCTCGAGCCCGAGGAAGGAGAGGCTCAAGTCGCGGCCTTCCTCGTGCGGAACGCGGGCTTTGGACTTCAACCTCTTGAAGATGCAGAGCTTTTTGGCCATACGACGTGGATCGAGCCCTCGGGCTGCCTCAGGACTTTCCCCTATGACCTCAAGCTCGATTCGCCAGAATGGAGCGGAATGGACGGATTCTTTGCCGCGCGCCTCATTCGCGCCTCCTAGCCCGCGCATCGGGCTTGATCGGAAGGCGTCCACACCCGATTATGGCCTCCTCAGGATGCACGGGGAGGCCGCGCGCCCAGTCGTGGCGCGTGGCTGCAGCTTGGAGACAAGGCAGCATGGCGGCTGACCCTCAGCCTTTCGAGCGCGGCAGCCGCGGACCTTCGCCGCGTCTAGGCGGCCCGGGCGCATTCCGCCGCTTCATGCTGGCGAGCATGGCGAGCGTTACCTATCCCGGCACCAAGGCCGAGCAGCTCCTGCTTGCCCCCCAGGAACTCAGAACCGCCGATCCGAGCTTCGCGACCGAACTCTATAACGGACATCTCGGACTTGCGGGGCGCCTCGCCGAAGTCGAGGCCGTCTCACCGTTCGATATCACGGCGCCGTCGGAGGCTTGGGCGCGCGAGCTCTACGGCTTCGGCTGGCTCAGGCATCTGCGCGCCACGAATTCGGAACTATCGCGCGAACAGGCGAAGGTGCTGGTTCAGGATTTCATCGCGCTCAAGCGCTCCCAACACACGCTTGCTTGGCAGCCGGAGATCGTCGGGCGGCGCGTCATATCTTGGCTTTCCAATTCCGTGCTCGTGCTCGATAGCGGCGAACCCGAGAGTTATGAGGCGTTCCTCAGGGCTCTCACCTCTCACCTCCGCTATCTCTCGGCGAGCTATCGCGACGCGCCCGACGGCGTGCCGAGGCTTGTCGCGCTGATGGCGCTAATCTACGCCGGGCTCTGCATCGCCGAGCAGCAGGCGGTGGTCGAGCGGTATTCGCGGCCGTTCGGCAAGGAGCTCAACCGGCAGATCCTTGCCGATGGCGGACATATCTCGCGCAACCCGGATGCGCTGGTCGAGCTCCTGCTCGACCTCCTGCCGCTCAGGCAGTGTTTCGTCGCGCGCGACCGCCCGCCGCCGAAAGAACTGACCGACGCGATCGATCGCATCATGCCGATGCTGCGCTTCTTCCGCACCGGCGACGGCACGCTCGCCCGCTTCAACGGCGCGGGCCCGACGGCGACCGACGCGCTCGCGACCGTGATGGCTTATGACGACGTGGAAGGGGCCCCCGTCCGGACCGCGGCGAACTCCGGTTATGTCCGGCTCGCTTGCGGGCCGACGACGTTGATCTGCGACATCGGTCCTGCGCCCGCGCCTTCGCTCAGCATGGGGGCCCATGCCGGTTTCCTCTCCTTCGAGATGAGCTCGGCCAATTGTCCGATGATCGTCAATTGCGGAGCGCCCTCGCCCGATCGTGACGCGTGGCGCCCGTTCGCCCGTTCGACCGCGGCGCATTCGACGCTCACCTTCGAGGACTCATCGTCGGCTGTGTTTGCCGCGACCGGCCCCAATGGCGGTGCGATTGCGGGCGATGCGGCTCTGACCGGCCCGGCCAACGCGCAAGCCACTTTCACCGATCAGGGCGACAACTACCGGATCAAAGGCTCGCATGACGGCTATCTCGCCGATTTCGGCGTGAGCCACGCGCGCCAAATTCTCGTCGCGCCGAATGGGCTCCTCGTCTCGAGCGAGGACAAGCTCGCGGCGCCGGTCGGGCTCAAGAGCCCCGAGGGCGACCTGATCGCAGGCGCCTACGCCATCCGCTTCCACCTGCACCCGAGCGTGCGCGCGACGCTCGCCGCAGACGGACAGAGTGCCATGCTCACGCTCAAGAGCGGCGAGACCTGGAAGATCAGCTCGAACGCGCCCGAGACGAAGGTCGAAGAGAGCTTTTTCCTTGCCGACGAGCGCGGGCCGCAAGCCACCTCGCAAGTCGTGCTCGCGGGCTTGGTCGGCGAGGCGAGCGAAGTTCGGATCGTGTGGAACATCGAGCGCATGACCCAAGGAGACGGCGGCCATCTGGCCGATGCCAAAGACGCCGCGCCCGCGGCGGCATAGACCCGCATGGAACAGCGAAAGATTGCCCGCGCGCTCCTGTCGGTCAGCGACAAGACAGGTCTTGCCGATTTCGCGCGCGCCTTGCGCGCACAGGGCGTCGAGATCGTCTCGACCGGGGGCACGGCGAAGGCCTTGCGCGAGGCCGGCGTGCCCGTGACCGATGTCGCGGAGATTACGCAGAGCCCCGAGATGATGGACGGGCGGGTCAAGACGCTGCATCCGAGAATTCACGGCGGGCTGCTCGCCGTGCGCGGGAACGAGGGCCATGAGCGGGCGCTTGCGGAGCACGCAATCCCGGCGATCGATCTGCTCGCGGTCAACCTCTATCCGTTCGAGGCGACGGTCGAGAGCGGCGCCGATTTCGCGACGTGTATCGAGACGATCGACATCGGCGGGCCGGCCCTGATCCGCGCCGCTGCGAAGAATCACGAGAGCGTCACGGTAGTGGTCGAGCCTCGCGACTATGCGCGCGTGCTTGCGGAGATGGCCGAGAATAGCGGCGCGACGACGCGTGCCTTGCGCCGCGCGCTCGCCGCGAAAGCGCTCGCGCGGACCGCTTCCTACGACGCCGCGATCTCAGCGTGGTTCGCGCGGGAACTCGGCGACCGCACGCCGGCAACGCGCGCGATTTCCGGGACGCGCGGCGAGGCGCTCCGCTACGGCGAGAACCCGCATCAGTGGGCTGCCTTCTATCGTACAGACGAGCGGCGCTTCGGCGTCGCCACGGCGACGCAGGTCCAGGGCAAGGAGCTCTCCTACAACAACCTCAACGACACAGACGCGGGTTACGAGCTTGTGGCCGAGTTCGATCCTGGGGCTTCAGCCGCCGTCGCCATCGTCAAGCACGCAAATCCTTGCGGGGTGGCGCTCGCCAAGACGCTGGCCGAGGCGTACCGCACGGCGCTCGCTTGCGATCCCGTCAGCGCCTTCGGCGGCATCGTCGCGCTCAACGGCGCGCTCGATGCGGAAGCCGCGCGCGAGATCGTCAAGATCTTCACGGAGGTCATCATCGCGCCGGACGCGAGCGAAGAGGTACGCGCCATCGTCGGGGAAAAGAAAAACTTGCGGCTCCTTCTTGCGGGCGGCCTTCCCGACCCAAAGGCGGAAGGCCTGTCCTTCCGCTTGCTCGCGGGCGGATTCCTGCTGCAGTCGCGCGACAGCCGGCTCATTGCCGACGATGGGCTCAAGGTCGTGACCAAGCGGAAGCCGAGCAAGGAGGAGTTGGCCAATCTCCTCTTCGCCTTCACCGTGGCGAAGCACGTCAAGTCGAACGCGATCGTCTATGCGAAGGACGGCGCGACCGTCGGCATCGGCGCGGGGCAGATGTCACGCGTCGATGCAGCGCGGATGGCGGCGTGGAAGGCGGGAGAGGCGGCCGTCGCGCAAGGGCTTGGCCAGAGCTTGACGATAGGTTCCGTCGCGGCATCAGATGCGTTCTTCCCGTTTGCCGACGGGATCAAGATCATCGCCGAGGCCGGCGCCACAGCCATCATCCAGCCCGGCGGGTCGATGCGCGATGACGAGGTGATCACGGCCGCCGACGCGGCGGGCCTCGCCATGGTGTTCACCGGAATGCGGCACTTCCGGCATTAGGGGAGAAATTTTGGCGCGCCCTCGCAACTGTCACGCCCGCGAAGGCGGGCATCCAGTATCACCGCCCTCGCGATCGCGCGACGCAGGGGTTACTGGATCGCCCGGTCCAACCGGGCGATGTACATGGGGAAAGAGAGCGAGGTTTATTTCGCTTTGACGCGGAGCAAGAGCAGGAGGCCGCCGACGAGGAAGATGAGGCTCGAGGCGATGCCGAGCCGCTGACTGCCGCTCGCGTGCGTGACGGCGCCGATCATAAGCGGCGCGGCGAAGGCGGTGATCTTGCCCGAGAAGGAGAAGAAGCCGAAGAACTCGGTCGTCTTGCCGGACGGGCTTAAGCGCGCGAGCAGCGTGCGGCTCGACGACTGGATCGGGCCGGAAGCGAGCCCGACCAGAATGGCGAAGGCAAGATAGACCTGCTCGCCGACGGAAGCGAACGGCGCGCTCCCCGGAACGTTGGCTTCGACCGGAACCACGTAGAGAACATGGCCGGGATCGACCGACAGCACGCCGATGGCCGCGGCGACAAACAGCACAAGCGTGCCGACGATCACGGTCTTGGAGCCTTTCGCGTCGTCGAGCGGTCCGCCGAACGCGGCGCCGATCGTGCCGGCAAGTGTGAGGATGATGCCGAAGAGGCCGAGCTCGGTTGCGCCCCAGCCGAACACGGTCGCGGCATAGATGCCGCCGAAGGCGAACACGGCGCCGAGCCCATCGGCATAGAGCATGCGCGCGAGCAGGAACAGCGCGACCTGCCCGTGATTGCGCACGAGGTCTGTCACCGAGCGCACGAGCTGCGCAAGACTTGCGCTGACAGCCCGGTGCTGAACCGGCGCGGCGCGCGCGTCCGGCGTGAAGAGAAAGAGCGGCAGCACGAACACGAGATACCAGAGCGCCGAGAACGGTCCGACGAGGCGGTCGCCCTCGCGCGTTGTGGGATCGAGCGGCACGAGCGGCTGAAGCCCGAGAAGCGTCTTGCCGGTCGAGGGATCGGCGACAAGGAAGCCCGCGACGAGCGCGAGGCTGACGAGACCGCCGACATAGCCCGTGGCCCAGCCCGCGCCCGAGAGCGTGCCGAGCTTCCTCCCGGAGACGAGCGACGTCATCATCGCGTTGTTGAAGACGGTCGCAAGCTCCGCGCCGATCGTGGCAAGGGCGAAGGCGACGAGCACGAGCGGCGCAAGATCGGTGCGGCCCGGCGCCGCAAGCCAGAGAGCGCAGAGACCGACGACCAGCAGCACGGAAAAGGCGGCGATCCAGGGTTTGCGCGGCTGGCCCGCATCGGCGATCGCGCCGAGCACGGGAGCGAGCGCTGCCGCGATCAGCTCGGCGATGCCGGTCGCATAGGCCCACAAGCTCGCGCCCAGCGCGGGGTCGGCCATGAAGCCGTTCACGAAATAGGGCGCGAACAGGAAGGTGACGACGAGCGTATAGAAGGGCTGCGTTGCCCAATCGAACATGACCCAGCCGAACACGGCGCGCTTTCCCGCCCGCTCGTTCGCCTTGCACGCGGCGTCCGGCGCTTTAAGGCCGGCCGTAGGCATCGAGCACGATCAGATGATTGGGGAGCTCGTTGCTGGGCGCGCGGCCCGGTGGGAAATGCTTGGCGAGCATCTTGCCGCAACGCTCGATGGCGCGAATGAAGCCTTCGGTCGTGGTGCCGCGCGCGAGATGATTGGTGAGCTCGCCGACCACGTCCTCCCAGGCGGAAGGCGGCACTTTGCGATAGATGCCCTCATCGGCGATGACCTCGGCGAAGCGCTCGACGAAGGAGACATAGATGAGCACGCCGGTGCGCCCTTTCGTCGTGTGTATGTTCTGCACGAGGAACTGCTCGACGGCGCGCTGATGGGCGCGCGCGCGCTTGACGGCGGGCGGCACGAGCCAATAGCGGATGCTATCGAGCTGGAACAGCACGAGGAAGGTGAGAAACGCCGAAAGTTGGCACAGATAGATGTATTGCACCGGCCATTTGGTCGCGAAGATGAGTGGAATCGGCACGGCGAGCGCAAGAAGGGCCGCCCAGAGCACCCCGAACGATCGGTAGCCGTCGGAAGCGATCGCGGCGACGACCACGATCTCGCCGCTCGTCTTCCGTTCGGCGCGCGAGATCGCTGCCGAGATCGCGGCGCGGTCTTCGGGAGCGAAAGGCTGCGCGGGTGACGGTCCTACCATCCGCCCGAGGCCCCGCCGCCGCCGAAACTGCCGCCACCGCCGGAGAAGCCGCCGCCGCCACCGCCACCGCCGTTCCAGCCGCCCCCACCATCCCAAGTCGGTCCCGGAATGAGGATCGGGCCGGAACTGCCCCTTTGCCCTGAAGGCGCCGCGTAACGCGTGCTGCGCCAGATGCTGTAGGCGATCCACAGGAATATCGCGAGCCAGAGGATCATGAAGAGCCAGACGAACAGCGGATCTTCGGCCTCTTTGCGCGCCTTGGCGCGGGCCTCGACCTCGGCTGCGTCGCCGGTCAGCACGAGAGCGATGTCGCGAACGCCGTTCTTGATGCCGCCGGCGAAGTCGCCTTCGCGAAAGCGCGGCAGGATCGAATTCTCGATGACGATTTTCGATAGCGCATCGGTGAGGGTGCCCTCAAGACCGGTGCCGACTTCGATACGGACCTGGCGCTCGTTCGGCGCGACGATGAGGAGGACGCCGTTGTCGAGCTTCTCGGTGCCGATACCCCATTTGCGGCCGAGCTGATAGCCGAACTCCTCGATGGGGTGGCCCTGCAAGGAGGGCAGCGTGACGACGACGAGCTGATCTGAGCTCTTGTCCTCGAGCGCCTTGAGGTCGGCGGTAATGGCGATCTTTTCGGGATAGCTCAGGAGGTCCGCGTCATCGACGACGCGGCCGGTCAGCTCGGGAAAGGCCGGCTCGGCCGTGGCAGGCGCTGATGCGAGCGCGAGCGCCATGGCCATCAGCACACCGCCGAAACGCCGCACACCGGCCATCGAGGCCCCCCATCGCGCTTAAGCTAGAACTTAACCTCCGGCGGCTTCTCCGTGCCTTCCGCGGCGGTGAAGTTCTGCATCGGCTCGGCGTCCGGATAAAGCAAAGCGCGCCACCAGCGGCCGGGGATCGTCCTGATCTCGGTGTTGTAGTCCTTGACCGCAGTAATGTAGTCCTGCCGCGCGACCGCGATCCGGTTTTCGGTGCCTTCGAGCTGCGACTGGAGGGCAAGGAAGTTCTGGTTCGACTTCAGGTCGGGATAATTCTCCACGATCGCAAGCAGCCGCGAGAGCGCGCCGGTGAGCCCGCTCTGAGCCTCCTGAAACTTCTGGAACGCCTCGGGATTGGTGAGGATATCGGGCGGAATCTGCACCTGGGTCGCCTTGGCACGCGCCTCGACCACATCGGTCAGGACCTTGCTTTCCTGCGCGGCGTAGCCCTTCACGGTCTCGACCAGATTGGGGATGAGATCGGCACGGCGCTGATACTGGTTCAACACCTGGCTCCACGCGGCCTTGGCCTGCTCCTGCAAAGTGGGGATGGTGTTGATGCCGCAACCGGCGAGCATGGCACCCGCAACGAGCAGACCGGCAGCCCGGAGCATTTGGCCCGGCCGGGCGTGGGTGATTGCCAGCATGACAAATACTCCTCTCAAGAACTGCTCAGTCCGCTAGGTCCATCCGTGTATTGAGCGCCCGCAGCCGAAGCAAGAGCTTTCAAAGGACCGGGGCGGGCAAATGAAGCGGGGTGAAGGCGAGCGAGAAGGGGGTCAATTCGACCGGAAATCACCAAGTTCAAAGTGTTGCGCGAAGGAAACAGAGCAAAGTTTATTCGTGCTCCGCCCTTTCCCACGGGGGCCACATCGTGAACTCAAAATCGCCCAAAGAGGGTGGTAAGTCCAAGAAGACACGTAAGTTTCGCTTCCGGAGCGGCGCCCACGGCAGAACCGTGGCGAGGGCCGGGGCGTTAGGTGATTGGAAGGCTTCCGCTGGTCAAATAGGAGTGCCTCTTTTAGTGTGATTCGCGCGAGTTGGGGAATCACACACGGGGGCTCGCCTATGGGTGCGGCCGACGACTGGGAGCTTGTGTCTTGCGTATCGGTTTTCTGAGGGGAAGGGCGGCTCCGACCGCCGGAGGGAGGTCGTCGACATTTTTCGCTCTTCTTGGCGTGGCGGTGCTGGTCGCAGCGGTCGGTGCGTCGCTGCCCGCCGAAGCAGGGAAACGAAAGAACGCCGCGAAGCCGGCCGAAGCGGTACTCCCGGATCCGGCCGATGGCGAGCCGATGACGCTCGTCGTCTCGTTGAGCAGCCAGAAGGTCGATGTTTATCGCGGGCTGACGCTGATCACGAGCTCCAGCGTATCCACCGGAATGCGCGGCTACGCCACCAAGGCCGGCGTTTTCAGCATTCTCGAAAAGCGGCGGCTGCACCACTCCAACCTCTATAGCGGCGCGCCGATGCCCTGGATGAACCGGATCACCTGGTCCGGCACGGCGCTGCACGCGGGCGTCGTGCCCGGTTATCCCGCCTCGCACGGCTGCATCAGGCTGCCGTTCTCCTTCGCCCCCAAGCTGTTCAAGATCACCACAGTCGGTGACAACGTGATCGTGACGCGCGACCGCCCGGCGCCGCGGCTGATCGAGCATGCCAACCTGTTCCAGCCGCTGCCGCCGCCCCCCGTACCCTCGATGGTGAAGGAGGAGGAGCCGCCGAAGCATCAAACGCAGAACGAGGTTTCGCCCGTGGCGCCGGCGAACACGCTACCCGCGCATGCTCGCCAAGGCCGACGTGTCGAATTCCGCCACGGATGTTCCCTCGGTCGAGGCCGAGGCGGTCCGCGGGCGCGTCGCGCCGCCTCCCAAGAACGATCCCGCCGCGGTCGAGGACACGCATGCGCATGCCTTCGATCCATTCGCGGACACACCGGCCGAGGTGTCTCACAACAAGCGCTCGAGCGACCAGGCGGGGAAAGCAAGCTCGCACGCGCTCGGCGAAGATGGCGCGCCCGAGCACTCCTTCGCCAAGGTCGAGCCGGCGCCCGCCTTCGAGCCGAGGCCAACTGTCACTGCATCCGCGGAGTCGAAGCCGACGGAGAGCGCGGCGATTTCACCCGTCTTGCCGGCGGAGGTTGCGGCCGCAGTCGCCGAGCTCAAGCCTGCCGAGGGCACCGCGAGCGCCGCGAACGCAGCCGAGCCCGCAAACACGGAGAGCAAGACCGCGCCGGCCGAACAGCCGTTGGCGGCACTGGCCGAGGCAAGCCCGGTCGCGGCGAGCCCTCTGCAACCGCTCGACACGCCACCTTCAGCCGTCGCCGCAAAGATCTTGGCAGGCGCGAAGGAGGTGGCGATTCTCGCCGCCCAGCCTCGCGCGACTGCGCCGTTGCGCATTCTCGTGACGCGGCGCACGCAGCGCGATCGCATCATCGGCGTCCAGAGCATCTTCGCCGACATGGGCTATCTCGAGCGGCAGGAGTTCGACGGCACTCTTGGCAAGGCGACGGTCATCGCCATCAAGAAATTCCAGGCGGCGAACTTCATGCCCGAAACCGGCGCCATGAGCGACGAGCTCGTAAAGAAGGTCTATGAGGTCGCCGACAAGGGCGAGCCGCCCAGGGGGCATCTCTATGTCAGGCAGGAATTCGGCCGCGTGTTCGATGTGCCCATCTCCTTCAAGGACCCCGAGACGCCGCTCGGCACGCATCTTTTCACGGCCATGAAATTCGCGCCGGGTGAGACACAGGCGCGATGGATGGCGATGAGCCTTCAGGGCGACGATTCCGCCGCGGCGCTAGACAGGCTCGAAATTCCGAACGACATTCGCCAGAAGATTTCAGAACGGCTCACGCCCGGCTCCTCGCTCATCATCGGCGACACGGCGATCAATACGGCGGGCTTGACCAAAGGCAACGATTTCGTCGTCTGGGCCAAGGACACGCCGGCCAAGATCACGGCGAGCCTCGACGGCGATTTCACCCCGGCCAAACGCAAGAAGAAAAAAGCCAGGAGCGTTCGCCGTCCTTATCTCGATTACGGCTACCGCTCTCAACGCACGCCGGGCTTTACGCGCGGGTCTGCTTGGCCCTGGTAGGCGCCCCGGGCAGCCTGTTTTCAACGCCGATCGCACGGGGTGGATGAGCGCGCCACGCGCCAGACACCTGTCCAGGCGAGACGTGCCGCCCCACTTCAGGCCTCACAAGCGCTCGCGCAGATGCTAGGCTTGCGCGAGTGCAAAACCGTCGCTACTGCGGCTTGGGCGAGGGCCTCGATGCAGCATTTTTTCCGGCGTCACTCCTCGATGCAAACGCTAAACCGCGAGAACGTGGCTGTACCCCGCAACGGCGACATGGCCAAGGCGGCGGCACCGCACTGCCATGCGCGTCTGCACCACACCGACAACGATGACAAGGTCACCGTCATCCGCGTGAACGAGGTCGAGTTCGATCTCAACGAGAAACGGGCGAGGTCGTGACGAAGACGTTGCGGTGACCGAGCTCGAGATTGCCCGCCCGTACAATCGACCTTCTCCTTGGTGGTAAGAGTCGCCGCTACCTAGCGGCGGTCGCTGAGGCGATGGCGAGCACGATGGCGAGGGCGAGCGTTCTCACCGACTGAATGCCGCACGCACGACGGCAATGAACGCGACAAGCAAGGCGACCTGAACGGCGAGGCATATAGTGACGCGGCAGCCAGCAACCCTTAAGACCTAAGCCAACCGATCCTGCACGCAGTGGCGTGGACTGCCTTCCAAGCTTGGGCAAGGGCTAGGGACTGCGTGGTCGACCTGTCATAGGCAGAAACAGCAACGAGGAGGAGGAGATGGGTTGGCAAGTTTGGGCGCTTCTGTCCGCCGTCTTTGCTGCACTAACCGCAATTTTGGCAAAGGTAGGGGTCGATGAGGTCGATCCTGACGTCGCTACTTTTATTCGCACGCTCGTAATTGTGATCGTCCTTGGAGGCCTACTCCTCATGACTGGGCACAAGGTCGGGACAATTCCAGTAAGAAGCTACCTGTTCCTCACCCTTTCAGGGTTAGCAACAGGAGCCTCATGGTTATGCTATTTTCGCGCCCTCAAGTTGGGCGACGCCGCTCAAGTCGCTCCGCTCGACAAGCTAAGCGTGGTGTTGGTGGCAGTCTTCGCGGTGATCTTTCTTGGTGAAAGGCTGACGATGCGCGACGCAGCCGGCATCGCCCTGATCACAGTGGGCGCCTTTCTCGTAGCGACTGCCCGTACCTAAAAATCGCTTCGCCCAGGCGCCAACTGTTCATGAGGTGGCGAAGCCACGTCCGCTCGTGGCACATAGCAGACCATTTTGGCTTGGGGAATTTCGAGTCAAGAACCCGGAAAACCGAGCCGACGCTCAGCCATCTCGAAGGAGCGGTCCATGGCGAAGGCAGACATGAACCAGAGTGGCAGTTGACCGTAAATCGGCGTCAGCTGAAGCTCGGCAAAGAACTCAGATCCCCCTGCCACCCCCCGCCACATAGAAGGCCGAGACCAGGCCGGAGCGATCCACGCCATTCTTGCAATGAATGAGGACCGGAGTGTCGACTTCTGAGAGGATGCTGAGCAACTCCTCGATATCCGCAGCGGACAGATCGCGGCTCGACGACATTCGGTAGTCGATCAGCCGGATGCCCAATGCCTGCGCGGCGCCACGCTCATTGCGGTACCAATCGCTCTTCGGATGCGCGCCGCGAAGGTTGACGATCGTCTTGATTCCATAGCGATGGTGCCAGCGCGCGATGCTTTCGGGCGAAGGCTGTGCCGACCGATAGAGCTTGCCGGCAACGACGGTGTGGAAGTTTTCGGTTAGGCCGAGATGGCCGCAATAGATGGCGATCGCAGCGCCGATCGCGAGCGAAATCCGAAAAGCACGCTTGCCCCACATTGAGCCCCCCAGCCCACCTTGAGATGCCGTAATTGGCGCACCGCCTTGCAAAGGCATTCGATCAGACTCCAGAGTACTGGGTGAACCTTCAGTCGTCGTACGACCTAAAGACCGCCAAGCCTGCACTCAAGAGCGTAAAGAAGCTTGTGGCGGCGTAGGCTGCGGCGTCAACCCGAGGGGGGCGGGCTAGGCCCCCAGGGCCCCGGTCCTTAGCCCTGCCTTAGCCAGCCAATCGGCCTGACAGTTGAGGTATGGACTAGAGGATTGATTTTATTGGAGCGGGTGAAGGGATTCGAACCCGCCGGGGCATTACGTGCGGGTGACGCCTAGCGGCACTAAGACGTTCGCCGCGATGGCGCGCGACCCGCGCGGCAATCAAGTACTGGCGACCATCGGCCCTGACCCCCAAGGCGGCGAAGTGGTGCTTAAGTCGCAGGCGAATGTCGTTGGCGATATTCATCACCAATCGCTGACTATTGAGAAGGGCGCTTACTTTGACGGCCGCGCTAAACAACGCATGGAGCAAACGCGCGCGAACCCGAGACAGCGACGAAAAGGGCCCCCCGAGAGGCTCGCGAGGCTGAGGTTGCGGCTCAGTAAGTTTCGGGCGAGCGACCCTCTGGCGCTTGTGTGTTAGGGCGCTCGCTTCGGCGGGCGCCCTCTGGCCTAACGCCAGTAACCCATGCTGCCCGCAGGTTTAGAGCCTCTGGCACAGCATAGTAGGGTTCATCGAAGTTAATTTGAGACCGCGCGTTGAAGCGTTTGTTCGGACTCAAGCTCGGCAGCGAGTTTACTTCCAGAGGTGGCGCCCTTCGACCTTCGGGCCTCTGCGACTGACAAGTTAGTCGTCGCTGGTAAACCACTGCGCTATAGCGCCAACCCACCCCACACTGCCAGCACTATCCCCGCAAATCGGCGGCGGCTGCGGTCGCGGCGGCGGGTGATCTTCCTTGTCTTGAACGAGGATCGGTTCGAGAGTTTCCCTCGGCCAAAAGTTCGGAGAGTGTATTTCTCTCAAGCAGGAGGCGTTCCAATATAGTCCCGCGTGCGACGGCGACCGGCCCGCCTTCACCGCTCGCGCAACGGCGACGATGTCGGTCGATTTCGGGATAGATGTAGAGCGTCGTCGGCTTATCCTTCACGATAGGAATGATTTGTTCGGCGTCTGACGGCGACCAAGTGGTGCAGCCGTTGCTACGGCCGCCGGTGTAATTCACCAGCTGTCCAAACGGAACATAACCGTCGTCGTTCGCGTAGGGATTACCCGGAGCTTTTAGTAGACAGTGTCCCCTTACCAGCACGGCGGGATGGCCACCGATGGCACGCGGTCTGGCGTTCGCCGTGTCGCCCTCGCCGGCGAACTGGACGAAAGAGCGCATCAGGGCCACGCTTTTTCCGCCCGAGGTGCGATAATAACCTTTGAACGACGTTCTGATTTCGGCCGTCACATACGGCCCGCCGGTCGTCAGTTGGGAACCCATCGCATTGCTGAAGTTCTTTGCGCAGCGAATGTCGTTTGCAAAATCCGCGATGCCTTCAAGGTTGCGGCCGTCGCCATGGCCGGATGGGACCGCGCGAAACGTCCGGTCGGCTTCGCAGATAACGTAAAATCGGCGTCCCAAGCCGCCGGGGCGCGTGGCGTCCATGGCGAAGTAGCAGGGATTGTTGACTGCGCCTTCGCTCATCTTCTTCAGATAAAGCGCGCGCGCCCTCTGCAAGACCACTGGGGCGATCTGTCCTTCGCCTTCGCCCACACGGCCCTGCAGCCAATCTGGATCGGGCCACGGCAGCTCCGCCGCAAATGACGGAACGAGCCACGGTAGCTCCGCCGCAAATGATTGGGGCCGGCCCGACAAGGCACCGCCGATCACAATGAGGCTGGCGATGGCGACGATAGCTAAAAGGAGCGATCTCAACCGCATCCGATCAATTTTCCTGTCGGACTCCGTCAATACAGCCGCACCCCTTCAGATTGGGCAGACCCTCTTGCTTTTATCTTAAGATATACCCCCCGGCGTAATTCACATTAGTGGCGTTTCTCCGGCGCGAGGGGATCAGCAAGATGGCAGATTATTTCGAAATACCGATCTCTCAGCCCCGGCGCAGGCGGTCAAACGGTAAAGGCGGGCGCGGCGACTAGAGCCCACGCCCCAACCGCGCGATCCTGGTGAGCGCATTTCGGTTTTGTCGTGTCGCAGGCGATCCATTGCAGTCGGTGCCAGTTTCCGCGCGCGCTGTTGGTAGGCCGCCCGGCAACCGGAAACGGCAAGCTAGAATCGGACAAACGCGGGAAGAGATCTTGCAAACGGAATTGCAAACGGACCACGCGTCACAGAACGACTCGGGGGGATCACAAACCAGGATCCACCTTTGAGAAATGCTTCCATGTCGTTGGTTTTCAAGGGTTACAGGGTGATTACGACTTGCAACCCACACCCCAACCCATTCCGTGCTCTAGGACTTCAAGGGTGCTGTTTCTTGTATGCTTTTCGTGCCTACGCATGGCCGTAGGAACGACCCATGACGCTGATGAGGTGGTGAGGCTGGACAACCTCCGCCACGGCCTCGCCAAGGCGGTCCAAGACGACCGGCTTCGGCAGCACCGGCGCTCCCGGCACCTGTGCGTGGATACGCTCGATGGTGTCGCGATCACTGTGTCCAGTGACAAAAACGATAGGCACCTCGCATACCTCTCGAAGCCGCCGAGCGGCCTCGATCCCTTCGCGGCCTCCTTCAAGGCAAACGTCCATCAGGACCACATCGGGCTGATCTTCCATTGCACACAAAAAGGCATTTTGTGCATTTTCCGCTAGATCGCAAATATCGAAGCCTAGTGCGTGCATCTCTGCTTCTAGGCCAAGGGCGATCCAGAACTCATCTTCGACAATTAGGGCGCGGCGGCGGTTCGGGGAGAACGCTCCGTGCTCCTAAGCCGCTGCGGCGAGCGTCTTGGCACCGGAGTTGGCCGGGTAACGATGGACCACCACCCCTGGCCAATTTGCGACGGTTGGGTCATAAGGCACTCCATTGAGTGCCCCTCTGATGGCTTAAACGCCCGACCAGGACTTTAGTTTCCCCGGAGGCTGTGGATCAGGTTAGTGAACCCTTATTCTCGCTATTTCATCCCCCACCGCCAAGTTCGCTTCATCAGCGGGGGTGAGGGTCGCGGGCTGTTTCCAACTCGAGTTGAGATCGCAAGCTGGCAAGCTCACTGCGCGCGCGCTCGATCTGGTGGCGCGACCGATCCTCTACGTGCCGGAGCGATTCCTCGGCCCGTTCCACGGCAGACTGCAAAGCAGCGCCGTCGTCATGCTGCTAGGCGTAAGCTGCGTCGCGAAATTTCAACGGAGGCGCGGTTGCTGGGCAGGTCAAATGATAGCCGCGCCGCCGAACGTCCGTTATTGGGGGTAAAGCGGACGTGGCGCGGACTTGTCGGTATGTCCGCTAATGACCCAAAGCGGACGCTGGATCAGCAGCGCTCAGCCTTCTATCGGTTTCTCGCTAAATGCTTCTGCGTCCAGCTCATCTAACAGCGCCTTGGCGGACTTAAGGTCGGGGGTATCGAAGCTTCGGTGAACCAACCGTATATGTCGGAGAGCAATCGGCGTGCTTCGTCATGCCGGCCCTGTCGTTTGCGGAGGCGCGCCAGACTTGTAGTCGCTCGGAGTTCCCAGGCTTTGCTCAGCTGGAGCTGCGCGGTTCCGATCGCCTGACGGAAGCAGTCCTCGGCAGCATCCTCTTTATGCGCCCCCGTCAGCAACGTAAGTTCTCCGTTGAGGCGCAATAATTCGGCCTTCTGGCAGAGCTCATTGCTCCTCTCGGCAATGACCAAGCCCTCATTAAGCGCCTCTCTGGCATCGTCAAGTCGGCCCGCATGAATGTAAGCATCGCCGAGAATGCTGAGGAAGTAAGGAAGCCATACACCGGCACCGGTGGCCCGGTAAGCTTCAAGACCCCTTGTGAGTAACGGCAACGCTTCGTCCGGGCGTCCCTCGAGTAGCACCCCAGCAGCCTTAAAAAGAGTCTCTGTCGCGTGAAGCATCGCGAAGCCTTGTTCGGTTGCGGTTTGGATACCGTCCTCGCTTGCGGCTTTGGTTTCGGCAGGTAGCCGAAGCTGATGGTAGAGCCAGCTTGTGTGGTGTTGAGCGTAGGCGAGGCTAAAGGGGTGGCCGATCGAGTGGGCTAGTTTTCGCGTCTCTTGGTTGGCCCGCAGGGCCTGCTCCGGATATCCCAGGTACCACAGGGCCAGCGCCAAATGGCAGCGGTGCCCTATTCCGGCATCTTGGCCGACACGCGAAGCCCACAGCCGCGTACGTTCACGATCGTCATAGCGTGAGAGGGCTTTCTCAAATTGAACGAGGGCGCCGACGAAATCGCCTCGGTAAAACAGCGTCGCGCCCATGAGAAAGAGTGCCTCCATCCAGATGCCCGGATCCTCGAAGCGCTCGGCAAGGCCGATCGCCTCTCGGGCCAAGTCCATAGAGAAGCCGTCGCCACGGGCCGCATGCCAGACAAAGTTGCCCCAAAAGACAGCAAACAGTTGCGGTGGTTGCCCAATTCGTTCGCTTAGCTCGCGCGCACGAACAAAGACCGGGCCAACTTCGGGGGCTGCGTAGCCGCGCACGGCGATGTAGGCCATGCCGAGAGGACCGAGAGTTTGCAATTCCAGCGCGTCCCGCTCCGCTCCGGGCGGGAAGGCCTTGAGCAATGCCAAGGCCCGCTCGTAGTCTCTGATCGCCTGCGGCAAGGCCCCCCGCGCCATCGCCTGAGTGCCCGCCAAATGCAAATACTCAACCGCCTTGATATGGTTCCCACTGCGCGAAAAATGATGCACCAGTTCGGCGAGGTGATCATCCAGCGAGGCGGTGTAGATGGTCTCAATGGCGTGCCCCGCATGCTCATGCAGCTGCTTGCGACGTTCGAGCAGCACCGAGTTGTAAGCCACCTCCTGCGTGAGCGCGTGCTTGAAGGTGTATTCGACGTCCACGATCGAGGGTTGCTCGTAGACGAACTCGCCCTTTTGCAATCTTGCAATCAGCCGTTCCAACTCGTCTTCCGACCTTCCCGCCACGGCGCGCGCCAGGCTGAGGACAAATTCGCGGCCGAGGATCGCCAGCGTCTGCAGCAGGTTCTTCTCGTCATTGTGAAGGCGATCGATCCGGGCGGCTAAAATCGCCTGCACCGTTGGTGGAATTTTTAGTGAGCCAAGCGGTCGAACAAGCTTCACAGCTCCATTCTGCCGTTTGAGGGCCCCTTCATCGAACAGGGATTGAACCGTCTCCTCCATGAAGAAGGGAACGCCGCTAGTAGTCGTGACGATCAGCTCCTTGAGCGGCACGAGGGCTTGGGTATCGCCCAGAATGGCTGAAAGCATCTCATCCGCGCTGCCCTCTTCAAGCGACTCGAGCCGCAGCCGAGAGCACCAGGCTTTGTCGCCCCAGCGAAGCGCGTATTCTGGCCGATAGCTAACCAAGAGCAGCATGCGCGAGCCACTGATCAAATCAGCAACGCGGTCCAACAGCGCCTGGCTGTCGTCGTCCAGCCAATGAAGGTCTTCGATCATCAAAAACAACGGGCGACTAATTGACTCGGTCAAGAGCAGGCGTGCGACGGCGTCCAAGGTCCGGGATGTCCGCAATTTTGCGTCCATACCCGCGAGACGATCCTTGTCATCCGCGATCTCGAGCAACGCCTGCAAATAAGGGAGCCCACTCTCCAACTCGGGATCGAGAGCTCTGACTTTGGCTGTGACCTTCTCTCGACGCACTGGAACGCTGTCATCGCCAGCAATCTCGAAGTAACCATGCAGAAGCTCGACGATCGGTAGGTAGGCTGAGCCCTTGCCATGCGAGACCGAAAACGCTTCGAGGACGGTCCATTCGGATTGCACCTCGGCTTTGAACTCAAAGAAAAGCCGCGACTTCCCAATACCGGGTTCGGCCACGACCGCAACAATCTGGCCTGCTCCCGAATAAGCGCGTGCCGCCGCGCGCTTTAACGCCTCCTTTTCGTTGGCGCGTCCAACAAATTTTGAAAGGCCACGGCCCGCCGAACGCTGCAGCCGAGTTCGTAGCGGGCCCAAGCCCACCACTTCATGCACGTTGATTGGCTCGCTGATCCCCTTGACGTGCGCCGGACCGAGTGGCCTCAGCGCGAAATAACCCTCGACCAGCTTTCGCGTGCTGTCGCTGATGACTGTAGAACCGGCATTGGCAAGGCTCTGCAAACGGGACGCTAGATTTACGGTATGTCCGATCGGCGTGTATTCAGTATGCATGGCGCCGGTCTTGATCGTTCGCACCACCACCTCGCCGGTATTTGCTCCCGCTCTGATCTGGATCGGGGGGCGTCCTTCTGCTCGCAGGCGCGCACTATAGCGCCGGATTTCATCCTGCATTCGCATCGCGGTATATAGAGTTCGCTGCGGGTGGTCTTCGCGGGCCACCGGCGCGCCGAACAGCGCAAAGATGCCATCCCCCGTCGACTGCACGACATATCCGTCATAGCGCCGTACGGCGTCAATCATTAGCCCCAGTGCCGGGTCAATGATTGCGCGTGCGTCTTCAGGATCGATGTCTTGCTCGAGTTCCGTCGATCCCATGATGTCCACGAAAAGGGCCGTCACCATCTTGCGTTCGCCCTCTGGAACGAACTGAGGTTCGACAGCGGTGCCGAGAGCGAATGCGAGGTCCGCAGATTGTGGCACTTCGGTATCTGGGGGTGGGGCTACCTCGAGCTGCGTCTCCTGGCCAAGAGCAACACCGCACACGTTGCAGAATTTTGCAGTCGCCCGATTGGATGCACCGCATGCAGGGCATCGCAGCGGCAAAGGTTTTCCGCAAGCATCGCAGAACTTGGCGGCCGCCGGATTCTGACAATCGCAGCTTGGACACCGCATAGCTTACAGGACTCGGCGCAATAGCAACACGACACGATGGCTCCGCTCCAGGCCACAGCAAAAGCACGCCCCCGGAGTATAGTAGGAAAGCGGAAACCGGGGTGGTCACCGAATGTCCGTTTTTGGCACCAAGCTGACCAAGTGGTATGCGCGCTCACGTCAGCTCATGACCCAAGGCGGACATTGGCTGGGCGCGGGCTACAAAACGACGGGTCCCAACGAAGCGTTCCGCATCGGTGCTAACCCACTTCGGAATTAGCCTTCTCCATGAAGTCCAAGGCCACGGACGCCGCTGTGAAGTTGATGTGTTGTCAAGGTTGGGGGGCAGCCGGTCAGCATCGTTGGCGGCGTGCCGCTATTGGATGGACTCTCCTGACACCGGCCCCATGGTTCGGCGGCCGGCTCGGGATGACCTTCCTATTTCCAGCACGATTATCGTTGCTCGCTTCGGCGGGCGCTCGTTTGTTATTGTTTGCCGTTCTCATTGACGCCATGGCGGCATGGGCTCGGTCAACCGGACGGACTGCAATTTGGAGTTCACGTCATCCCCACAGCGCCGCCCGAAGACGGAATCCAGTCCATTCAGCCCGCGGGAAGCGTTAGGTCGGTTCCGTGCAGAACTTTGGCGGAGCCGACGCCAATGTGTTTCACAATTGCCATTGCCTGAGCCATCGTGATGCCCAATGGCCTTACCCGATTCGCCGGCAGGTACATCACGTTACCCGACATAGGGGTAGGCGCCTGCGGCAGAAATACGGTAACCCAGCCCTTCTCAAGCGGTTCCAGCAAGTATCCTATCTGCCAGCCGTCCTCGATACTGACAAGGGCAGGATGCACGTTTTCAGCGCTTTCGACATGTGAAAGGCCCTGGGCCATGCTCTTCATCACTTGGTACTGTGGGAGACCGCCCAGAAAAGAGTTTTCGAACCAACTCATGATGCGCTTGCCAGCCTTGGTGCGAGCAATGAGGCCAGCGCCTAGTGAGAGCAAGATCAGCAACAGCACTGCGAGGCAAGTCTCTCCCCAGACGCCCATCACCGCCTCCACGGGCAGCAACCTCGAAATGGGTTTCGCAACTTTTGCCGCGAGCTGCATCGCGTGGTTCAGGACGATCATGATGAGAACCACCGGCACGAGAAAGAAGAGCCCACCCGCCAGCGTCGCTTTTAAAAATCCCGTCAAAGAGATTCCCTTTCGTTCCTTCGGCAGGGCCATTTAAGCCTCCTCTTCGGTACATCGCTCATTGCACGCTAAGCCGCCTTCATCAGGCAACGCATCGGTTTAGACCGAACTAGACCTTAGTCTGTCTCGATTGCATTGAAGGCATCCGCACGCGGCGGGCCAATGCCTCGAATACTGGAACTTTGCCAAGGATGATCACATGGATCTCGCGGGAGGTGTCAGCCAGGTTCGAGGGATCGAGCGACTGTGTCTCCTTCTGGCACAAGCAGACATGCTCAATGCGCTGACGAATGTCCGCTTGCCCCTGAAATCGGACATTCTCAGTGTCTGCATCAATGTCTGCTAAGTGCCAATAGCGGGCGTCACCCCAGGGCGCACGCTGTTAATTTACCGGCTGCGCCTCCGGGAATTTCCATGAGACGCTCAGGATTTCGGCGCGCGGGCGATAGAGGCGCACCATATAGTTCCAGCCCGGCATGGTTGGCAGACAGTTCGGGATCTTGCCGACGCCGAACTGGACGGCGATTGACGATGCTCGCTGACAGTCGTACGGGGCCGACTAGGTTGAGGAAGGAAAGGAAGTAATGTTCAAGGTAATCATTTGGGCGACTGACGGCTCGAACGGAGCCAACCAGGCGCTCCCCTTAGCCAAGGACCTCGCGCATGCTCACGGTGCCCGGCTCATCGTCGTTCACGTAAACGAGCTCGCGGTAAGCCGGGCCAAAGAAGCGGTCATTTTCAATGAGGACGAGGTCCAGGACGCGATCCGAAAGCAGGTCGAGGACTTGAAACAAGAAGGTCTCGATGCAACGCTCGAAGTGGCGGACGTGATGGGAGGAGGCCCTGCCGCTGCAATTGCCGAGATCGCAGCCAAGGAGGGAGCCGATTTGATCGTGGCGGGAACGCGCGGCTTCAGCACCCTCGTCGGGCTGTTGGTAGGCAGCGTCACGCATCGTCTGCTGCACATCGCCCACTGCCCGCTGCTGCTCGTCCCTTCGCCCTGCGGAGAGTTACTTTGCTGACCCGACATCACCAAAGCCATCCAGCGAGCCTAGGGCGTCATGGTGCCGAGGTTCTTGCGCCCAGCTTCAAGGCAGAGGCTCGCCAACGTGCATCGAGCCTCGAGCCTGTCATCACCGAGTTGAAGGCCCAGGGCTTGTCGCTGGCGCGGATCGCCGTTGAGTTGAACAATCGGAAGGTGGCGACGCCCCGTGGAGGCAAGTGGGATCACTCGTCGGTGGGGAATGTGCTGCAACGTCTCGCAGCTTGAAGCGGATCGTCAAATCGCAGGCTATTGGCTTTCAATCCGGAATAATCCGGCGCTAAACAGGGAAGCAACGCGTGTTGCGTTGAGACAAGGTTCATTGAGGGTCGGGCAGCGAGCCGATCTGCATCCACCGGGGGGAGACCGCGAAACAGAAAGCGGGACTCCGATGCGTATGAAGCTTGCCTGCCCAACGTCCGTTATTGAGGGTAAAGCGGACATGGCTCGGGTTTGTCAGTATGTCCGCTAAGTATCGAGTTCAAAGGCGATTGGCGCAGGATATACGAAACCGCGTTACCGTCCGGGCCGGAGCACGCCAATGTCCGCTTCTGGCACAAAGCAGACATCGATGTCGACGCTGAACATGTCTGCGTTCGGGGGCATAGCGGACATCCCGGATCGGTTGGCCGATGTCCGCTAATGACCCAAAGCGGACATTCCACGACATTAAATGCGCGAGCGCGCCTTGATGCCATCCATCTACCGCTCACGCCGGATGTCGTTCTCAACCTCTGCAATTAACGCCAGGATGCCCATGACGAGCTTGCCTGTGCGCGAGCTCGTGTCGCGACCCCCAATAAGCGGACTCTGGAGGCGGTGCCATCCTGCGCTGCCAACAGTCATGTGGTAATCTTCGCAGGATCACTTAACATTTCGCCGCTTGGTCGGCCTTCTCCCGCGAGCGGCAAGGCCCGGAGTTGCTTGATGCAGCTCCGGGCCACTTCTTACAAGATGCGTGAACGGTGAGGAGCTGATGCAAGAGGTTAGATTCATGCCCGTGCAAGTTCTTCGCGTGACCGTCATATCGCCCTCGAGGAAGGCGTGCGCAATTACCGGGCGGCGAGCGTCAGCTTGAGGGTAACGTCCGCCATCGAGGCATCTTGCCAGGGCTCGTCAACGCTCTTGAACGCTCCGGTGCCGGATGCGCCAGCATACGCGCCGGTTCCCGAAAAGACTTTGTATTAACCGGTATAACCGTTGCCCTTCCACCCACCCGTGTAGCTCATGGTGAGTGAATCACCGTTTTGGAAGGTGTACGTGCTGTAACCCTTGAAGTCTCCACCCGCCTCGGTGTCCGACACGGCCATCCTCGAACACCGCGACGCACGAATACTTGTTGGCAACGAAGGTGTGACCACCGATCGACGGCAGGGCGGTTGGCGCACCTGTCGGCTGGGTCACAACAAGCCGACCCTTGAGCGTCTGCTCCTCAGCCGTGGCTGGCATGCTGTAGGTAAGAACAGCAAGTACCAGGCTCGCGGTCGGCAGAAGACGTTGGATCCGTCCGCTCGCAGCAATACCTAACATGTCATTTTCCTCCTCATTGCAGTCACAGTCACCAGACAACGCGGTTCCAAGACCCCTATGGCCCACGGGTTGTCGTTCACCCAATTCGGCATCACTCGCCTCATCGCGGACCTCCATAATCGAAGGGCTGCCAGCCGGCCCTCCTGTTGAGAGAGACCGGCTGTGGGGTGCCTATCGCAGCTTACAGCCCTCCATGCGTTCCTGACTGTTTCTGCTTCGGTGGGCACACGGCCGCCCCGCACCACTTGTCGGGTCCGCCCCCGCCCGCGACGGCGGGGCTCGAAATCGGCGCTACAGTTGCGCTGCCGATCGTCAGCGCCGCTACTGCGAGCATGATTGCTAGTGACGTTTTCATGTCTGCGCTCCTTTCTGATCGTCGATGACAAGGACGATCTCCTTCTCAGAAGCGTGACAGACCGTGCCTACTCGTCCTAGTATGTTACGGTATGAAACCACACCCCCGATATTGGGGGGTTGGCGCTGTCTCGGCACGTTTGGAGTTGGAACGTGACGGTAATTTCGCTCAGTTGCTGGAGCGAATCCGACCAGAAGGCCATTCGAGAGCAACTGGTCCGTATACTTAACAGCGGCCCGTTCCACCAGTCACAGCGCCGGCAGCGGTTTCTGGAGTATCTCGTCAATGAAACTGTTGCCGGCCGCGGCGAGCGGCTGAAGGGCTACAACGTCGCTTTGGAGGTTTTCGATCGTCCCGAGACGTTTGACCCCACGGTCACTCCCCTCGTGCGGATCGAGGCGGCCCGCCTGCGTGAAAAGCTTCGCGAATATTACGGAACCGAAGGCCAGGACGATCCTATTCACATCGACCTGCCGAAGGGCACATACATCCCGCAAATCGAGTTTCGACAGCCTGCAACACCTAATCCTTGGCCAGATCGACCGAACGCGACAACTGCGGATCGACCGCTGGGTCTCTCGCAGGGCCCTGTTGCTTTTCAGCCCTCTTCTCGCAAGACGCCTGTAGGATTCTTAGCAGTCTCCACAATTGCAGTTTTGCTTGCGCTGCTCGCAGGTTTCACCGCTTGGCGGTGGTGGACTCCATCCACTCCGCTATCTGAAAAAGCTTCCATCGCGGTCTTGCCGTTCGAGAACATTGGAAAGGATCCTAAATGGGATCGCTTCGCCGACGGGGTTACCGAGGATATCGTTACAGACCTGTCTCACTCCAAAGACCTGTTTGTCGTCGCCCGGAATTCAACCGAAGTTTACCGAGGCAAGCCCGCGGACATCAGAAACGTTGGCCGCGATCTCGGCGTCCGCTACGTGCTCAAAGGCAGCATTCAACCGCTTGGCGACCAGATTCGTGTGACTGCCCAGCTCATCGATACAAAAACAGGCGGCCACGTTTGGTCCAATCGCTACGACCGCCCGCTCGAAGACATCTTCGCCATCCAGGACGAAGTGACTGAGAAGGTCGCGGGAACACTGACGGGATGGGAGGGCGCTATCGCCGAGGCAGAAAGGGCCGTGGCGCGCCGCAAGCCGCCGGCCAATCTGCAGGCCTACGATTACTACCTGCTCGGGATCGAGGCCAAGCACAAGGAAACGAAGGAGGACAACATCAGGGCTCAGGAACTGTTTCGGAAGGCGCTCGAGCTCGACCCGCGATTCGCGCGCGCCTATACCGGGTTGGCTTTGACTTATGGCTACGAAATCTGGCTGAGCTACACCGAAGCCAGGGCCCGATCCTTGCGTGACTGGTTCGCCGCCGTGCAGAAGGCCGTGGCCCTCGATCCGTATGACGGCGAGGCTCACATGGTGCTGGGCTACGCCTACAGGATGCTAAACGACTACGAACCTGCGACTCACGAACTGGATCGCGGGCTCGAGCTCCAGCCGAATAGCCCGGATCTATTGATGCTCTATGTTGAAAATCTGCCGATGCTTGGCAATCCGCAAAAGGGTGTCGAGTTGGCCGAGCGTGCCATCCGCCTGAATCCGAATTATCCGGCCTGGTACCTCTATGGCTTGCACAGGGTTTACTATTTCGCTGGCGAGTTCGAGAAAGCCCTCGCCGCGGCCCGTCAAGCGCAAGGGCTATCCGGTCCGTTGCTCGCGGCCATCTACGGACAACTTGGCCGGAACGCCGAGGCGGCCGAAGGCGCGGCCAATGTGCTGAAGCTTGACCCTGATTGGTCTGCCGAGCGGGACATCAGCGACACCGGCGCGTTCGCACGCCAGGCCGAGCTCGACCTTTACCTCGACGGCATTCGCAAGGCCGGGCTGCCGGTCTGCGCATCAGCGACAGCGCTACAGCAACGGCCGGAGATGAAGCGGCTCCCGATTTGCGAGCAGGCAAGAGCTCCGCTGTAGCGAAGGCTCTCGCGCTGGTGGGCGTGTCTCAAACTCTAATTGCCAGATGCTTAGGGATCGCGCCCTCGGCCTTATGCCTGTGGAAGGCGCAGTATCCCGAGTTTCTGAACGCCTTGAAGCAGGGTGAGGACGCAGCCATCGCAGCTAGAGCGAAGCTGACAGTTATATAAGGCTCATTGAGAACTGGCAGCGAGGCATCGCACCCGGGAGACCCGCGCCACAAAAAACGGCACTCCGATGCCTGGAGGGACTCACCGTTACCACGCGGCCGAAACGGCGTGGGGAACCTTTTTACGAGCATGGAAGACCTAATTGCCGAAAGACCCGCCGATGACATCGAGGGTATCGGCATCAAGCTGGCTCTGTACGTTTATATGAGCGGCGTCGATCCCGAGACGGCAGACTTCCGGTTCAATGTTGTCCGCGAGGCAAGCCCAAATAGAACTTCGTCGCTTTGCGCAACAGGCGACTTGGCACCTTACCTCTTAAAAAGTGGTTCAGGCGGGCGAAAGGACCGATCGGGTAGCGAAACCGCGGGTGACGCGCCTCAAGCGCCTTAGCGATGACCGAACCCACCTCCGTCGGGTCTCGTGCGACGTTCGCGGCATGGGCGTCCCCAGCGCGAAACACACGCTGCACCCAGGCGTGATAGGGACTGCCGGCCGGCTGAATGCGCGGCGTGCTTTTCCAGATCTCGGTTCGATAAGGACCGGGCTCGACAAGCACGACATCGATCCCGAACGGCTCAAGCTCATAGGCAATCGACTCGGCCCAACCTTCGATCGCCCATTTCGATGCGCAATAAATCGAATTGGTCGGCTGCCCCATGAAAGCAGCCTCACTCGAAACGATGACGATTCGGCCGCGCCCTTGCTCCCTGAAGGTTGGCAGCAGTGCCCGCGTCAACTCCACGACGCCGAAGAAGTTTGTCTCCATCACCCGGCGAAGCTCAGCCTCTGGCACGTCTTCCAAGGCGCCAGCAGCCGCTACGCCAGCATTGTGCACCACGGCGTCGAGCCTGTTGCCAGTTCGAGAGAGTATTGCTTCAATCGCAGCTTGGATCGAGGCTTTGCTAGCGACGTCAAGCTGCACAACCTCGGCATCACCTTGCACGCCCGCAACCCTCAGGGCTTGGTCGAAGGCGCCGCGCTTCCTCAGATCCCGCATGGTGGCGAATACCCGCCAGCCACGCTTGGCAAGGCCGATCGCGGTCGCCTGACCGATGCCGCTAGACGTCCCCGTGATCAAGACCGACCGCATGCGCTTTCCTAAGAGCCTGTTGGATCCCTAGGGGCAGATCGCGGCGCAACGAACCGATACTTTTTGTTGGACCAAATCGGGCCCGCGTATCCCACTCCGATACGTGGAGTGCAGAATATTGGAAGCAGCGCGAGTCGGTGATCTTTGGCGAACCAAAGCCCACTGCACTCGCTGGCGGGGTGGCCATTTAGCTCGCCGGTGACTCCGAGAGCCCTGGTGAGCCGTCCAGGCCCGACGGTCGTGTCGACGCTTCTTATCAGCACGGCAGCGGGATAACCGATCGGCCCGGTCACTACATTGAGCATCCAGTGAAGGCCGTAGACTAAATAAACGTAAAGGGTGCCAGCAGCGCCGAACATTGTCTCGGTGCGCACTGTGCGCCCGCGAGAGGCATGGCAAGCCAAGTCGTGAGGACCGACATACGCCTCGGTTTCGATAATTCTGCTCCTAACTACCTTGCGCCTTCGCTTTCGCACCAGATAACAGCCGATCAGGTCGCGCGCGACCTCTTCGGCTGTGCGCTCGAAAAAGCTGGTTCCCAGGCTCTTTTCAGAAGGATCAAGGTGCATGGCCGAGAGTTACTAACACAGATGGGAAACGCTTATGCCCAAGTTGGATATGCCGGAGATAGCACGTTTGCTAAACGAGTTTGGTCGCAGGGCCATGCTCTACGGAGGCAACCCTTACCGAGCAAAGGCCTATATCGGGGTGCACGCTCGTTCAACGCCGGCCGGTGAAAGCGTCACGTACCCGATCGGTTATCCACAATCACTCAACATCCCCGTGGACGCGGAACTTCCAGCAACCATAAACGTTGATAGTAAGATCCCAAATTCGAGAAATCGAAGAGTAAGGTCGAAGAGAGTCCCCGGCCTAAAAACCGGAGGCTCTCGATTTTTATGGCCGGCGCAAGGTGTCAATGCGAGCGCTACTCCACCTTGGCGAGTAAAGAAATATGTCTAAGCTCAACGTTCGCAAATCGGGCTCATTTAAGATCAATAACGATATCAAGATCCATCGCCTCGGTTTCGGAGCAATGCGGATCACCGGACCCCGCGTTTGGGGCCCGCCGCTTGACATGGCCGAGGCAATCGGAACTCTCAAACGCCTGCCGGAACTCGGTATCGATTTCATCGACACCGCGGACTCGTACGGACCATGCGTTTCCGAACAGCTTATCCGCGAGACGCTCTACCCCTACGAAGGCATTCTCATCGCCACCAAGGCTGGATTGACGCGACCCGGTCCTGGGGAATGGGAGCGGGATGGACGCCCCGAACACTTGCGCCAGCAAGCGATACACAGCCGCGACCGACTCGGGCTTGAGCAAATCGGACTTTGGCAGCTGCACGCCATCGATCCGAAAGTACCACGCGATGAGCAGTTTGCTGCCGTCAAGTCGCTTCTCGACGATGGAATCATCCGTCACGCTGGCTTGAGTAACGTTACCGTCGCTGACATTGAAGCCGCCTCTAACCTGTTCAAGGTGGCAACCGTCCAGAATCGATACAACCTCATCGATCGCGGTAGTGAGGACGCGCTAAATTATTGCGAGGAGCACGGGATTGGCTTCATTCCTTGGTTTCCGCTGGCTGCAGGTCGTCTTGCCGAATCCGGCTCGACACTGGATGCGGTCTCCAAGGCCCATAACGCCACCCCGAGCCAGATCGCGCTGGCGTGGCTGCTCAAGCGCAGCCCTGTCATGCTGCCCATTCCAGGCACGTCCAAAGTCGCGCACCTAGAAGAGAACGTCGCGGTCGTCAATATCGAGCTATCGGATGAACAGTTCGATAGCCTGGACCAGGAAGGACGCAAGGAATAGCGAGAGGCTTGACGTACGTCGTTCGGCGGTGAGAACGACACGCTGATGAAACATGAGCCTGTCGGAATCTAAAGGCTGATTCCGGGCAACGCTCGCGGCAACTGCTTGCGGGGCCGTGGGTTTCAGATGGGATCACAAGTGTTAGCTGGAGCTCATTTTGAATCAGCCTTGCTGCCCCGCAGCCGGTGAGCACGATGTTCTTGGCCGTGCTCACCCAGCCAGGTCAACCGGGCAAAAACCCGCCGGTAGGCAAATTTTTACTCGTTTTCGGTTCAATCGTAGCGCCGGTCGCTCTTGCGCCACCAATGCGCGAAGAAATAACGACTGAAGTGGGGGGAGTCTCTTTGCCGCCGGGGCTATTGTTTTCGTTCTTTTTGTCGCGTCCTACAGCCAACGCAGGACTTGGCTTGCGCTCTGTTCGATGTCGATGTCGATGGCACTAGTCTTCGGTTGCCTTTCTCTCTCGACGGTTCACGATCACAGCCAAGTCCGTATGAGGTTTGGCTGGGCCGCAAGTAAGCTTCCTTCAGTGGTGGATCGGCAAATTACCAAGGACCTGGCAGCGGCCCTCGCATGCCTCGCGACCTCCCGAGGTTGCGACATAGGACGGCAAGGGTGCAACGCAGGAACGAGCGCGGCATCGCTTCCCACGAAAGATGTGGCGAAGCAGCCCGCAGCAGCGGCCGGCTGGAGCCGGCACCCATGACACCGGTCGCGGTTCAAACTGAAAGTTGCTTTGTCGCTACAACCGCGCGCAATCGAGACCCATCACCGCCGATCGGACGCCGGGACGACTTCACCATATAGCCGGAAGCTCTGCCGAAGAACTTACTTGCTCGGCATCTGCATCAATGTGCGCTAAGTGCCATTAGCGAACTTATCCAAGCGCTGCTGGCTGTCGGTTCGTATTCCGAGGTGCGCTCAGCGCGGCGGCTTCTCTGACGCACTCGCTTAGTGAAGCGAAAACCGATCGCCTTATCACGGCGTGCGTACGGAAGCCCTGGCGGTCCATCAGCGCCTGGTGCAGCTGCGGCAGACGGTAAAACGGGACACTTGGATACCAATGATGTTCGAGGTGGTAACCAACATTGCAAGGCAGGATAAAGATAGACTCCGGCCAAGTGGGGATCGTCGTGCGGGTGATCGAATACTCTTCCTCATCGCTCTTCACCGCGCTGTGCTCGCAGATCAGGCGGATGTACTGAGCCGCGATGTGCCAGGTGCAGAATGGCACGATCCAATAAAGCAGAAACGCGTGCCAGGCGTCGAAATAAATGAGCGTTGCGGCGCTAGATGCATAAAAGCCAAAGCGCGCGGTACGCATCCAGCCGGGCGATGGAATGAGGGTCGACCCGACCAGGCCGCGCAAAATCCAGAACAACCCGGTGAGGAACGCGGCGCGGCGCAAAAGAAGCCACGCAAGTCCCAAACGCGTTTTGGGAAACTGCCAATCGGGAGCGAGGTCGCCAGCGGCGTCGTGGGTGTACCAGATGTGGCGATTCCCATCGTTCGGGAGGTTTGTGTGTTGATGATGCGTGCTGTGGAACTTGCGGAAGCCTTCGACAGAGGCGAAGGTCGGCCACATCATGAAAAGATTGGCGAAGAGATCGTTTTGCCAGCGCACAGACAGTATGCGGAAGTGCGAAGCGTCGTGGCCAAGGATCAGCAACGCGTGTTGGCACGAGCCGATTACCAGGACCGCGAGAATATAAAGCACGGGATGCCAGAAACTGGTGCAAACCGCGATTGCCGCACCAATGAGGGCCCACTTACCGAAAGTAGTCACTATGGCTATTGCAGGCTGCAGTCGAGAAAGTTCCCTGATCGTTGCAGGGGGCAGCCGCTCCGGGATTAGGCGGGTGGTATTGTGGGGATGTTTGAGGACCGGGTTCTTCGAGATGTCCTCTACCGGTATCTCTTCACGCAGGTAGGTGAGCGCCCTGTTGATCTTTGCGAAGTCCGGCATCGCCCCCCCCATTGGCTGTTACGCTCGCAACGGTAGTGCTCTCCTGTGACCATTCCTGGGCGGCGGACTTCGCTAGCGACCGAATTGCTCAGCTTGGCCCCACTGTCAGCTTTGGGTCAGCCTTGGTTCCAAGGTCTAAGAAGAAGCCCCGGCCAAGGTGGAGACCGGGGCTTCTCAACCAAAGGGGCGATCGCAGGGCGCGATCACCACAAGACAAATAGCACAATATCGTGCTGCGGAGTTACATTCGCGAGCATTGAGGTCAAAATCCACGACGACCGATGGGGTGCACAGTGAGATGAGGTCAGCGGCGATTTCGGCTATCGCCAGTTTCCGATGTGGAAGTCGATCTCCGGGCTAAGGCTGTCACCGATGAACCATACGGACATAAAACCACCGCCTCGATAGTGACACTTAGCGATAATTTCTGGGTGCTGTTTATCCACGCGCCATTGGCATGATCGATACGAACCTAGGGACGATAAATGACTCGGCGGGTATCCAAGTCGAAGCGGTCGCGTTCGCCGAAAGATAGTCCTCCACCGCGCATCGAGCCACAGCCCGAAAAAGGTCCCTCGATCGCCCTGGTTGTGGCGGTGGTGCTTACCGCTATCCTCGAAGTACTCGACATTACGATCGTGAGTGTGGCGATGCCACACATGCTGGGCGCTTTCGCGGCAACGTCAGACCAGATCACTTGGGTACTCACCTCTTATCTCGTCGCTACCGCTATCGTGATGCCGTTGACGGGCTATTTGTCCCGCGTTTTCGGACGAAGGCGCCTTCTGACCTTTTCGATTGTGGGCTTTGTTATTTCCTCCGCGCTGTGCGGCCTTTCCTGGAATCTCCTGAGCATGGTGATTTTCCGCATCATCCAAGGAATTTGCGGGGCTCCGCTCGTAGCGTTGAGCCAATCGATTCTTCTGGAAGCATTCCCACGCGAAAGGCACGGACAAGCTCTCGCCATCTTTGGCCTGGGCATCATGGTGGCGCCCGTCCTCGGCCCCGTCTTGGGCGGTTGGCTGACCGACACCTTCGTGTGGCGAGCGGTGTTCTACATCAATGTGCCAATTGGTGCGATCGCGCTCCTCCTGGCCATGGGCGAACTGGCCCGCGTGCCGATGAACTATTCAAAGACCGATTGGTCCGGCCTGACTCTCTTGGTCCTCGCGGTAGGCTCGCTCCAATTGGTCCTCGATCAGGGCCCGACGCGCGACTGGTTCGACTCCCGCTTCATTCAGGTGTTCACCGTCATAACGGTGTTTGCCAGCGCGGCCTTCTTGATGCGTGGCTGGGGCAACCCCGACAACATCGTGGACCTGTCGCTTCTCAAGGACCGGAATTTCGTCGCCGGCCTGATTGCGAGCATGGCCTACGGTATCCCGCTGTTCGGCACGATCGCCCTGCTGCCGCTATTGACGCAGCGCTTGATGGGCTATCCGGCGATGAGCGCCGGCCTGCTGTTCATGCCGAGGGCGATTGTCAGCGCGATTGCCCTGGCGATTACCGGGGGTTTTCTGCTGCGCCTGATCGACCCGCGCTATCTGGTTGCCGTTGGACTCATTCTGTCTGCAATTGGCGCCATCGTGATGGCCCGCATATCGCTTTACGTGGATGCTTGGGGCCTCATTTGGCCCGGCATGATCGCCGGTGCAGGTATGGGCCTGTTTTTTGTACCTCTGAACGCCGTTGCCTTTGGCAGCATCAAAGACGCCAAGCTGGACGAGGCCTCCGGCCTCATGGCCCTCATGCGCGGTATAGGCTCCTCAGTGGGGATTGCGGTTGTGAGTTGGCTATTGGTTCACCAAGGTCAGGTTCACTGGGCCCACCTCATCGAGAATCTCAATCCGTTCAATCCCGCAGTCGCGCCCTACCTCGCGGGGTCGGGACTGAGCATGTCGTCGCCAAGCACCATAAAAATCGTGGCGCTAGGGGTTGCCCGGCAGGCACAAATGCAGGCGTTCATCGATTTGTTCTGGTTCATCGGCTGGGTGACTTTCGCCCTCCTGCCACTCGTCTTCCTCATGAAGCGACCGGAAAGAAAAGGCTTGGCACTCGTCTAAGGCCCGCAACAAAATTGTGGCATCCACGGCGACCCTCGCCGGACAAACGACTCTGTGACCCATAAGGCCGGTCTCGCGTTATGGAAGCAGCAGTGGCCCAGCAGCGCGGCAAATCGCTCACCTATTTCTCCTTCTATTAAATCAACGCAGCACTGATTATACGCCGGTTTCGCGTCCGCACGCTCTCGTTCCCCACGATTGCCGCATTGACTCTGCGGACCTGATTTGGAATCGAATCAACCTTCGGCGGCGGAGGCACGATCACGTTAGGGGCAACGTGCACTAATTGCACGACTCAGAGGCAACCATGAGAAAACTCAATGTGAGCGTGCTAAGCCGCGAAGAGCGCGCAAACCGCGCCTATTTAAATGGCGAGAACGGGGCTGGTGCCGTCGCCTCCTCCATCATTCCGCCAGTATCTCCCGCAACCGCTCCGCCGTCTTCCGCCGCGATATCTTCCGCCGCGACCGGTCCAACAAAACCTCCACGCACGCGAACGCCGCCACATTGTCCCTGATCTCGATCGCTGATTCCGTCCGTCCCGTCGCCGCCTGCCTCACATCCCATTGATGCATAAACCAACTCGCGAGCATCCCCGGCCACCCTAGAAACCGGCACCCAATATGAAAATACAAA
Source organism: uncultured Alphaproteobacteria bacterium (assembly GCA_963818165.1). GTDB lineage: Bacteria > Pseudomonadota > Alphaproteobacteria > Rhizobiales > Methyloligellaceae > Methyloceanibacter. The sequence goes on from CAWFRD010000020.1 coordinate 100,426, forward strand.
TGCCGGTAAAACTGCCCCGCCTGTCCATGCGCCACCAACCCCTTCTTGACCCCATCGACCGGGAGCTCCCGCGTCGCCTCCCCCGACAAGTACCCTTCATACACCCGCCTCAACAAAAACATCCCCATTCCCATCCGGCTCCAAACCCCTTCCGGCTCCCCGTAACTCACTAGCCTCCCCACCAATCGATCACATGCCGTTCGTTCGCTCGCCATCTGTTCGCCGCTCGCCAGAAATGATGAGTCTGTCTCCACACACCGCGACTCTCCGAACTCTTACGCGTTGCTCACCGTATCGAGATGCGTATGAACGCCGAACGCGAAGCAAAGGCGAAACTCACGGCCAAGACCGAAGGCTTGAACTGAAGCGAGCAGCATAGAGCCTGATCGGGCTCCACAACTGGGGGCGAGTTCTTCGGGGCTCGCCCCTTTTTCCGTTTGGTTAACGAACCGCTGCTAACGTCAAAGCAAGTCACGCAGCCAGCTAAAATCCCATAAGGTGCTGCGTAAACGAAACGGCCCTACTCCCACGCGCGAGTGGGGCCGTTTCACCCAGAGGGCAACCAATGAAGCTCATCGTCGCCACCCTCCCGCTGTTTGTTCTCGTCTTTATGACCGGCTCGATAATCTTTGCTGTGACTGAGGCATTGGCCCCCCAGGTGTTGTCAACCAACGCCAAGGCGGGGGTGCTGTGGGACTAAAATGCAGACTGCCCTCGACGTTGCACCGTGAGCCGCGAAGAGCCGGTGCCATGAGTGATGGCACCTCGGAAAGATAGGGCTGGCAGTGGGGCGCTATGCGGGTGACGAGTTTCTCGCCGCTGCTAAGGCTCGCTTGAATTTCCCCCGCACCTTCGCCGGGGCGCATTCGGCGGTTCCCAACATCTGCACGGCGTCATACTGCCGCCAGCGTTTAGCGAAGGCTCGCCAGTTCTTCACCTTCGGCGCGGTACACATTGCCAGCAACGCATCACGTAGGGTCCCGGGGCCACCGCTACGCGGGCTTATAAGGGTGGATGCTCCCAAGGTAGCCGCCCGGCTGCGCGTACGCTGCATACGCCGCCATGCGCTCCTCGCGGGACATCTCCTGGCTGGTGATGATCTCGCGCCAGATGGCTTGGTGTGCAGGCATCGCTTTGCGGAAATGGCTCGACAAGCTCGTCGGTGATGTAGACCTTACGCGCTCCTATTGAGCGCGATGCACTTAAAGAGTTAGAAACGCGCACGCGCCCACCAATTCAACTGGTCAGCAGGAAATTTGTTCCAAGAAAGATTGGAACTGAGAATTCATGAGTTTGTTTCTTAGAGCGGAGGCTGGCGGTGAGAGGAGGAATCTCCTCAATGACTTACTCAAGAACGTGGCTGGCATCAGCTGCTATTATTGCGCTTCTGTTCGGGCTCGAATTTCCAGACCCCAAGCTTAGCGGTGAGCATTTGCCAATACCAAACGACCACACGATGGTAGCCGCCGCGGACAAGGCACTGGATGACGATCAGCGGCAAACTCCATTGATGCTCAACGGTCGAAGCCTTTTCTTGAATGACGAGGTGCTTGACCGATAGCCGAACTCGCATCCTTGCCGCGGAGAAAGTCATCGCCTTCGGGATGCCTTTCGGACCCAAAGATCTACCTCGCGGCAAGGCGTTTGGCTCTTGAGACCGGAACTGAAAGCCCTGCCAAACGTATTGTAGCTGCCATTTAGAGGGCCGGGGGACGAAGCGCCGCCGCGCGCGCCACGTCGCCCGCAAGAAGAGCGGCGAGTTTGGAGTTAGCTGCGAGGCAAACGAGGCAAGTGAGGTTGTTAAAAATTCTTATTCTTGTTGTCTCTGCAGTTGCTGGTTTAGCGCTTTTGATCGCGACAATCGGTGCGGCACTCGCCCTTCTCACCGGCCATGCTCGATGGATTGAACTAGCGTGGCTTTCGATAGCCGGCTCTCTCATGCTTCTAAGCAAGCTATGGCCAACAGCTCTTAACCACTGATCCGACGAGGTTTGCTGTGACGAATGGCGCTGCTGACATTAGCGACGGTTCCTTGAAACGCGCCATCGAGATCGCTACCGAGGCACATCACGGTCAGATAGATAAAGCAAACGAGCCCTACATTCTTCACTCCAAGCGTGTCATGGACCAAGTGGATACACCGAGTGGAAGGATCGTCGGTATTTTGCACGACGTTGTAGAAAAGAATTCGCAATGGCCTCTTAGTCGGCTTGCAGACGAAAGATTTAGCCCGGCAATAATCCAAGCCGTGGATGCGATGACCCGCCGCACCGGCGAGAGCTACGAGGATTTTGTTTCTCGAGCTGTCGCCCATCCAATAAGCAGGGCGGTGAAGGTGGCAGACCTGAAGGACAATATCGATATGGCCCGTCGCTCGGGATTAGATGATTCCAAATATCAGAAAGCTCTGGATCGAGTTGGCGAGCGGTATTCGCGCACAGAGATGCTATGATGGAAGCTCAATCATCACACTGCTATCCTGCCTCCACATTTGCAGAGGTACTCCACGCCGATGGTCCCGATGTGGGTCTAAAGGCCAAACTTGCCCTCTACGCATGGATTGTGGGTCGCTGGGACATGGAGGTTACCGCCTTGATGGAAGACGGGAAAAAACACAAGGGTCGGGGCGAGATTCATGCCGGCTGGGTGCTCCGAGGGCGCGCGATCCAAGACGCGTGGATGATTCCTCGCCTCGAAGAGAGAAAATCCGGCGTGGCGCAGCTCGCAGGGACAGGCAACTGGTAGGGCACGACGCTGCGCACCTATGATCCGAATCTCGACGCCTGCCGCATTTTGTGGAACGATCCCGCGACGAATTTTTTCACGCAGCAGATTGCGCGAGCGCGGGATGACGGCATCGTGCAGGAAGGTCCAGATCCGAGAGGTGGCGTCATGCGTTGGACATTTTTCGAAATCCAATCAAACTCCTTTCGTTGGATGGCCGAACGTGCACCAGACGGAAAGAATTGGCGTCAGGAAGTCGCAATCTGGGCCCGCCGGGCGGCCGCCTAGCGATCAGCTTTCTCTTTGTCTTTGAGCGCGAGGTTGAGATGCGCGTCATAGTGCTTGATGACGTACTTAGCGGACATTGGTGCAGAAGCTGAGCATGTCCGAAGCCGAGCAGCGCGAGTGCGCCAGCGACGATACCCGCAGCTTGGGTGGGGGTGAAGCCATAGGACAAGATGAGGATGTGATAGCCGGTGACAAGGCCGAAGACCGCCGCGGCGATCAGACGGCCACCGCCACGGCAACGACGATCGCAAACTGAGCGATAGCGCCGAGCATGTTGAACATGAGTCCTTCCTGTCGGCGTGGTCGTGTCGATGGCCTGATCGAGAACCCTAAGCCCCACGCCCTTTGCGTCTAACCGTGATCATCTGGTTACGCCCATAGCGGCCCTTGTTCAGAACAGACGGGGTCGGAGGCTGAAGTGTGTTGGGATTTGCACCTCTTGCGCTAGAACCTGGTCGTAGACCTGAGCGGCGGGCGGTAAGCTATGCCAGGTTTTGGGGTCCGCGTGCGACATATCGATTATGTTCGGCATGTCCGTAACGGCCGAATGCAACTCTTCGCCGGATTTGGTCTGGAGGGGCACTGCCGGATCAGCAGCGGCGCTATGTAGAGTGGCGGCGCAAAGCATGACGCCCGGCAATAAAATGCCTTTCATGGCAGCCTCTAATCGGCATGCCACCCGTCAATCTAAACAACTGAAATTTGCATCTAACGTTCCCACATGGCCTTGGCAACGAGCAAATTTTGCTGTGGAAAATGGGGATCGCTGGGAGCGATGACGGTGTCTCGGATGGCGCAACCTCACGCAGGCACCGCGACGGCTGCTAAGGGTGTCGCCAAAGGCGCTGGTCAAGCTGGCGTTGGGATTGTACGCGGAACCAGTTACGGCGGTGAGGGGCACTGCCAGAGGACTGCGCTGCGTCGTGACACTGGGCACCCGCTGCTAGTTGCTGGCCCACCGAACGGCCTTGTCATTTTGCGGTCTCCCGGCCCTCTGCTTGCCAATGGCAGGCCGCATCATCATGGCCTAGCAACGTCTAGAAAACCGACAGCACGCTCTCCACATTAGCGGGCTGACCGATGCCGTTTAGGTAGACCCGCAATGTCGCAACCAATCGTCGTCACCATACCCCACCAGCTCGGCAAGGCGGAGGCTCTCCGGCGCTCCAGGTCTGCCTCAATAACAATCGCCGGTCTTCTGGGACATGCCGGAGGCAGCGTGACTGCGGGCTACGTTCACTTGGACGCCGCTTTGATCACTGCGGCTGATCGCCTTTCGTCGGTGCTCGCAGCCGCCCTCGACGGGAAGTCAGCCGCTCAGGCGGTTCCAATTCGCATCACCGGCGAGGCTGCTTAGCGGGCCCGCCAAGCCTACGAAGGCTTCGGACCCTTCGGCGTCGGATGGGGCTAAGGCCCAGGCGGAGCCTTCGCGATCTCAGCCGCTTCTCAAAGCCTTATCTTCGTCGCAGCCGACTTCGCGTGCGGGCATGCTTGAAGCGCTCCCCTTGACTGGGCTGCGTCTCCTTTGTTGATTTGGCTATGCTAGACACCCGCTATCGCATGTTCATTGATGATACCGGAGAGGTTGAGAACGCCGCCACAAATGTGCCGACCCGCCGCTTCGCCAGCATCACAGGCGTAATCTTTGAGTGGGGCTATTATCATCGGACCTTTGACCCCCCCTCCAAATCGCCAAATCACCAAATTCCTTGATGGATTCGCTCGCTACCATTCTTCGCCGGATTCCTTTGTTCGCCGATCTGCCGGCCGGTAACTTCGCGCGGATCATTGCGGATCTGCGGGAGGAGCGGCACGAGGCGGGCTCGGTGATCTGCTACGAGGGTGACGAGGCGCGCGATTTCTACGTCATCAAGTCGGGAATTGTAGAGGTGCAGCTCAATCTCGGGGAAGCGGAACGTGAGGTCGTGGCCGTCAGCGGCCCGTCGGAATGGTTCGGCGAGCGGGCGTTGTTCTCGGATCGGCCGCGCTCGGCCACGGTCGTCGCCCAGACGCCCGTGGAGCTGTGGCGTCTGCCGAAGAACAAGTTCGACGCCATGATCGAGGAAAACCCGTGGCTCATGTTCCACTTCGCCCAGATCCTGAGCGACCGCCTGTACCGGAACAATCAAGAGCTCTCGAAATTGCAGGTGGCGTTTGAGCGCCAGATGGATGCCTTCCTCGCCGTCCAACCGCGCGCCCGCCAAGAGTTGTTGACGCGCAGTGCGATCCTGAGTGTGCTCGATCCCGACGTGATGGCGGGTCTCGTGCCGCATGCCGATCGCATGCCGCTGGGCGAGATCGAAAGCTGCGCCGCGCTGCTCGCGCGCCATGACGGCGGCAAGACGATGTTGCCTTCGGTGCGCGATCATCTGGTCGCGCGCTTGAGCAGCGAAGTCGGTCCAGAGGGGATTCGCCAGCTGCACCGCGAGGCGGCTCGACTTTACCTCGAGCGCGATCGCTGGGATCAGTCGATCAATCACTTGCTCGCGGCGGAAGAATACGGGCCAGCGGCGGAGCTGATCGGGACGCATCTCGACACGATCCGGGAACGGACCCTCCTCAACGGCTACCTCCGGCAAATGCCCGCGGAGATCGTCGAACGCCACCTCCCGGGGATCCGCTCGTCCGTTGAAGCCGCGCTACAGCCAGACACCGCGACCGCCTCCGGACCACCCCCGCATCACCTAATGCCGGTTCGCGTGCTGCGTTGGGCCGCCATCGCGGTGGGCATCATCGCGGGTCTCGTGGTGTGGACCGCGACGCCGCCGCCGGGCCTCACGCCTGCGAGCCTACGGATGATCGCGTTGCTGGTCTGGGCGGCGACGTTGTGGGCCTTCGATGTGTTTCCCGACTACGTCGTGGCGATCGGAATGCTACTCGGGTGGATCGTGCTCGACGTGGTTCCAGCCGACGTAGCGGTCTCGGGCTTCATCAGTAGTCCGTTCTTCCTCATCATCGGCGTGCTCGGTATCGCCGCGTCGCTGCAGAGTTCGGGACTGCTGTTTCGCATAGCCCTCATCACAGTGATCCCGATCGCGGCCAAGGCGAACATTCATCCGTTGGTGCTGACGTTGGTCATCTGCATGACCACGGCGGTGTGGTTCCTGCCCTACCAGAGCACGTACTATCTCGCGCTCTACTTCGGGACGAAGGAGAAAGCGTTCTCGCACAGTCAGGTGCGCATCATCGCCTGGTGCTATGCGGCCACGTACCTGGCCGCAATCATCATCGCGGTCCCGTGGTGGCGGATGTTGGGGTTGCTCCCGTAGCCTTCAGGGCGCAAGCACGCCGACCCGGAGAGCAGCTCGAAAATGGTTCGTGCAGCGCCATGGTCTTAGGCGTCGCAGTCCTGTCGCTCGCGACTGCGGCGAGCGCGGGTCCGCCAACCGCGGGGCGTAAGCGCAGCGACGGCGTCGTGGTATACCAGATGCAGGTTCCTCCACCCGCGACAGTCGATAATGTCCCGCTGCGCAGTGATGGCTACGGATCGTCGCTCTATCCGGTGGCAGGCTCGAGCGACGAAGTGTACGGGCTCACGGACCGTGGCCCCAACCTGTTCCTGCCCGACGGGACCGTCGTCGAGCCGGTTCCGTCATTCCAACCGGCGATCGGCAAGTTCCGGCTGCACCACGGCGAGGCGACGCTCGAACGGACCATTCCGCTGACCGACGGCGACGGCACACCATATTCTGGCCGCGTCAACAGCGGGAATCCCCGGGGACAGCGGATTCTCGATCTCGCCGGCGCTGTCCTCCCCGACGATCCGGAGGGCGGCAGCCGCGTGGTGTCGATGATCAGAAACTCGCCCGATCCGGCGACCGCCGCTGTGCGATCTCGAGCCTGTTGTTTTCAACGGTGCATAGGTTAGCCCTTCGGAACTGACCTTCGCACCGTGACGGGGTTCGCCGAATGTCCGCTTTGGGTCATTAGCCGACATCGGCGAGTTCGATCAGAGATGTCCGCTTTACGCCTGAAAGCGGACATGCTCAGTGTCGGCATCGATGTCTGCTAAGTGCCATCGGCGGACATCCCGAACTGGCTCGACTAACTATCAATCGTGCAGATTAAGACTCTGCACAGTCACGTTTTTCGCTGGCTCGAATGTCGAACAAGTCGAGCACTGCAACCGCCGACTCGAGGTCGCCGGTCGTGATCTTCGCCGAACCGCCTTCCACTGCCGATCTCAAATCCGTCTGGTTTAGATAGAGCTTCGCCCACGTAGCGCCATCCATAACGATGGCGAGGTCTGGTTTTCGCAGATATTTGTCAGGTTCTGGCAAGAACTCCGCGATCCCCCGGCGCACATGCAAGCCAACTGTCTTGTCGCCGAAGGTGAAGGTGACAACCTTATCCGCGTCCTCCGCTTTTTCGGATCGATGCGAACGCGGTGGTAGTTGACGTAGGTGGGGTTTGGGATCGGAATGGAGTAGGCCCGATGCGGCGAGGGCTCTTTGGCGTAGGAGATGACATTGCCTGGGCGCAAATTCCAAAGGCCGCAAGCTCGTCGATTATTGCGGATTGCCGTCGCACTTGGCGTTTAGAGCGTCAGCGCTAATCAGGGCAATTCTATCGTGCCCTTGTATTTGCCGCCTGACAGCTTGTCTGTGAAGTTTGACAGCGTGTCCGTGAAGTTTTTATCAAGTGTGTAGGTGCCGCCGCCACTGGCGCCCTTGTATGTGCCCGTGCCACCGGTGTTCTTGTACGTGTATTCCGTGAGGTGCGAGCCCTCCTCCCAGCTTTCGTTCAGCTTGTCCCCACCCTCTTCGATGTAAGTGCAGGTCCCGCTTCCCTTCCAACTTCCATCAGGCATGTACTCGTACTTCCCTACCATGTACCCGGTGCACTTCGTCTCGATGTCTAATTCACGGCCCGCGTAGTCGATCAACTTGTGTCCCTCCCTTTAGGCGCGGTGATGCGCGCCCTTCCCCCGGCATGCTGCCGGGAACAGGCGCAAGAGCTTCAACGTGGGCTTGAAAAAGCGGCCAAGGGGTAGCAGGCTGCTCGGCATGAGCCTGATCCCTAGCGCCTGGTCCACAGGCGAAACGTTGTATCTGGCGTTGGTGCTGGTCGCGTTCCTGAGCTTCGCGGTCGCACTCGCTTACGTTTCCACCCGGCGGTAAGCCCCCGTTGCCAAACGCCGCGACGCAGCCTAACCCTGGCGGCATGACGCCGCGCGCCGCTATGTGCGTTAGGTCGAGATGAGCGCAGAGCATCAAACCGACTAGCTAGAGCAAGCCACGAAGGGTCTATCGGGACGTCTGCTTGCGTAGCAGTTCTGGCAGCTTGGCAATGTTGCTCGCTATCCGACGCGCCTCGTCCATCGTCAGAACCTTGGCGGTGTCGGCGTCAGCTCGAACCTGCGGGATTACCGACCCTCGCTCTGGTTGTGGAGAGCGATGGCAGCGGGGTGCGATTTGGGTGCAACCCTTACGCTGCCTTGACCGGCGGGGTGGAACTCATGAACAGGTGTAACAGCTCAGTCTGCTTGGATGTGCCGGTCTTACCGTAAATGTGCTGTAGGTGGGTTTTGGCCGTTGTCTCGCCGACCCCAAGCACCTCAGCCGCTTCCTTGACGCTAAGCCCTGGAGCCATGGCAAGAAGCACGCGCAACTCGCTGCCGGTCAATCCATAGAGCTTCGCAAAGGCCTCGCCGGGAAAAGGTGGCACGACAAATGGGTCTTGCACGAAAATCGCTGCCGTCGCGGCAAAAGCGCCACCCATATTCCTGCGCTCCCCGCGTGTGAGCGGAAGAACGGTGGCAACAAAACCCGGTTGTTCCACCTCAGGAAGAGCAAGCGAAAAGCCGCTGTCTGGCGTTTCGGCCTCATCGACACTTGCCTCATCGATGGCTTTGGTAAGCGCAGCTCGCGCGGCGCGGTCAGTGGCGCTAAGGCGATTATTCTCGATGCGCAGCGCATTGCTGGTCTTAACTTGGCGCTCCGCCACGCGGTTCATGAAAACCACGCGGGCGTGGCGGTCCGTGAGATAGACAGCGGCCTTTAGCGCGTTGAGCGCCGTCTCCAGGGCTTCTGACATGATGGTTTTGAGATTGAGAACATCGGAGATCGCCACCGCGCGGCAGATATGCGCCGAGAGAAGCGACAGCAGTCGCACTTCTCTTTCTCCATAACGCGGTTCCGAGATGAACCGGTTCGCCATGAAAAAACCTTGACGCTGACCCGTCTGCAAAACTTTAACGCCAATCACATCGTGCAGTCCCTGAGGCTTGACCCATTCCTTATAGTATCTGCTTTCAAAAAACTCATCGTCGTCGACCAGCATCGCTTGAGTTGCCACGGCGCCCACCGGCCGCATTAGCATTGGAACGAAAAGCGGGCTTAGTCTGCTGTACTTTACCTCATGTTGCCGCCAATAATCGTCGTTCTCGATGCCCAATTGGAAGGCGAGGTCGTCGCGATGATTGACGTGATCGTGCACACCGAGGCCGCAACGCTGGCTCTGCAACAGCTCGGAAAGCATGCTGAGAGCATCGGGCCAGCGATTGGGATCTAGCGCACAGTCATAGACTGCCTCGACGACCTTGGAGAAGGTTTCGAGCGGAATGTCAGCAGACTTGCCGCGCTTAGCCATGACTCCTGACGCTCTGCAGGTCCGTGCCACCCGGAGCCTGATCATTACAGTGAGCTTCCGGGTAGAATTATACCTCAGGCGACCCTGTCCTACACCATGCCGCGTTCCTTAACTGGGTTGGGATGTCCGCTTTGGGTCACTTGCGGACATAGTGACAAGTCCGCGCCATGTCCGCTTTACCCCCAATAACGGACGTTGGGCGGCGCATCCAAGTCAGCCACCTCTCCCGACGCAAGAGTGCGCAATTCTATATCACAACCCCACCGTCGAGAATTGATGTCTCACGATTTCGCCCATCAGTTCTTGGTGGTGAAGTACGGCGATATCGGGCCACGCACCTGCATGGAAAAATGCAATCACGCCGCCAGCCAGCAGGGGAATAGCAGCCAAGAAAAGCGCGAGCCCGTGGAAGCCACGGCTAACCTTCGCGATGTGCTCATGGAACGTGCCCCCGGCGCGAACATAGCACGTCCGTTTCCCCATTTGCTTCATCCGTAGCTATGGCGGGCGCCCGCCGAAGCGAGCGCCTCTAGTGCTCTGTTAGCAGGGCTTCCGCTTCGGCTCGACGGTCATCGCGGATTAAGAGTCGCTAGGTTGCGAGAACGACTATCTTACAGCTGCTTTTGAGCCGGGGCGCCGCACCGACCACATAGACAGTCGAACCGGCCGGAATGACCGCGAGCTGCTCTGCGAGGCCGATGAAATAAACCTCATTGCCGTCAGGCTTAATCCATCCGGAGCGACCATGCGGGTGCCAGCCCCGCTTGCGGGCCGCTTGATCGGCACCGGAGAGGGTGGCGGCGAACAGGTACTCGACTGGGGTGCTCATGGCCCTGGAGATAGGAAGAAGATCGCTCACGGAAAAGGGCGCCCGCCGAAGCGAGCGCCCCTCATGTTACCTAACCCTTTGGTCGCACCCCGACGGATTAGTTTAATTTAAGAGGCGGTGCTGGCAGTGGCTCGCTCACTACGGCTGCTTGATGGTGCCACCAGCAGCCTGCGAGTCCGGATGCTGCGGTGATGATGGCCAAAGCCAAAAGAATGCTACGCATGTCTCAGACCCCCGTTTCCTAGTCGTGGTGCATTCGACGGTACGCAATAGTAGCCGCAAGGGCAGCGGTCACGACGTTCGTGGCGATGACAGTCAAAAGGACTGCGGAATATAGAAGTATCATCTTAGTCCCTCGCACCACATAACTCCTGCTGCGGGGGATCGTTTCAGGGAAGCTAAAAAAATGGGTGGCGCTTTCCCAACGGCAAGTGGCCATTAATGCCGCCTATCGACAGAAGCGAGAATGCGGTCGATGCTCTGTTTGGCTTCTGCCACGGCGGCTTCCTTCCTCGAAGCCAAAGTCCGCAGAGTAGATTGCGCAAGGAAGGGTAGATCAGTCCGCGTGGGATAAGCCTCCGCACACCAAGCTCCCCACTGACGCATCGGCACGATCTTGAATCCGCGATATCGCCGGGTTTCCGTTGTTGCCATTTGGGGCCTCATGGAGTAGGCCCCCCGTCGGAAACAACCTAAACGCTTGGCAATGGCGTCGAGTTCACTAACGGGCCGAAGGGGAAGCGGCGCTAAAGCGCGGGTTCTGTTAGAAGGGCGTTAGAACGACCCTGTACGCTGGAAGCCTAAAACCCGCTAAGTCTTTGATTATTGGAGCGGGCGAAGGGATTCGAACCCTCGACCCCAACCTTGGCAAGGTTGTGCTCTACCCCTGAGCTACACCCGCGAACTCCAACCGGCGGCCGGCCCTTACGATCTAGTTGATCGAAGCGGGAATGTCCACATCCCGCCGGAACGAGGGCTAGATCAGAGCAACCTTCAGGACAACGCCCCCGGTTAGAGCCATGCGAGCAGACCGCAAGACCCTCGAAGCCCGCCTCGCAGAACTCGGCATCGCCGCGACGACCGTCGAGCACGAACCGGTTTTCACCGTCGAGGAGTCTGTCGCGCTGCGGGAGAGCATTCCCGGCGCCCATACCAAGAACCTGTTCTTGACCGATCCTGACGGGCGCATGGTCCTCGTCGTCGCCAAGAACGACACGCGGGTCGATCTGAAGGCGCTCGCCAAGCGGCTTGGCTTCGGGCGATTCAGCTTCGGCAAGGCGGAACGGCTCGAGGCGGTTCTCGGGGTCAGTCCCGGATCGGTCACGCCGCTCGCTCTCATCAACGCGTCCGCGGCAAGCGTCACCGTCGTGGTCGATCGGGCGATCATGGATTTAGCCGAGGTCAATTGCCACCCCCTCGAAAACACGGCGACGATCCGGCTGGCCACGGCCGATCTCATCCGCTTCATCGAGGAATCAGGCCATGAGCCGCTGATCTTTGCCTTGAGCTAAGCTTCGCGAACGGTTGCCAAACGGCGCCGCACGGCCCATCTTTCGGGAAAGTACAGCGTACCGGCGGGCAAGCAGCATGAGCGTCGAACCTCCTATCCTGAAGCAAGGCGGTGCGGGCACGCCCGACGCCGAGCTCATCAAGAACACCACCACCAAGGATTTCATGCGGGAGGTCGTCGAGGCCTCGCGCGAGGTGCCGGTGCTGGTCGATTTCTGGGCGCCCTGGTGCGGGCCTTGCCGCCAGCTCACGCCGATCCTGGAGAAGGCCGTGCGCGCGGCAAAGGGCGCGGTCAGGCTGGTCAAGCTCAATATCGACGAGCACCCGCAAATCCCGGGACAAATGGGCGTGCAATCGATCCCCGCCGTGTTCGCCTTCCAGGACGGGAGGCCGGTCGACGGCTTCATGGGGGCACTCCCTGAGTCGCGCGTCAACGCCTTCATTGCCAGACTTACCGGCGATACGGCTGCCGATGCGGCCGCTGATCTCGAAGCGGCCGAGGCCGCGCTAGCCGCCGGCGACCTCAATACCGCGGCGCAGACCTTCGGCGAGATCCTGCAAGCGGACAGCGAGAACGCGCAGGCGCTTGCGGGCCTCGTCAAGTGCTACATCAAGACGGGCGACCTTGCCCGCGCCGAGCAGACGCTCGCGCTCGTGCCGCCGGCGAAGGCCGACAGCGCCCCGGTCGCAAGCGCGTGCGCGGCGCTCGAGCTGCGAAAGAAATCCGCAAGCGTCGGCGACATCGACAAGCTCCGCGCCAAGGCCGCGGCCGATCCCAGGGACGCGCAAAGCCGCTTCGACCTCGCTCTGGCGCTGAACGCCAAGGGCGATCGCGCCGCCGCTCTCGAAGAATTGCTCGCGATCATCGCCAAGAACCGCGCCTGGAACGACGACGCCGCGCGCAAACAGCTGTTGCAACTTTTCGACGCCTGGGGCGCCGCCGATCCCGCCACGGTCGCAGGCCGGCAGAGGCTCTCCTCGCTGCTCTTCGCCTGACGCAAGGAGCAAAACCGCGTGGGTATTACCGACCCCTACCGCAATACCACCGACATGCCGCGGGAGCTGGCGATGTTCCCCTTGCGCGGCGCCATTCTGCTCCCGCGCGCCTCGCTGACGCTCAACGTGTTCGAGCCGCGCTATCTCGCTCTCGTCGATTACGCGCTTGCGGGCAACCGCCTGATCGGCGTGGTGCAGCCCGCTCCCGAGGCGGGGGACGCCAAGTCGCCGAAGGGACGGAGTTTCCCCTTCGCTCCGTGGGCTGCGCCGGGCGGCTGTTTTCCTTCACCGAGAACGATGACGGCCGCGTCGTGATCGCGCTCGCGGGCGTCGTCCGTTTTGGCATCGGCGGCGATATTGCGGGTGATGCGCCGTTCCGGATCTGCGAGGTCGACTACGCGCCCTTTGCCAACGACTTCATCACCGGTCACGGCGAGGAGGAGGTCGACCGCCCGCGTCTTCTCGCCA
>CAWFRD010000021.1:0-29875 GCA_963818165.1 uncultured Alphaproteobacteria bacterium
TGCGGACAACGTCGAAGCGATCGCCTTTGCGGTGCCGACCGCGTGAAGCTCGGCAAGAGGAAGTTTGCGATGCCCAAATGACCGTGTCACGCTCGAGACGGCAAGCGGCGCTGCGGTCCATTCGGCCGGAGCCTTGTACCGCTCGAGCTCGGCGATGGTGCAGGTCGCGCCGATCTCAAGTCCATCGGCGGAAGCGGTGAGCGACGGCCAGCGCAGCGTCTCGAGATCGATCAGGGTATGGGTCGTGATCTGCGGCGTGGAAAACAGCCAGGTGCCTCCGGCAAGCCAGGCATAGCCCTCGCGCCACGCCGGAATGTCCTCGTTCGACGCGGGCCGCTTGACCTCGACGATCGTGTTCAGGTTCATGGCGGTTGCCTTGGCGTCCAGGTGTCGGCGGCGCGAAACAATGCCCGATTTAGAAGAAGCTGGATAGCACCCGCCACGGTATTACTGTTGATAGGCTAATCATTGCTTTCAGATTGCCGGTCATCTTTGCGAGCATCCGGCGGCGGTGATCAGAGAATGAGCGCACCAGACCCATCCGTTATTGCGAAGGCGCTTGCCTGGCTTGGGACGGGGCGCCGGCTGGCGCTTGCCACCGTCATTCAGACTTGGGGCTCGGCGCCGCAGCCTGCCGGCAGCATGCTCCTGATCGACGCAGACGGCAATTTCATGGGCTCGGTCTCGGGCGGATGCGTCGAGGCCGAAGTGATCGCGCAGGCCGCCGACGTGATCGCAAGCGGCGAGCCCAAGACGCTCGAATTCGGCGTCGAGGACAAGACGGCATGGAGTGTCGGGCTCGCCTGCGGCGGCGCGATCCGCATCCATGTCGGCAGCCTCGCGGCCGGAGACGGGTCCGCGGGCGGGATGCTGCAACGTCTCGCCGATGACATCGAGGCGCGCCGGCCGGTGGCTCTGCTCACGCATCTGGCGACGGGCGAGCGGCGCCTCGCTCATTCGCCCTCAGGCGTGGCGCAGGATTTGGCGCCCTCCCTGGAAGAGGCGTTTCGCCGCGACAAGAGCCTCGTTGTCACGGGCGAACACGGTGACGTCTTCATCAATGTGTTCAACCCGAAGATACGGCTCGTCATCGCGGGCGCCACCCATATCGCCCAGCCGCTCGCCTCGATCGCACGCGCTCTCGGCTACGACGTGGTTATCATCGATCCGCGTCTTGCCTTCGCGACCGAGGAACGGTTCGGCACCGTCAAGCTCGTGCGCGAATGGCCCGACGAGGCGTTGCCCAAGATCGGCGTCGATGCCCGCACGGCGCTGATCGCGCTCACCCACGATCCCAAGCTCGACGATCCGTGCCTGATCCATGCGCTTCAATCGGAGGCGTTCTATGTCGGGGCGCTCGGCAGCAAGGTCACGCATGCGAGCCGCGTCGAGCGCCTGATCGAAGCGGGCGTCGCGCGGGAGGCAATCGGCCGCATTCATGCGCCGATCGGGCTCGATATCGGCGCGCAAGGGGCGGCCGAGATCGCGCTCTCGATCGTCGCCGAAATCGCGGCCGTTACGCGCGGTAAGAGCCGATGATGACGGTCGCAGGCGTTATTCTTGCGGCAGGACGCTCCGCGCGCATGGCGCCGCGCAACAAGCTGCTCGAAACGATCGGCGGAAGACCCGTGATCGCCTGCGTCGCGGAAGCCGCGCTTGCAAGCGGCGCCAAGCCCATCGTCGTTGTCACGGGATTCGAGGCCCCGCGCATCGCCGAGGCCTTGCGCGGCCTCGATGTCGCTTGCGTCCACAACCCCGATTTCGCGGCGGGCTTGAGCACGTCGTTGCGGGCGGGGCTCGCGGCGCTGCCCGCCGCTAGCGACGGCGCGCTCGTCCTGCTCGGCGACATGCCCTTCGTCGAAGCTCCCGATCTCGCGGCCCTGATCGCCGCCTTCGCGGCGAAGGACCGAAATTTAATCTGCGTTCCGGCGCGTCACGGCCGGAGGGGCAACCCGGTCTTGTGGGGCGCGGCCTACTTTCCCGAAATGATGCGGCTCGGCGGCGATGCCGGCGCCAAGCTGCTCCTCGAGGTCCATCGCGAGCATGTGATCGAAGTCGAAGCCTCGACCGACGGCATCTTCGCCGATATCGACAATTTCTCGGACCTCGCGCGTCTCAAAACGCAAGCGGGACCGGAATCCTGAAACGCGTCATCCACCAGATTCCAGAACAGCGCGATCTCGATCAGATAAGCGAGCGCCAGCAGGAGCGGCATGATCGCGACCAGCCAGCGCGGCTGGTTCTGCGGAAACAGCCAAGGACCAAAGGCCCACACCGCAAGCGGAATCAGCGGCCACGTCGTCAGGGCGACGGTCAGCACATTGCCGATGAAGGTGCCAACCGCCGGATTGAGTGCGTGGAGATGCGGATTGAGAAAGCGGATTTCCAGCATCACGAGCGGAAACAGCGTGAGCAGAATGAGACCGGCTGTCTTCCACCTGTTGGGCGGTTCTCCTGTCGTTGGATCGTTCGGGACCCATCCCGGGAACGCCGTGTCCACGCGCATCGTGATGTCCGGTGGGCTTGGTCAGGCCGAGAGCTCAGCAGCCGAAGCGCCTGTCAGCCGCGTGTGCCTAGAGGCAACGGCAGCGGCGGCCGCATCGGCTTGCTGCACGATCTCCGGCACTGCCGTGATTTCCCATAGGGATCCCTGGCACAATGGTCCAAGCGCGAACAGTCCTGGCGTCACAACGCCACGCCTTCCCAGGACTTGCCCATTGGGCGCTACCGCAACCCCGAGGTTGTGTGCGTCGGGATGTGCGAGCCCTTGGCTGAACAAGCTTTTGATCAGGGGCGAGCCAAGATCAGGCTTATGGCCGGAGCAGTCGAAGGCAAGGTCGGCCCTCAGCGTCTCGGCCGTCGTTGAACCGCGACGCCTGAAGGTCACCGTGAAACCCCCGTCATAGCGCGCAACGTCCACAACGCGGGCGTGCAGGAGTTCCGTACGACCCTGGTCAAACTCACGCCGGAGCCGCCGGTAGACTTCCGATGGCAGCCGGTGGCGATGCGCGTCCCAAATGGGGCGCACATGGCGGAGGAAGCGCGATTGCTCTTCGACACTGAGACTCTGCCACATGGCTTGGAGTGATGGACGCAACCCATTGATCACGGCCTGCCACGGCGCGCCGTGGACCTCGGCCGCTTCGCAGGCGATGCGCACGGAGCCGTGAGCCTCGACAATTTCTTGGTTCGAGGCAGAGGCATTTCCTTCGGCACCACCCCCTTCGCCGCGTGCTCTCTCGGCAATTGGCCTCGGCGCGAGATGACCGTCGCCGTTCCGGCAAATCCTTCGCGGCGCGCGTTGATCAGCACGTCCACCATGGTCAGGCCTGAGCCGATCAAGACGATGGAGCGGGCGCTCGTGAACTGCTCGCTTGCCACGAAGTCGAAGGGCGCAAGAGCGCCGGTCGTCGATAAATTCGGCAAGCCATAGGCCGTGGCAACGATCACCACGCCGGTGGTGAAGGTCTCGGCGCCATCGGTGCGGATGAGGAATCCGGAACCGACGCGACGGCAAGACGTGGCCCGAGTGGTGACAACGTTGGAAGCGACGTCGGGTCTGGCCTCGGCCGCCTCGAACAGGCGTTGCCGCACATATTCACCGAACAGCTGACGCGGGAGGAAGGCGTGACCAAGGCCCTCGAGAAGCCCTGCGTCGTTCTCTCCCTGGTCGAGATGGTGGAACACCCAGTTCAGGAAATCTCCGGGCCTATCGGCAAAGACTGAGAGATCGCGCGCCCGCACGTTGAGGAGATGCATCGGATGATGACCGCCAAAGGCAACGCCTCGCCCCAGGGCCGCGCTCGGCTCGATCACTGTGATACGAAAGGGCCGACATACGCGTCGAAGACAGGCGATGGCCGCCGCTGCGCCGGTAAAGCCGCCGCCGATCACGCAAATGTTCGGGCGCATGCGATTCATTGCGTTCCCAAGACTGGTTAAAGCCAAACTGGCGGCACCGGAAAAAACCGCCGCCCCGGGACCAGGGGCGGCGGTCTGGCAGCGGAGGGGACTATTGGTCCGCTTTACCAGTCGACTTGGAAACGGGTGCCAAAGCCCTTGATCGTCGCGCCATCGTTGCGGTTGAAGCCGGCCGTATTCGTTGCCACAGCGAAGTTGTCCACCGTCGATTTCGGACTCGCCAGTATTGGAACATGAAGCGCGAGTAGTCGTTGAGCCACCAATTCACGCCAACGATCCACGTTTTCTGCTCGCCGCAGAACTGACAGGCGGGACTGATTGATGATGCCGGGACCCTCGACAGCAGGACGCTTGGATCGTTGTAGCCTTGTCGGTCAGGTCTAGGACGTCATAGCGTGCGGCGAGTTGCCAGGCGCCCCAGCCTCCGCCCTTGCTCCAGACGACCGGATTCTTGACCTTCGGACGGCCGAACACGCCCTTGTTATAAGCTTGCGTTTCGCCAGTAATGAACCAGCCCGCATCGACATACCAAGCTGTGTAGGTTGGATCTTGGCCGTTTAAGTTGAAGAGTGGCGAGGCGTCAGCTTTCAACTGTGAGTATTCGCTCTGAACGTGGAACGACTGCCAAATGAAGAGGCCCTCCAAGCCCCAAACAGTGTCTCGATCGAAGATGGCTGGCGTCGAAACGAAGCGATCAGCCAAATGCAAATCGGCACCGCGGGCGCGATATTGGAAGAATTGATCAAGCAGCGGATTGTTAGTGCCATCTGTCTGGTTGGATGCGGGCTCCGAAGGTGCTCCGCCTGCTCGCGGCCGCGCCAGTTGCCCCGAAATGTACGACTTGGTGGCACGCCATTAACGTCGCGATTGATGGGGGCGAGCGTGACCCGCGCCGAACCAGTCTTCACATCCTCGAGCCACCGCTCGTCGTTGTTGGTGAAGGGGCCACGATGCCTGCGGCCGCCGTAAAGTGGTCTGTCGCGTAAATGGCAGACGCACCGATCTGACGTTCGATGCCCAAGCCTCGACGAAGGCCGGACGCTCCTGAAAGGTGTAATAGTTTGAGCTGTTCAGCCAATCGAGCGAGTTGAAGGTTTTCTGATTACCGATGCGCAAGGCCAGGTCGTTCAACAAGCCGGTATATTCGCCGTACGCATCCCTGAGGACCACAGCGTCATTGGCGAAATCGGCCTCGATGATATATTTCACATCGTACCAAAGAACGCCCTCGATACCGAGACGAGCGCGGCGAATCTCGCCTGCACTGACGTCGGGTCTGCCCGTAATGTCAAAATCCTGGTCGATGGCGTCGTAATCCACGTGCAGGCGGCCGCGGACCTTCATCTTGAATTTGCCGTCCTCGCTGGAAAGTTCAGGGGCGCCCCTCCACTTGACGTTCAAGTCGAGATCGCTGCCGCCGGCATTGGCGGCAGCGACGTTCGCGGCGGTGGCCTGCGCCTTGGCGTCCTGCACCTGCTTTTGCAGCGCCTTGATGGTGTCCTGCATCTCCTGGATCTGCGCCTGGATTTGTTGCAGATCCTGTGTCTGTGCCTGCGCCTGCGGCGCGTTTACGGCCAAAAGGCCGAAGATGCTCGCGCCCGCGAACAGATAGCGGCTGCGTATTTCCAGTTCCCTTAGCATGCTTTGTCCCCCTGCTGAGATTTGCTACGCATGATTATAACTCGATATAGTCTACCGAATTTATAGAGATTTCAAGTTCGCGCCGTTTCTTTTGTGGCCGAAGTCATGGAAATTTATTCTTCGGGCGCGCCCGCTAAGTTAAACGGCTACCCCGCACACCTGGGGCATGGGCGGCGTGGGCGGTACGCCGGCAACGGGCCGGAAGCCCCGGCTCGGAGCAACGCCACGGTATGGGCGCGCCCCCTATGTGTCAGGCGCCTGACGCCGCGTCTGCATAAAGCCGCCAACGGCGCGGAAGCACGGCAATTCCTTCCCCGACGCCTCCCTCGAACTGCGAGGGCAGCTCGATTTCGATGCGGTGGCCGTCCCGGCCGGCCTCGACGTCGAGCCGCCGCGCACCGCCATGCCGGCGGATCGCCGCAATCGTTCCAGGGATCGCGCCGGGAAGGCCGGAGTCGAGCTCGACATCCTGGGGGCGGAAGAACAGCCGCGCCGGGCCATCCGGACAGCTCCGAGCGGCAAGCGGCAGCGGCACCTCGTCGAGAACGATGTTCCCCCGTTTGACACGCACGGGCAATTCGCTCGATTCGCCGATGAAGGAGAACACGAAGGGCGAATTCGGCTCGTCGTAGATCTCGTCCGGCGTGCCGACCTGCTCGATACGCCCCTGGCTCATCACCACCACGCGGTCGGCAAGTTCGAGCGCCTCTTCCTGGTCATGGGTGACGAACACCGTGGTGTGTCCGGTTTTGTCGTGGATCTCGCGCAGCCAACGGCGGAGGTCGCGGCGGACCTGAGCGTCAAGGGCGCCGAAGGGCTCGTCGAGCAGGAGCAGGCGGGGCTCGATGGCAAGCGCGCGGGCGAAGGCGACGCGTTGCCGTTGGCCGCCCGAGAGCTGCGACGGATAGCGCCTCTCAAGCCCGGAGAGCTGCACCAGCTCGAGCAGCTCGCGCACGCGCCGCGCAATCTCTTTTCGGGTCGGGCGGCGCGAGCGCGGACGCACGCGCAAGCCAAAGGCGATATTTTGAGCAACGGTCATGTGGCGGAAGAGAGCGTAGTTCTGGAACACAAGCCCGACATGGCGCGCTTGCACGGTGAGCTTCAGCGCGTCGTCCTGGTCGAACAGCACCCGCCCTGAGGTCGGAAAATCGAGACCGGCAAGGATGCGAAGCAGCGTGGTCTTGCCCGAGCCCGATGGGCCGAGCAAAGCCACCAGTTCTCCGGGATAAATGTCGAGCGAGACGCCGTGGAGCGCCGGTGTCAGACCAAACGTCCTCACGACGTTCTCGACGGTGACATGCATCGGGTTTTCCCAGCCCCCTCCCACGCCCGCGCGTCCCCTCACCGGTTGCAACGCACCCGAGGCCGCGTGAAGCATACTATAATCCACCCGAGCGTCCATGACGTCCCTCCAATTTCCTCAGTGCCGCGCCGATCCCGAGATCTGTTCGGCGTAGCGCCACTCCAAGGCGATCTTCACCACCAAGGTGACAAGAGCAAGCAGCGCGAGCAGCGAAGCCACCGCGAAGGCCGCGGCGAAGTTGTACTCGTTGTACAGAATCTCGACATGCAGCGGCATGGTGTTGGTCTTGCCTCTGATATGGCCCGAAACGACCGACACGGCGCCGAACTCGCCCATCGCACGCGCGTTGCAAAGGATGACGCCGTAAAGCAGCGCCCATTTCACGTTGGGCAGGGTCACGAGCAGGAAAGTCTTGAATCCGGAGGCGCCAAGCGAGAGCGCGGCTTCCTCGTCCTGCGTCCCCTGCTCCTGCATCAGCGGAATGAGCTCGCGGGCGACAAAGGGGAAGGTGACGAAGATGGTGGCGAGAACGATGCCCGGGACGGCGAAGATGATCTGGATGCCTTGGCTTTGCAGATACGCCCCGAAATAGCCCTGCAGCCCGAACAGCAGCACATAGACGAGCCCTGAGATCACCGGTGAGACCGAGAACGGCAAATCGATCAGCGTGTTGAGAATGCTCTTGCCGGGAAACTCGAACTTGGCGATCGCCCAGGATGCGGCAACGCCGAAGATGAGATTGGCCGGGACCGCGATCGCGGCAACGAGAAGGGTGAGCTTCATCGCCGCCACGGCATCGGACTCGGAGACGGCCTGCCAATAGCCGCCGAACCCTGCGCGCAGCGCCTCGGAGAACACGGCAACAAGCGGCAGCAGCAGGAACACGAGCAGGAACGCAATCGCGACGAGGATCAACGCGATGCGCACCGGGCGCCGCTCGGTGGTTACCGAGCGGGCGCGGTCGCTGGTGACGACATCGACGTCGAGAGCTGCACCACTCATGTCCCGAACCTCCTCCGCTGCCACGCTTGGATGAGATTGATGAGAAGAATGACGATGAAGGCGATGCCCAGCATCGCGGCGGCAATTGCGGTCGCCTGTGAATAGCTGAATTCTTCCAGCTTGATGACGATCAGGAGCGGCGCGATCTCCGAGACGAAGGGAATATTGCCGGCGATGAAGATGACCGAGCCGTACTCGCCGACGGCGCGGGCGAAGGCGAGCACAAAGCCGGTGAGAATGGCCGGCAGCAGCGCGGGCAGCATCACCAGGAACACGGTCTGCCGCCGGCTCGCGCCGAGAGAGGCTGCGGCCTCTTCGATCTCGCGCTCGAAATCCTCAAGCACCGGCTGCACCGTGCGCACCACGAAGGGCAAGCCGATGAACACGAGAGCCACACCGATGCCCCAAGGCGTGTAGGCGATTCTGATGCCGTAGGGATCGAGAAGGGCGCCGATCCAGCCGTTGCGGGCATAAATGGCGGTGAGCGCGATGCCCGCCACCGCCGTCGGCAGCGCGAACGGCAGATCGACGACGGCATCGAGAAGGCGCCGGCCGGGGAAGCGATAGCGCACCAGAACCCAGGCCACGATCACGCCGAAGACAACGTTGATAGCCGCGGCGATCGCGGAAATGACAAAGCTCACGCGCAGGGCCGCCAGCGTGCGCGGTGCCGTGACGATCTCCCAAAAGCCGCTCGCTCCCAGCGACGCCGCCTTGATGACGAGTGCTGCGAGCGGGATGAGAACGATGAGGCTCAAATACGTCAAAGTGAAACCGAGCGCCAACCCGAAGCCGGGTATGGCGCTCGGCCGCTTCAACGCCAGGCCGCGGGCGCCGGCCATATGCGTTTTCCCTCTAGTTGGTCGATTTCGGCTGATAAATCTGGTCGAAGATTCCCCCGTCATCGAAATGCTTCGGCTGTGCTTGAGCCCATCCGCCAAAGAGGGGATCGTCGATCGACACGAGCTTCACGTTGGCGAAGCGGGCGAGATCTTTCGGATCGGCCGCACTCGGGTCTGAGGGACGATAGTAGCGCTTGGCGATGAGCTTCTGCGCTTCCGGCGTATAGAGGAACTTCAGATACGCCTCCGCGACTTTGCGCGTCCCCTTGGCGTCGACGACCTTGTCGACAATGGCGACCGGCGGCTCCGCCTTGATCGAAAGCGACGGGACCACGATCTCGAACTTGTCGGCGCCGAGCTCGTCGATAGCGAGGAAGGCCTCGTTCTCCCAGGCGAGCAAGACGTCGCCGATGTCGCGCTGGGCAAAGGTCGTGGTCGAGCCGCGCGCACCGGTGTCGAGCACCGGCACGTTGGCGTAGAGCTTCCTGACGAAGTCCTGGTTCTTGCTCGCGTCATGGCCGTACTTGCCGTCGGCAAAGGCCCAGGCGGCGAGGTAGTTCCAGCGGGCGCCGCCCGAAGTTTTCGGATTCGGCGTGATGATTTCGACGCCCTCCTTCACGAGGTCGTCCCAATCCTTGATGTTCTTTGGGTTCCCCTTTCGCACCAGAAAGACGATAGTCGAGGTGTAGGGCGAGGAATTATTCCCCAACCGCTTCTGCCAATCGGTGCCGATCAGCCCGGTCTTGGCGATTTGGTCGATGTCGCCCTGCAACGCCAGCGTCACCACGTCGGCTTGCAGCCCGTCGATGACGGCCCGGGCCTGCTTGCCCGATCCGCCATGCGATTGCTCGATCGTTACATTGTCCCCGCCTTTCGCCTTCCAATCCTTGATGAAGGCGGCGTTCACGTCCTTGTAGAGCTCACGGGTCGGGTCATAAGAGACATTGAGAAGGGTGGTGTCGGCAAACGCGGCGCTTGCGCCAAGCGCAAGACCAAGCGCGGCGGCGGCCGCAAGGGTGTTTCGCAGGGTCGTCATCGGATCATCTCCTCTGTTGAACACCTAAAACTCTATCAGGTCAGTAGTGTTTAGAAAAGCAACGACTCCGCTTTTGTTTTGCAAAGAAGCGAATGCCCGTAGCGCTAAAACCGCCGGCCGGCGAAAAAAGTTCCCCGAGTGCCGGGATGCCATTCAGGCGCCCCGCTTGGCTGCGGCCTTCTTGCGGGGCGGCCGGTGCGGCTTCATCCTGCCGCGGCTGATCGCCTCGGCTATGGTGGTGCGATCAAGAACGGCCCTCGCCGACTCGGCCACGCCGGCAAAGACCCGCCGGATCTCGCAGGAGGCTTCATTTTTGCAGTCGGGACAACGGCGATAGGCGATTTTGCTGAGGCAGGGGAGCGGCGCGATGGGGCCGTCGATAAGCCTAAGAATGCGGCCAAAGGTGATCTGGTCGGGCCGCGCGAGCAAGGTATAGCCGCCGTGCCGCCCTCTGCGGCTCGCGACAATGCCGTGGCGCTTAAGGTCAAGCAGGATTTGCTCGAGGAACTTGCGCGGGATGCGCTGCTGCTCGGCGATCTCCGCGATCATCAGCGAATCGGCGCCGGCGAGCGCAATGAGCGCCCTTAAGGCATATCGTGCCTTCTGTGAGATCATGAGCTGGAGGGAAAACTTACAATGTCTATTTGTTTACTCGGATTTTCCGCCAAACACAATGGGGGTAGCGCAGCGGCGCCCGTCAGCGGTGTTCATTCACCAGCAGCAGCTGGAGTTCCTGCTTCTGGCCCTCAACCGGCCGCTTATTCAGTGACGGCAGACGACCGCCGCGACATTTCAGGCACGTCCGTGAAGGACCAGAGCGGTCCCTGATTCGTCGCTGACTGCCGCATGCACATCGATGTCGGCTAAGTACCATTAGCGGAAATTGGGTCGCCGGCAGGGCTGAAGATTTAGGATTTCGTTTTAGGCTTCCGCATCATCTTCTTCGCGATCTCCTCGGCGGCAATCCGCTCCGAAAGAGGGATGAAGGGGTTGCTGCTCCAACCCGGTCGCGTTGAGGAAGGATTACTTTCTCCCGGTTTGCATCGTGTCACGGGATGGGCGGCTATCTCTTTTTCCAGTCGAGCGGCCTCCTCCTCCCGCGTCTCTCCGATTAACACCCGCTTGGTCGGTTTTTGCCCGCGATTGGCTTGCTTATTAAAGCGCATCATTACGTCTCCCGGGTGACTTCGCACCCAAATCTACAGAAACCGACCACAACATCGTTATAATATGTTGCAAGGTCTGGATGCTATTTGAGCGCCAAAATTGATCGGCCTAGCGGCGATAACTAGGCGAATCGCCGTCCGAATGTGGGCCGCTTAATTCGCGGACTGGCCACTAAGCCTTCGCGTTGCGCAAGCTTGCGCGCCGCCTTTCTACCCCTACGAATTGCCTCCCCCTTCTCTCGCGCTTTTCTCTCGGAGGGTTTTTCATACGCCTTCCGGCGCTTGATTTCACGGAATAGGCCGTCGCGTTGAAGCTTCTTCTTCAAAATCCTGAGGGCCTGATCGACATTGTTGTCGCGAACAAAAACTTTCAGAGTGAGCTCCTTTCGAGATGTACAGACGCTTCCTAGAACGGCATGTCTTATTGGCGCCTTACCGTGGTCGCACTCGGCACCGATCGAGGTTAAGTGGCGTGCGTGGGTTCCGCGTCACAGGGAACGCCATCAAAGGGATAGCCATACTCGCCGGAGGGTCACCCACGCACTGTTAGAGCGTGCGCTTTTTATGGGATTTTGTCGACAACTCATTCTCGATCTCACCGGCTTCCTTTAGTCATTTAATGGCCGCATCGAGCTTCTTTTCGTCGGGGCCGAAACAATCGATCAGGTCGCGAACCTCCGCGCTGCCGACTGCATGCTATAAGTAACTTATCATCTCAGCCGAGGTCTTTGGCCGCTGGCGGACGCCTGCGAGGAAGTGGATATTCTTTGCTCTCATACAGCAGGCGAATTTGCTTGCCGTTGAACCTTTCCTCTTCGACCTCAAGATAAGTGCCCAAGAGAAACTCAGACGGTAGCTCCTCCATTGCGAAACGTACGGCTTCCGCGGCCACTTCGAATCGCTTGTAGGTAACGCATCCCGCTCTGCGCTTGTAGCTCCTGGTCGGATAAAGTTCCGCCAACGCCGTATAATCAAATGCCATTACATATCCTCCAATCGATACGCTCGTCGCGACGTGCGAGGTTGGCGATCTCATCGCCAACCTCGGCATGCCCTTGCTGCCAAGCCGCCCCCCAAGGGGGACGGCTCTAATTTGTGGTCCCGTTGGGACTAGGCGACCTCGATCCTGCCCACGGCGGTCTTGCCACTGCGGCTGTCTTGCTCGGTGTCAAAGGAGACCTTTTGGCCCTCGACAAGCCTGCTGATGCCAGCGCGCTCCAGCGCGGTAGCATGCACAAACACGTCTTTGCCTCCATCCTCCGGCTCGATGAAGCCGAAGCCCTTTTGCTCGTTGTAAAATTTAACTGTGCCCTTAGTCATTAGGGGTTGTCCTTTCGCTGAATCGTCAGTGCGTTTGCACGATCAAAACGGCGCCATGGCGCAGTCCAAAGCGTATTCGTCGATGTTTGGGAGGTTTGAACGTGCGCCTGGCAATGAGCGAAGGCGAAACGGCCACGTCCGGCCAAATGTCGATCGGACTTAGATAAGCATCCACAAGGGCTTTTACAATCTAAATCTTATCGGCGATGCTGCGCCTCCCCGTTCCACAGAGTTGACTTGTATGCAGACTCGCAGCAAGAGATGTGCCATCCTCATCTCATCACCGGTCAAAGGTCACAACAGGCATCGGTGACTGAGAGCTACTCGCGCTCTCGCCTGCAACGCAAAGAGGGAGCCAATGGCTTCTCAACCCCCACAGAAACATCACGATGAGACGACCCTGGTTGCTCTTGAACAAGCCTTGAGAGACGTTTGCCAAGTTCTCAAGGCGCACGATCCCGATCGTGATTGGGATAAAGATGCAGAAGTGCAGCAAGCCCTAGCAGAAAAGCTGATGGATTTGGCCGATGCCGGCGTGAGAGACCCAAGAGAGCTTTGCAGCCGGATGCTACAGAGCTTCGATCTCGATGCGCCGCATTAGAAATTCACGAGCACGGATGATAGTAGCGCGCCAATGACACAGGCGGAGTTTCTGCTCAAGCTTGGAGGCTTGCAAACGACAAGGCCCGAGAATTGGGGTGGGTCGCATGACGGAACAGCCTAATTTGAAGGACAGCAAAGAGTGGTCCAAGCAGGAACTGTTCTCGCTTCAAAACAGGCTCGAGCACGGGCGCACTGTCGCCCACATTGCCACCTTCCTGAGGCGCACCGAAGCAGAGGTCCGCGAGAAGGCCGTCGAGCTGGGGCTCAAGATTCCTGAATAAGAACTCAGCGCCGGCCCCCCTGGCTGACTTTTGGCGGCCGCCCTTTTGCTTCACCCGACTTATACCCTACATTGCTTTCAGCTTTTCCCGCCCAGGGAGAGCCTAGGATTCGTTCAACTCAGCCCGCGTTGCCCTAGCAGGGCTTTTTCTCGGAGAGCGATGATGAACTATGTTTGGCCATGGCTTGGTCTGGCAGCCGCAGCAGCAGCGCTGGTGTGGATAATGGCAGAGTGAGGCGCCATCCTACCTGAATAGTTCAGTCGAGTGTCTGTTGGCCGAGGAGGCTTTACCGACTTCCTTGGTCTACTGGGACACCTATACCATTCTGTTCAACATCATCACGCCATAACTAAAAACGATGCCTAGCCAGGCCTTCGATCCTCGCGAGGTCTGCTATTAGCACTTAGCCGACATGTCTGCTCCTGGGGGTGAATTGGACATGGCAGGTCCGCGCTCGCAAGGACAAATCCTCACTGAGCGATAAATGGCGCAGCAAGTGCGATACCACCAGTGATCACGGACGCGCCAAGCAGATCCAACATGACGCCCGCGCGGACCATCTGCGGCAGGGCAATATAACCCGTACCGAACGCGAGCGCGTTGGGAACCGTGCCGACGGGCAGCATAAAGCCACAGGAGGCAGCGAGCGCGACTGCTACGCCGACCAACACTGGAGCGGCGTCCGCTCCAATCACAAGGCTTCCGGCAATGGGCAAGAACGCCGCCGTCGCTGCTGTGTTGCTTATTAACTCGGTCATGAATACCAGGAGCAGGGAGACGCCAGCAACGAGAACGATAACGGGCATTCCATGCAGGAATGAGAGGCCGTTGCCGATCCAGATTGCAAGGCCTGAGCTCTCCATCGCTTGCGCGAGGCTCAATCCGCCGCCAAACAGGATGAAAATATCCCATGGCGTCTTGCGAGCGGTCGAATAGTCGAGAAGGAAGGTGCGGCTTCGCCAATCGGCCGGAACAACAAAGAGTGCGATGGCTCCAGCTACCGCAACAGTGGTATCGCTTATCTTAAAACCGATTTGATCCCCAACGAATGGATGCAAGATCCAGCAAGCGACAACGACAGCGAAAAGCAAAGCCAGGCGCTTCTCTGGCGCGCTCATTCGGCCCATGGGCTGCAACAGATCGACAACGGAACGAGCCTCGGGGGCCGCAAGCGCGGAGAAGGGAAAAACGATTCGGCTCAAAACTAAAAACGTTAATCCCAGCATCACTGCAGCAATAGGAAAGGCGATTGCCATCCATTCGGCAAAGCTTACCTCAACTTTGAAGGTTTGGGCGAGATAGCCTGCCGCAAGTGCATTCGGCGGCGAGCCGATTAGGGTCGCCATGCCGCCGATAGATGCCGCATAGGCGACACCTAACGTCATTGCCGCCGCGAAATTGGTTCCGTCGCGTCCATAAGTCCGTTCAGGCGGCAAGACGCCGCTGATGAGCGAAATGGCGATCGGCAGCATAATGATCGTGGTCGCCGTGTTGCTGATCCACATGCTGATCGCTGCGGTCGCGAGCATCGCCCCGGCAAGCAGATTGAGCGGCCGACTACCGACGCGAAGGATGACGTGAAAGGCGATGCGCCGATGCAGATTCCAACGTTCGACCGCAAGCCCGATGAGGAAGCCTCCCAGCAGGAGGAATATGACCGGATCGGCGAAGGGTGCCGCCGCGGTGCCGATATTCGCGATGCCGAGCAGAGGAAAGAATACGAGTGGCAGGAGCCCCGTAACGAAAAGGGGCAGCGCATCGGTGGTCCACCAGATCGCCATCCATACCGCAAGAGCCGCCGTGGCCCAGCCGGGAGCCGAAAGTCCGGCGGGCGTGGGACTGAGGTAAAGTGCCGCGAACGCGAGGGGCCCAAGCAAAAGGCCAACCAGCTGGTAGGTCTTGTAGTCTTGCCCCGCCCGCCCCTCTTTAATCATAGCGTCGCGCTCCCCGCAGGGGTGTCTCTATAGCGGGGTTGCGGGGAAAATCGCGCGAGATTCTCCGACCGGCCAGGCTGTCGAGCAGGACCAACTCGATAGTCTACAAGAGGTGTTCGACCGTTTCATCGCCAAGCACCGTTGATCATCGGCTGCATACTCTTGGCGTATGGGGGCATGATCCACGATGGTCCGCTCATCTGGTCTTGCGGCTCTGTCTGGCCAACCTGCGCCTGGGCAGCTGCTATGACCGAGGTGCTTAAAAGAAAAACGGCGGCGATGACGACACGCAGCGCCATGACACTCCTCCTCTTAGAATCCAGCCTTCGATTTCGTTCACCAGTGCGACAGACTAATGTCATTCCAACTTGCACGGAAGTGAGGAAGTCAAATGCAGCACGGCGGCCGCCTGATGTCTGCTAATGGCACATTGCCGACATCGATTTCGACGCTGAATATGTCGGCTCTCGGGGGTCAAGCGGGCACCTCCTGATCCGCTCGCCGATGCCCGTTTTGACCCATCGCGAACATTGCCCCGGCTCCGGGAAATCCGCGTAGTACCGATAGACCCATTTTTTTACCGGGGGACGTCGTATCTTTGAACTTGACTGCTCGCATGGGACGGCCCGCTATATTGACCGCTGCGGACGACTTGTTCCGGCATTTTAGGGGGGTTACGACATGGAAACGATACTTCCGATTATTGTTCAGATTGTTACTGGCATCCTCGGCGGTCAAGCTGTGGGTGCGGTCTTGCAGAACGTGGCGATGAGCCAGTTGCCTAAGATCATTAGCGGTGCGGTCGGCGGTGTCGCTGGAGGTACGCTTCTTGGTAGCCTCCTTGGCGGCGCTGCGGGTGCTGACCCTGCTGCGAGCGGAGCACTGGGCGGCCTTCTCGGTGATGCCATTGGCGGCGCGGGTGGTGGTGCGATCCTTACCGGGATCGTGGGTGCCGTCATGAAAGCGATGAACAAGTAAGCGCGACCACTCAGTTGTGGCGCTCTGATGCTAGGTATTCACACCAAGCATAATTGTTCGACTATTGACGCGAAGCGACCCAACGTAGGGTTAGTTCCGCTTTTGGTCGCCTTTATCGCCTTGTCCCGACTTGACGACCGCTTTGGCTGTTCGCCTAACATCCTGCGACAAAGAACGCCCTACGTCGTCCGATTCCTTGAACTGGCCCTTTTCATTTCGCCTGACGTATCGTTTGTCTCTCCCCGTGTTGATTAGCTCTCGCTTGCGAGCCATGCGAACCTCCCTTCCCCCCCGAAACTTCAGCTTTCATTCCTGTAGAGGAACAGTCGGGATAACGCGATTTCCAGGTGCTTCAAATCCACAACGGTCTATTTCGAGCCAAACATTTTCGACGCCTATTCACTCAACAACATCACCGCGAAGAAGAGCGAAGACGGGTCCATCGCCGTCCAGTTCGGCGGCCGTGACGGCAAGATCCCGAACTGTCTGCCAACCATGCCGGGCTGGAACTATATGGTGCGCCTCTATCGCCCGCGCGCCGAAATCCTGAGCGGCTCATGGAAATTCCCGGAGGCGCAGCCGGTAAGTTAACAGCGTGCGCCCCTATGGTGATGTCCGCTATTGGCAGTGGCACGAAGCGGACATGCCGGCTGATGGAGCGAATGTCCGCGTCTGACCAAAGCGGATATCTGTCACTTCGCCGTGGCTCAACTTCATGGCCCTACGGCTGGCCTTGAAATCTCGCTTCGAACATCCACATACCATCCACGTAGATGGAGGAGGGCATAATGGCCGCCGCGATTTATCGGCTCCGCGACAGAGCGAGCGAGACAGAAAAGATCACGATCAACCTTGGCTATGTTGACCTCGGCCACATCGATCTGCTGGTGCAGGAAGGTTTCTATTCCAACCGTACCGACTTCATTCGGACCGCTATACGCAACCGGCTTGCGGCCCATGCCGAGGAAGTCAAGAAGTCGATTGTGCGGCATACGCTGGAACTCGGACTCCGCCACTTCACCCGCGCGGATTTGGAGGCGGCAAGGGCGGCCGGTGAAAAGCTGCACATCAAGGTGCTTGGGCTCACCAGTATTGCCCCAGATGTGTCGCCAGAACTTGCCTTGGCGACCATCGAATCGATCACTGTGTTGGGTGCCCTTCATGCCACCAAGGAAATCAAGAACGCGTTAGCCGATCGCATTCGCTGACGCCAGGCATCCCTATCTCCTCCAGAGGAACCAAGACATGACCATGGATTTTGCGGCCGCCATGCGAGCGGCAACGAAATTGACACGCGCTCAACAGCTGATGGAAGCCACGCGCGTCATTCAAAGCGCCCTGCTGCTGGGTCGAGGACCGACCGAGCTTCAGGACGAACAGGCTGCCGAGGTGCGGGAGATCGAGCCACTTACAATCGATATCACCGCGAATGCGACAACTACTGAGGCCGTTCACCCGGCGCTGGCGGATTGGCAGGTGGTAGATATTGCCGCAACGCTCGGGCGGTCGAAACTCCCTAGCTTCGGTTTCGATGGTTTGGCGCGCGTTAAGCCGCGCAAGCCTCTCGAGATCCCCAACGGCGCTCAATACTTAGCGCGGTCCTATGCCTGTGCTGCCGGGAGGCGAAGCTACAAGCTCTATATTCCGAGCGGTCACCATGCCGGCGGACGCCGTCCATTGGTCGTCATGCTGCATGGCGGCACGCAGGATGCCGACGACTTCGCCGCAGGGACCCGCATGAATGCTTTGGCCGAGGAGCATGGATTTCTCGTTGCCTATCCAAGCCAGTGCAAGA
Source organism: uncultured Alphaproteobacteria bacterium (assembly GCA_963818165.1). Classification (GTDB taxonomy): domain Bacteria; phylum Pseudomonadota; class Alphaproteobacteria; order Rhizobiales; family Methyloligellaceae; genus Methyloceanibacter. The sequence continues at coordinate 17,823 of CAWFRD010000021.1, forward strand.
GCGCCAATCCATCGCTCTGTTGGAATTGGTTCAAACCGGAGGATCAAGTTCGGGGCGCTGGCGAGCCTTCCATCATCGCCGGAATCACCAGCGAAATTATCGCAGAACACGATATCGATCCGCAGCGCGTGTTCGTAGCAGGCCTCTCCGCAGGCGGTGCCATGGCGTGCGTGATGGCAGCGACCTATCCTGAGGTTTACGCTGCCGTTGGCGTTCATTCCGGCCTGCCTTACCGGTCCGCCACCGACATTGCGACCGGGTTTGCGGCGATGCGGGGCGATCCCGCGCTGCAACGCCACCCTCGGAAAACGCGCCCCAATTCAGATGGCACCCTTCGCGTGCGGACCATCGTCTTCCATGGCGATGCCGATCACATCGTCCATCCGTCGAATGCTGCAAGGATCGTCGAGGCGCACACCAAGGGCGGTGACAGCGCGGAGCGCGTAAAAGCCCGATCGCAGGCGAGCCGGACCTATACCCGCGCGATCACTCGAGACAAGACCGGCACTGCGGTGGTGGAGCATTGGCTCGTCCACGGAAGCGGTCATGCCTGGTCCGGCGGTAGCGATGATGGCACCTATACAGACCCGCACGGTCCCGATGCTTCCCGCGAAATGTTGCGATTCTTTTTTGAGCAGCTCCGCAATGGGACGGCGTAAGTCCGCTTCTGGACTTAAGGGACACCGAGACAGAAGCTCGGCATGTCCGGTTTGCAGGCTAAAGTGGAAATCTCCTGATGCCCTCCTACCATGTCGGCTAATGACCCATAACCGACATCGGAGCGCCTCAATTTTTCCGCTCGACCGCCGCTGACACAGATATATCCTAGTTTGCGCCATGGCGGAGCGACCTGGGAGGGCCGCGTGCCAAGCCTTGAAGACCGCGCTCTTTTGTTGCTGGTGATCGCCGTGTCTCTGGCTTTCGCGTGGATTTTTGGCCTTTCTTCAGCGCAGTTCTGTGGGGAAGTCAGCTTCTGGCACGTTGCAGGCATTGATGCTGACGCTGAGAATGTCCGCTCTTGGGGGTAAAGCGGACATCGCTGATCCGCGTTTAAATGTCCTCTCTCATGACCCAAAGGACCAGCTATGGTCTCCGTCTTTCGGCGCGAAGCCCAGGGCACTCGGCACGTCGGGCCTCTTCGCTATGATCACCACGAGATCGTCACGCCGCTCAGAGCCAGAAACGCGATGAACGCGGCGGCCATCGCTGCCAGCATTGCCCCTGCCGCGAATATGAGAGCTATCGTACCTCTAAAATTGGCTGCCCGCGCGTCATCCACAACGCTCCGTATGGCCTCTAAGCCTTGCGCCGATGCCGCCGCGTCGGCGCGGCTCAACCTAATCTGATCAAGATACTGCTCTACGAACGGCCGGTTTTCCCGCCATACTCCTGCCGCGAGGCCCGCCTCAATCTGATCCTCGGTTAGCGCGTTAAGATCGGTGAACAGTAATTCTTGCTGTGTTGTCATCAGCCGCACTCCGTTACTAGACCGCAACGTGATAACCCGCCGCGTATAGCCCCGCCTTGAGGCCCGTTATACCCCACGCGCAGCAACGACGATGATGGAGGACGCGCGGCCAAGCTCCTAGAAAGCGTCGAGGAGGTAGAGGCCGGACCGTGTGACGTGCTGGCGAGCGAGTAACGCGCTAAACGACAAAGGGCCCCTGTCCGGACAGGGGCCCCGCGTTCGCTACGGCCGGGACGACTACTCAGGTACGCGTTACACAATACTGGCGCCCTTCGACCGCGTATGGTGAAAAGGATGTAGGAAGCTGTCCGCTAGTCTTCAACCCGACCCAACAGCTAACAGAGGCCCCGGCATAGTTCAGGCCAAACTCGTCGTCATGCGCGAGAAGAGCCCTAAGCGCGCTCCGGTCTTGCGGTCGCTATCCGTTCCGCTTTTTCCGGAACCAAGTCGCTAGGGGCGGCGTTTGCGCTCAAGCGATGCGGCGTCTACCGTCAATCGGAGCGGCCGTCGCTACACCCTGGAGGCTGCATGCAGCCGGATTTGAAGGGAGGGTGAGCGGAATGAAACACCTAACTAAGCTATTGGCTCAAACTGTCGCGGCCGTGGCCATCGCATTGTTGTGGTCCATCAGCGCGGTGGGAACGACGGTCGGAACTACAGTCGGCTTAACCACGCTGGTCACTGCCATAAACGCTGCAACCAGCACACCGGCAGAAGCGCGTCGGCGTTGGCGTGGGCGTGGACGGCGTTGGCGTGGGCGGCGTGGGCGGGGCTGGTACGGCTATCCCTACTACGGCGGTTACCCCTACTATTATCGGCCCTTTTACCGTCCGGGCTTCAGCATTTGGTTCGGCTTCTAACTGCCCCGCGTGGGCTGACCTTAGTTCACCTTCTGCAAGGACGTGCCATGCGAAGGTCATACGCAACGGTAACACTGTGGGCGACCCTTAGCCTGATCGTACCGTCCGCCTTTGAGGCTTGATTTGCTGGCGCGAATGACCAGCCTGAGAAAAGCATCCCGCAGGGCCAGGACCCACCGGGCGCCGATAACGGGCAGCAACCTCCTCCTTCCGAGGATAAAGAAGTCATTCCACCACCACCCGTAGGCGACAAAGACATTTACACGGATGCGCCTAACCCGACGTGCCGGACATGAGGAAGAAGTAATACCACCACCTCCTCCGCCTGCACCCAACGAAGAGTGAGCGCAAATCGCAACCGTCGCCAATTCAAGCTGAATATCGTCGCCGTCCGTGCCAGCGGCGTCGCTGTACCAGCGGGCCCCATTCAGGGGCCTTTGTTTTTGGCTGATAAGGTTAGTCGATCAACCTGTAAGGCCACCTCCTCCACCTCTTCGGCCAGCAGCGGGAGACCTGCAGAGGCTAACAGCTGCGTCGCCACCATGAAGGAGCTCACGCGGTGAGTGGGCTCTTGCGCCATACCCTTCAGGGCTAACGTGCTGATGAAATCGGTCAGCCGCGCAACGAAGGCCTCGTCGATTTTCAGGTTGAACGGCGGCTGCGCGAACTGCTCGCGATTGCGTACGAACACGCTGCATTGACCCATGAGCGAGATGGCGGCGCACATGGCGTCATGGTCCGAAGTTCCGGGTGGAAGGAAACGCCGCACGAGCTCGGTGGCGCTGGCGAGAAACGGCATGGCGCCCGTCTTGACGAAATTGGTCAGCACCTTGCTGGGACGGACGTTCTCCCAAGCGAAGATGCGTATGTATCGGCTCATCTGATCGCGGGCAAGAAGAGGACGCAGCTGTTGATGCACAAAGCTGCGCAGGGCTTCCTCGCGCGGCATGTCCTTAAGCCGCTCGGGATCGAAATTGTCGAGGCGTAGATAGCCCTCGAAGGCGATCTTGAGCACCTCGAAGTAGAGCCCCTCCTTGCCCTTGAAATGGTAGTTGATCGCTGCCTGATTGACGCGCGCTTTAGAGACAATCGCCCGAATGCTCGTGCCGTCATAGCCCCGCTCGGCAAACAGGGCGACCGCGGCCTTCACGATGCTGTTGCGCGTATATTCGGACGGGCGGGACATTCGGATCCAGTTGAAAATTCAAACAAGTGTTTGAATTCAGCTTAAGCGCGACTGCGCGCCGATGCAACCGCGGGATCATGCGGCGAGGCGCTAGCCCTCTGCGGCAGCCTCACAATGTTTTCTCTCCGACACCCCACCCGTCATTCTTTGGTCACAAACGAGTGTTTGAATTTCAAATGATCGTTTGTTTGAAACACCCTGTAACAATGCGTGACCGGGGGTAAAAGCGAAATGGCAAAGTCGAGGGAAATGGTTCAATCCCCCAACATGTCGCCGACCAAGGGCTTCGCGGCGTGGCAGGCGCTAACCAAGGCGTTGTTCGACGACTACCGCCCCGAGCTGCACTATATGCGTGGCCCGGGGCCCAAATGGCGCGAGAAGCACGATTGGGCCGAGATTGACGGCCCATCTCCGGCCGTGACTAAAGCATTGATGGCGGGTCTTCGGCCGTGAGTGGGATATTAGCCCCCTAGCTCCCCTCGCCCTACGGACCCCCGGCGCAGGTCGGAAGGCACTTTTCCAGGCGCGCCGCGGGGCTCTCCTTTTGCGCAATGAATTTCACTGCCCGCGATCCTTCAGCCCTCTGGGATCGCTGGCTCGGTCTCGAACCTGACCCGCGCGATTACCTTCCGGTCAGAGCCAATGACGATGTACCATCTCCACGCGCGTGAACAAATCGGAGAACGATGATCCGACGCTGCTTGATCGCACTGGCGACCCGTTCGACGTGTGGGCTCCCCTCGAACATTGGAGCGCAGAGAGACGCTAGAAAATAGGTCGGACCGACCCAACAGGCGCGAACGCGCTATGAAAGCCGAAGGCGAAAGAAAGAGGACGCTATGACCATCACCGGCGGGTGTCGCTGCGGAGCAGTACGCTACAAGATCGATGCGGAACGGATCACAGCACGCCACTGCTGGTGTCGCGACTGCCAATATATCGGCGCGGGTTCAGGCACAGTGAACGTCTTCTTCCCGAGCGAAGCCGTAAACGTCGAGGGGGCGTTATCGGACTACACGAGCCACGCCGCGAGCGGTAATCTGATGCACCGGCAATTCTGCCCGACATGCGGGACGCCTGTATTCACTCAAAGCGAGGCGCGGCTGCACATGATCGGCGTGCGCGCTGGCACACTGGATGACCCCGACATCGGCAGGCCAGCGATAACAATCTGGACTTCGAGCGCACCAAGCTGGGCCGTGTTCGACCCGGACATCCAGCAGGATGAGAAACAGTCGCCGCCACCGCAGTAAAGCTAAGGACGCTGAATTAGGGCACGTGCTTATTACGCCCAGGCTCTCAGCAATGTCCGCTCTGAAGACCGGACTTTCCTCAACTATCGGCCAATGTCCGCTTCTGACCCAAAGCGGACATCAAGACCGGTCCAACGCCAAAGGTCAGAGCAAATTGGCTGACTAGAATGCCATTCGGAGTTCGATAGCCAATTCGATCGCCGACCCCGTATTCCAAAACGGCAGGGCTAATAACCACTATGGGGGGAACCTATCGAGGCCTCGTGCCATCCAATGTTCAGGGACTTCGCAACCCAGCGGCTGGGGCATGCTCGGCCCTTAGCCGTCGCATCACTAAGGAGATGAGCAGTGGCACAGGACATTTCGACTATCACAAGACGAAGCATGGTCGCAGTGCTGGCGCTGAGCGCTTCCCCAATAACGTTAGCAGGGGCGGACAACGCGTACGCACAGGCGCAAACCACGCCTGAGAACAGTCTGTACGAGCGGCTGGGCGGCGTCTTCGCTATCGCGGCGGTGGTGGATCACTTCAGCGACGCCGTCGTGAAAAACCCTATCGTCGGCCAGAAGTCCAAGAACCCGCAGCTGCGGGAATGGCACACCAAGGATCTGGGAAGACTACCCGGCCTCAAGTTTATGCGGACGCTGTGGGTCTGCGACGTTTCGGGTGGACCATTCCAATTCACGGCCACCAAGCCCGGCACGACACCGCTCGGCCTTGAGGAGGCCCACCGGGACCTCCAGATCTCCCCGGCAGAATTTGATGAGGTCGCAGCGGAGCTCGGACGGACCCTAGATTTCTTCAAGGTCCCGAAGCATGAGAAGGCCGAAGTCCTGGCAGCCTTCGCCGCCCACAAGGACGAGGTCACCGCCGGTTACGTCGAGAACCCTAAGCGAGGCTGAAGCATCCTGTGTTCCGGTGAACCGTTTGACGAGGCCAATTGGCACGTCGGCCACCTCAAACTGCCAGGGAGTGCCCTAACGTGCCATGGATTCGCGCTAAGCAACGCGTCGCCGGCACGCTCGTCCTTGAATGTTTGGGCAGCGTTTAGTGGTCCGGGGTCTGCGGTGATGGGAAGGGTCCGCCGGCATGTGGAATGCCCATCCAAGCGCAGATTTGCCAGCGGACGTTCCCAAGCCTGCATTTCTCACGGCCGACAAGCATGCCTACCACCAAGAGGCAGAGCAAAACAGCGATCGCGCTTACGAAACCGCGTCTCATCTGATTCAGAACTCGCCTTAAGGCATGCTGGTTCGCAGCGGCACTAAGGCTTCGGCCTGTGTTTTCATAACTGCCAATTGAGCAACCGCCCGTAGCGCCGATTTAGTAAACGCCCTCGGGAACCTCTTTGCCTGTTTCGCCATCTAATGGATCGTTGCCCCGGACGAAGGCTCGGGGCGGAGAGCCTGAGCGAAGCGTTTCGCCGCAAGACGGAGCGCTTCGCTTACCTGCGAAAGGACATACCATGCACAAAAGTGTTGTTATCGGCGCTTTATCCGGCGCCATTCTGTTCGCCGTGGCCGCAAGTGCGGCTGACCAGGCGGCAAAACCCACCGATCCCCAAATCGCCCACATCGCCTATACCGCGGGACAGCTCGACATCGACGCCGCTAAGCAAGCCTTGGACAAATCAAAGAACAAGGATGTCCGCGACTTTGCCGAACAGATGGTCGGAGATCATACTGCGGTGAACAATCAGGCATTGGCGTTGGTGAAGAAACTGAATGTCGAGCCAGGAGGACAATCCCACCAGCCAAAGCCTCGCCAAGCAGGCGGAAGCTACCCGCAGCAAGCTTGCGAGCCTGAACGGAGCAGCTTTCGACAAGGCTTATATGGACAATGAGGTGGCGTATCATAAGGCGGTCAATACTGCTTTGAGCGACACACTCATTCCGAACGCACAAAATGCCGAGCTGAAGGCGTTGCTGCAAAGCGGTCTGGGCGTGTTCCAGGCGCACCAAAAGCATGCCGAGAAGCTCGACAGTCAGTTGCAATCGGCTTCGGCTTCGCAATAAGAACCATGGCAAGCGTCGCGCTGGACTACGAGATTCTGACCGATCTTGAACTCGCGAGACGGATAACTCAGCGCGATGCGCTTGCTGTGCGCGTCGTGACCAGGCGCAACAATCAGCGTCTCTATCGGACGGCATGGAGCGTGCTGAAAGACAGGGCCGACGCCGAGGAAGCCATGCAGGAGGGATACCTCAAGGCATTCGCCGCCATCGATAGCTTCGTGGGGACATCCTCTCTCAGCACCTGGCTGACGCGTATTGTATTAAACGAAGCGCTCGGCCGGCGCAGGTCGGCACAACGAAAAATCCGCGTGCTGCGCGAGCAGTCAATCGCTTTCATAGATGACTATCGGGAGAATCTTATGGGAGGGTCTGCCGCTTCTTCATCGCCGGAAGCCGATGCCGCGCGAGGCCAGGTCGCCCGACTTCTCGAACAGGCCATAGCGGATCTGCCAGAGGCGTTCCGGATTGTATTCATGTTGCGCGATGTGGATGGGTTGAGCGTCGAGGAAACGGCCGAGACTCTGCAAATTCCTCCGCAGACTGTCAAAACCCGGCTTTTACGGGCTCGGCGACGGCTGCAGATCGTACTGGCTCCCACCCTGCAAGACGCTCTACGCGGTGCTTTCCCCTTCGCAGGTGAAGCGTGTGAGGCTCTTACAGAGCGTGTGCTGAGCAGATACGTCCCTTAGCCGATGTCCGCTTGTGGCGCTTAGCGGACTCTTTGAACGGGATCCCTACCTTCGACGCTTCGCCCTCACGCGGCGGGCAAGACTGCCTCGGCAAGCGAGCAGATAGCCTCGCCGACCCCGAGCAGCGCGGTCGCGAGCGCGATGCGAACGAGCCTGCCGGATGGACCTCCTCGCCGAGCTCAGGAGCTCTGCCGCGACGCCTCGTGAACCCGGTAGCCATCGGGCCTGCCGTTGTTGTTGGCAAGCCGCGCCGGACGAGCAAAAGCGACCACCTGCCCCTGCTTTTGCATGCTCTGCTTGAGAGCGTCCATGATGTTGATGACCGGGGCCATAGGTTTGCCGCCGGGCGCTTGCAGCCACTTGAGTAACCCTCCTAAAAAGCGGACCTATTTGCCCTTTTCACGGCCCCGGCGACTAACAGGTAAAAAGAAGCCCGGCTCGCTAAAACCGGGCTCCTTCCCGATGTTTTCGCTTTACATCGCGCGAGGTGTCATCTCGCGACTAGCAAACTATGTAAGATCCCCTGTCAGTGCTGTGGGAATTGTCACATTGTGAATCCAGAAGAGCGCCTATGTCTCTTTCATGCTCAAGATGGTCTTGAGCGGGTAATCGAAGGAGACGCCACGATGTTCTCGCTCACTCGCAACTTCCTGAAATTCGCAGCGGCTGGCGCAATCGTCGCTCTCACCGCTGTCAGCACCCCCACCAGCGCCGATGAGATGGTGCAGAATTTAGGACCTGTCCGGGCTCATGAGCCTATTCTCAAGACCGTTGGCAACAAGCACGTCATCGCCTTCTTCGTGACAGGCAATGGTCAGTGCAATGTCCAGGTGGTGATCTGGAATGCTGACGACGTCGAAGCCAAGTCAACCGGTGGCGTGCGGATTGGCCTGAACCCTGGTCAGACCGCTGCTATCGACAGCTCCGCGACCGAGTTCCTTCAAGCTTCGGTGCGGCGACCATGCTGAGACACTTGCGGCTATCGATGACAATCAGCAGTTTGCCTCAGAGTAGGTTCTGCTAAGTGCCAAGAGCAGCCCTTGGCGTCTTCCCCGAGCACGTCCTACTTGTCGGACGGCTTTCGGTCATTAGCGGATACACTGACAAGTCGGCGCCAGGGTGCTTTGCGAGGTCACGACATGTCACTTTTCCGTCTCGTCTATGCGAGCAAGCGTCACCCGCAAACATGCGGGGTGGACAAACATGCTGGGTGAGGCGCTCATACGGTAAACCTGCACGTACGATATTTGTTCCCAACGGCATGACGGATGACAAAGACCCGCCGCTCTTTGGATGCGTTCGACACATCCTGACGACGTTCGCGAGATCCTTCGACGCTGCCGTTTAAGGTGCTGCTGCGTCAACCGCAAGGTCGTCCACATCGCCCGGCGCAATGTCGATGCGAGCTTCGACTTGGCCAAGAGCCTAGCGGGCGCCACGGACCTCGCGCCATCGTGGAGCTGCAATCGGCCTATTGGCGCAAGCAGTAGTCCATGCACTGTTGGCGTCCCTCGCACCGATCACCCCAGCCACACACGTAAACGATGTGTGATGCCGTCGTCGGCCAGCGGCACGCGCAACGGCCGCTCCACGATCACGGTGTCGTCTAGCTGGGCGGAGGCAATGCCTCGGCCGGCGCCGCCGGAGTTGTCGACCAGGATTTCGTATCGCGCGGAGCGGTACCGGACCATCATCTCGAAGCTCGGCCAGGCCTCGGGGATGCACGGGTCCAGATGCAGAACCAAACCCCGAAGGCGCAGTCCGAGGATGCTCTCGATGCCCGCGCGTTGCATCCATCCCGCGGAGCCCGTGTACCACGTCCAGCCGCCGCGCCCAACGTGGCGCGGATTTGCATAGACGTCGGCGGCAACGACGTAGGGTTCCACCTTGTAGCGCTGCACACCCGCGCGATTTCGGGCGTGGTTAATGGGGTTGATAAGAGAGAACAGCCCCGCGGCCTTGTCGCCTTGTCCGAGTCGCGCGAAGGCGATCACCGACCACAGCGCGGCGTGCGTGTATTGACCTCCGTTCTCCCGAATGCCCGGCGGATAACCCTTTATATAGCCGGGATCGAGCCCCGTCTGGTCGAACGGCGGCGTGAATAGCAGCGCCAGTCCTTCCTCAGCACGGATCAGTTCGCGCTCGACCGCCGCCATGGCGCGGGCGGCGCGCTCGCTGTCCGCGGCCCCGGAAATCACCGCCCAAGCTTGCGCGATCGAATCGATCCGGCACGCCTCGCTTGTCGCCGAGCCAAGCGCCGTACCGTCGTCGAACCAGCCGCGCAAATACCAGTCTCCGTCCCACGCCTCACGCTCGAGCGAGCCTCCGAGGGCGGCGGCTTGCGCTCGCCAAGTGGCTCCGCGGCTTGTTTCGTGGCGTCGATCGGCGAGCGGAGCGAATGCGGTGAGCGTCGAGTGCAGAAGCCAGCCGAGCCAGACGCTCTCACCCTCGCCACGTTCGCCGACGCGGTTCATGCCGTCGTTCCAGTCCCCCGTACCCATCAGTGGCGCCCCGTGGACGCCGAATGTGAGGCTTTGGTCAAGCCCGCGCGCGCAGTGCTCGAACAGCGTGGCGGCTTTGTCGGAAACGGTGGGCTGGAAGAAGCTGTCGTGTTCGCCCACAGTGAGCCTCGGGCCTTCCAGGAAAGGAACCACCTCATCCAGGACGGCCACGTCGCCGGTCGCGTCGATATAATGGGCGGTGGCGTAGGCGAGCCACACGTGGTCGTCGGAGATGCGCGTGCGCACGCCCTGCCCCGACTGCGGCAGCCACCAGTGCTGAACGTCGCCTTCAACGAATTGCCGTCCCGCCGCTCGCAGCAAGTGCTCGCGCGTAATTTCCGGTCGGGAGGCGGCGAGCGCCGTGCCATCCTGAAGCTGATCGCGGAAGCCGTAGGCACCACTCGCCTGATAGAAGGCAGAGCGGGCCCAGATACGGCAGGCGAGCGTCTGATAGAGGAGCCAGCCGTTCAGCATGATGTCCATGGGCCTGTCGGGCGTCTTCACCCGGACCGCGCCGAGGACATCCTCCCAATACCGGCCGACATCGGACAGAACGGTGTCAAGATTGGTCGCGCGATAGCGCGCGATCAAGCTCCGCGCGTCTTCCGCGCTCGCAGCCTGCCCAAGAAAGAACACGACCTCGGCGGTGTCGTGCGGTGGGAGCTCGATGGTGGTCCGCAGGGCGCCGCAGGGATCGAGGCCTGCTCCCACGGTTTTGGATAGCGCGGTCGCGCCGGCGAGCGCCGCGGGGCTCGCGAGGGTGCCGTTGCGGCCAATGAACTCCCGCCGGTCGCCCGTCCAGTCCGTTTGACCGAACTCCCGCCGGTCACCCGTCCAGTCCGTTTGATATCCCCTCAGATCGGCGAAGGCGACCCGAGATCCGAAAGCCGCGTTCCACGCGTTGCACGCGAACATCGCGCCGGTCACGGGATCAATTTTCGTCGTAACGAACGGAGTCGAGACGGTCCGCGATGGACCAAAAACCCATTCGGCATAGGCAGTCACCGATAGGTGCCGGCTGCGGCTCGACATATTGTGTAACTTGAGACGCGAGATCTTGATCGGATCGTCGAGTGGCACGAATTGCAGGAGATCGAGCGCAATCCCGTGCGCCGTATGCTCGAACCGGCTGTATCCCCTCCCGTGGCGGGCTACGTAGCTGCCCGCCTCGTCGCGGATGGGCAGGGCAGTAGGGCTCCACAGGGTACCAGTATCGTCGTCGTGCACGTAGAACGCCTCCCCCGGACGATCGGTGACCGGATCGTTCGACCAGGGGGTAAGCTGGTTCTCGCGGCTGTTCACCGACCAGGTGGTGCCGCCGCCTTCGGTCCCCACCTGAAAGCCGAAGGCGGGATTGGCGACAATGTTTATCCAGGGGACCGGCGTCGCCTGACGAGGGCCGAGGATCGTTACGTATTCGCGTCCGTCTTCAGCGAAGCCGCCGAGACCATTGAAGAACTCGAGGTTCGGCACAGACGGCGCGGCCTTCGGCTGGGAAGCGAGGGCCGCCCGCTTCGGATGTGGTCGGGAAGGAATTCTGCGATCCGGAACACGATCAAGCTGATTGGAAAGACGCCCTCGTTCTCCCACGAACACCGCCCGCGCCACTGACGCGAGAAAGGCGCATGTCTCCGTCGAGATCAGGTCCGCTCTAAGTACGAAAACGCGGCCAGGAGGTCCTTCCACGCCGAACTGCGGCAGGGATCGGCTCTGCCGCACCAGCGTCTCGAGCTCGATCTGAAGGTCCTGTACATAGGAAGACGAGCGCTCATTGAGGATTACGAGATCGAAGGCGAACTGCTTCATCCGCAAATATTCGTGCGCATGAAGCAATTGCCGGGCGACGTAGAGGTGCTGGGCGTCGGCGATGCGCAGCAGCACGATGGGCAGGTCGCCGGAAATGCTCAGTGGCCAGAGCCCCGATTGCGCGCCGGCCCCCCGAACGATGGCGTCGGAGGAAGGTCTTAGGACAGGAGCCGAGTAGATGAGGTGTCCCGCAAGACGCTGGAACATATTTGCTAGGCCCGGACTGATTCCAAAGTGGCGTAGCTGCACTTGCGACTGGGTCCAGGCGAGAGTC